>NZ_JAKFIA010000002.1:570000-905578 GCF_022569295.1 Pedomonas mirosovicensis | reverse complement strand
AAAGGCAGGGCGGGCGGGGGCGGTCGTCCTCGCCATCGACCCGCGCGTAGGTTTGCTCGGAGAATTCGCTGGCAAGCATGAATCGCCAGATGCCCGCCCGCCGAAAAGCCGATGACGCCCACCTTCGCTTGCGGCCCCGCTCTCCCGCGCCAGCAGGCGGAAGGCGCGCTGGGCGTCCTGCAACGGCGCGGCCTGCGGCCCAGCCGTCGTAGGGCAGGCGATAGAGGAGCGTGCCGACGAGGAAGCCGCGTTCGGCGAAGTGATGGGCGATGGGGCCGCCGTCCGGCGCGGTGGCGATCCGCTCGTAACCGCCGCCCGGCACCAGCAGCAGCGCCATGCCATTGGGGCTGGCGGGGCGCACCAGTGTCAGCGTCGGCCGGGTGATGCCGTAAAAGGCAAGGTCATCGGGCGGGGAATCCAGCCTGCGGCGCACGGCGCGCTGGGTGACGGTGACGCGCTGCCGCCTGGCGGGCGGCCGGGCCAGAGGTCGAGGGTCGCATGGACGGGTTCGGAGGGCTTCCCGCGCCAGCGCGGGGGCGGCGACGCCGATGGCGAGGCTTCCATGAAGAAAGGCGCGGCGGTTCAGCATGTCAGTCTCCATCCGGGCGGCGGGCGCTGCGGGCCGTGCTTGCGGGCAGGCGGAAGGCTTCGGGCGGCGAAGGGTTGGCGGGGTCATAGTCCCGCGCCTTGTGCAGCAGGTGCCGGGCCAGTTTCGGGTCGGCCTCGAAAAGCCGGGAGGCCACCATCCGCGCCAGCTCGTAAGCGCCGTAGTTGTTGTGGTGGGTGCGGTCGCGGCCGTCGTCGTTGAAGGCAAGGGGTGCACGCTGCGGCCCCAGTACTTCGTAAAAGGCGATGGTCATGGGGGTGAGGTCGATGAGGCCGACCCTTTCTTCGTGTGCCACCGCCCGCACCGCGTCCGGGTAGCGGCCATGGCTGGGCGTGATTTTGCCCCGGCTGTCAAAATTTCGCCGCTCGGGCGAGGTGACGAGAAGGGGCGTTGCGCCCCGCCGCCGCACCTCGGCGATGTAAGCACGCAAATAGGCGCGGTAGGTGGTTTCGGCCTCCGCATAGGTTTGCGGCCACTGCGCCTTCTGGTCGTTGTGGCCGAACTGATGAGCACCCAGTCCCCCGGCTTCATGCGGGAGAGCGCCTTGTCGAGCCGCAACTCCGCGAGGAAGGATTTCAGCGTCTCGCCGGATCTCCGCATGGTTGGCGACGGCGATCGTCGGCGCGAAAAACCGGGGGAGCATCTGCCCCCAACTGGCGGCGGGCTCGGCGGTCTGGTCGGTAACGGTGGAATCGCCGAGGAGATATACCGTCGGCACATCAATGGGCTCGATGGCGATGGCGGTCACTCGCGGGGCGCTGCCTAAAAATTCCAGCGTCAGCCGGTCGTCCCACGTGGGGCTGCCGATCTCGCGGGGCTTGAGCCGCACGGCCGCGCCGCCCGGCGCATTTTCGGGCGGCGCACCCAGCGCGGGCGTCCGCACGTTGACGATGAAGCTGCGCGTCGCGGTTTCGCCCTTGCCGGTGTGGGAGGCTCTCAACCATCAACCGGCGGCCTTCGGCCTTGACCGTGGTGTCCGACGCCTCCGCGCCGCCGAAGGCAAGGGTGACGCGGTAATTGCCCTCCGGTACTTTGACCGAGAACCGGTTGGCATCTTCCCAGCCGTGGCCGCGCGCGTCGTTGTAGGCGCGCCTGTCCGCCCCCAGCGTGAAATGCCGCGCGTTCTCGCGGGCGCAAGCAGATGTGGGGGCGAGCATAACGGCGGAGGCGGCGATAAACATCAGCGCGAGCCCGGCCAGCCGCCTCATGCACCCCCCGGATTTCATGGATGATGCTTGCTGATCTCCGCGATGCGGGTGGTGCCGGTCAGCGCCATGGCGACGTTCATCTCCGCCCGCATCAGGCCCAGCATGTGGGTGATCGCCTTCTCGCCGCCCGCCGCCAGCGCGTAGGCCCAGGCCCGGCCGAGCATGACGCCGTTTGCGCCCAGCGCCAGCATCCGCACCACATCCAGCCCGGAGCGGATGCCGCCATCGGCAAGAATGGTCATGCGCCCGCCCACTTCATCGGCGATCGGCGGCAGCGCCCGCGCGCTCGATAACGTGCCGTCCAGCTGGCGGCCGCCGTGGTTGGAGACGACGATGCCGTCCGCCCCCGCTTCCAGCGCCAGCCGGGCGTCTTGCCTGTCGAGGATGCCCTTGATGACGATGGAGCCCTTCCACTGGGAGCGGATCCACTCGATGTCGTGCCAGCCCACGTTGGGCTCAAAATTATTCCGCATCCACGCGAAGAAATCCTCAAGGCCGGTGTTCTTGCCGAGCACGGGGGCGACGTTGCCGAGCGCATGGGGGCGGCCGCAAATGCCCACATCCCATGCCCAGCGCGGGTGCAGGATCGCCTGCCCCATGCGGCGGAGAGAGCCCATGAGGCCGGGCGCGCCCGCAAGGCCGGAGCGGTAATCCCGGTAGCGCGAGCCCGGCACCGGCATGTCCACGGTGAAGACGAGGGTGGGGCAGCCGATCGCGGCGGCCTCGGCCAGCAGATCCTTCATGAAGCCGCGATCGCGGATCATGTAGAGCTGGAACCAGAAAGGCTTCGCGGCGGCTTTCGCGACTTCCGCCAGCGGGCAGGCGGAGACGGTGGAGAGAATGAAGGGGATGCCCGCCTTCTCCGCCGCGCGCACGGCCTGCCGCTCGCCGCGCCGGGCGTTCATGCCCGCCAGGCCGATGGGGGCGAGCGCCACCGGCATGGAAAAATTCTGGCCGAAGAGGGTGGTCGTGAGATCGATTTTCGAGACATCGCGCAGCACGCGCTGGCGCAGGGCGACGGCCTCCAGATCCGTGATGTTTCGCCGCAGCGTCACCTCGGCGTAGGAGCCGCCATCAATATATTCGAACAGGAATTTCGGCAAACGGGCGCGGGCCAGTTCGCGATAATCGATAACCGATGCCGCCTTCATGCGCGTCGCCCCTGCGCGAAGGCGGAAATGCTGGATGCCGCAATCAGGCAGCGTGAGTTTTGGAAATGCTGGCGCGGCTGCAGGCTTGATGCGATCATGGTCTTCTCCCCTGATCGTATAGTCATACAAAATATCGACGCATGGCAAGGGTCATTTCATATGTTCGGATGATATCTCATATATTGGGGAAATTGGGCATGTGCTGCAGCGCTTGCCCGGAAGCCGGTCAGCTTGACCGAAATGCGATACTGTATACACTCAGACAATATATACATGTGAACAGCGCAAGAGCTTGAAGACAGGGGAAATCATGAAGCGCACGAACTGGGTACGCGGCGGCGTTGCGGCCGCGCTGGTCATGCTGGCCGCAGGGGTGGCAATGCCCTGCTCGCCCGTTCTCGCCGCGACGCAGGTCGAGGCGACAGTCAGCCAGATTCAGCTGGAAACGCGGGATTTCACGGTTGTTCTCGACCGGGCATCGCAAACTCTCGTCTCCTTGCGCCAAAGGGTGCGGGCGGCTTCGATTTCGCGCCCTCGCACCGCCAGAAGGAGCGGCAGGGCGATGGTTTCTATCATCTGGGCGATATCGACCTCAGGCTGCGATTGGCCGGTGAGACCGAGTGGCGCGATTACGCGACGGCTTATAAACGTCTTCCCGTGACGCCGCTGGCGGCAACCGGCCCGGTGCTGGCGGCGAGCGATGTGTCGGCGGCCTTGCCTGCGGACCTGCCGCTTAAGGTCGAGCGGCGCTGGGTGGTGGAAAACGGCCAGCTGGCCCTGCGCTTCCGCTCACCAACCGCGCTAAGCGCGCTGTCGAGATCGGCGGGCTTGGCCTGCCGATGGTGTTCGATAATATTCTCAGCGGCCGCTCTCTTGAAGAGGCGCACGAACAGGCCAGCTTTGCCGACCCCTACATCGGGCTGGACGGCGGCTATCTTCAGGTCACCCGCCTCAACGGCAAGGGTCCGGCGCTTCTGGTGCTGCCGGAGGCGGGCACGCCGTTCGAGGCCTACAAGCCCATTCTGGACGAGAAGGACGAGAGCGGGCGCACGAAGCTGTTCAACGACGGCACCAAGCGCGGCCAGACCTTCGAGGGCTTCTACGACTGGATGGTGACAAGCCGCGGCTTTGCCGAGAAGGAATGGTCCGGCGCGGAGCAGTGGAATGAGCCAAGCGTGCTGAAGCTCGCCCCCGGCGAGACGCGTGAGATTGGCGTGCGCTTCGCGCTGTCGCCGTCCATCCGCGCCATCGAGGAAACGCTCGTCGCCAACGATCGCCCGGTCGCCATCGGCATTCCGGGCTACGTGGTGCCGATGGATCTGCCGGCTGACCTGTTCCTGAAAACCTCGAAGCGCGTGCGCTCCATCACCGCCTATCCGTCCCGCGCGCTGAAGGTGTCGAAGGATGGCTCGGTCAACGGTTGGGCCCGCTACAAGGTGGAAGGCAAGACCTGGGGGCGGGCGCGCCTCGAGATCGCCTACGCCGACGGCCAGGTGCAGACGGTGCACTATTTCGTCACCAAGCCGGCTGCCGAGGCGGTGGCCGACATGGGCCGGTTCCTCACCACCCAGCAGTGGTTCGATGATCCGAGCGATCCGTTCAAGCGCGGGCCGTCGATCATGAGCTACGACAACGAGGCCCGCTCGGTTGTCCGTCAGGATCCGCGCGTGTGGATTGCCGGCCTCAGCGACGAGGGCGGCGCGGGCGCGTGGCTGGCCGCCATCATGAAGCAGCTGGGCGAGCCGAACGAGGCCGAAGTCGGCAAGTTCGAGCGCTTCGTCACGGAGACGCTGGACGGCAAGCTGCAGGCCAACGAGGGGCCGGAAGCCTTCGGCGTACGCAAGAGCCTGTTCTTCTACGACCCCAAGGGCGTGCCGACCTTTGCCTACGACAGCGCCATCGACTGGAGCACCTGGTCCTCGTGGGACCGGGATCATGCCGCGTCCTTCGCCCGGTCGTTCAACTATGTTCACGTGGCCGCCGCGCACTGGGTGCTCTACCGGCTGGGCCGCTATCAGGAAGGTCTGGTCAAGGCGCACGACTGGCGCTGGTATCTGAACCGCGCCTATGAGACGGCCATCGCCATGGTCCGGCTCGATCCGCATTATTCAAAGTTCGGGCAGATGGAAGGCGATGTCTTCGTCGATATTCTGAACGACCTGAAGCGCGAAGGGCTGCACGCCGAAGCCCGGGCGCTGGAAGCGGTGATGCGCGGCCGGGCCCAGCATTGGGCGGAGGACGCCTACCCCTTCGGCAGCGAGATGCCGTGGGATCTGACCGGCCAGCCGGAGGTCTATGCGTGGATGCGCTACTTCGGCCATGACGACAAGGCGGAGCAGACCCGCGAGGTCATCCTCGGCTATGACCCGACTGTTCCGCACTGGGGCTATAACGGCAACGCCCGGCGCTACTGGGACTTCCTCTACGCAGGCAAGACCCGGCGGATCGAGCGCCAGATCCATCACTATGGCTCGGCCCTCAACGCCGTGCCGTTGTTCGACGCCTACCGGCGCGATCCGAAGGACACTTACCTGTTGCGCGTCGCCT
This sequence comes from Pedomonas mirosovicensis, assembly GCF_022569295.1. NCBI lineage: Bacteria > Pseudomonadati > Pseudomonadota > Alphaproteobacteria > Sphingomonadales > Pedomonadaceae > Pedomonas > Pedomonas mirosovicensis. The sequence continues at coordinate 900,065 of NZ_JAKFIA010000002.1, read as the reverse complement.
ATGGCGGTCTGCTCGGCTCCATCACCAACATCAACCAGGAAGGATCCGGCTCGGCCGCCTTCCACTCGAACCCGGACATGATGCGGTTCGATGCCTACACCGGCGACTACGGCATGAGCTTCTTCGGCCATGCCTACGCCACCGCCGCCTACCTGGTGAATGACGCCACCTTCGGTTACGTCGGCTTCGGCGGCATTGTGGAGAAAAGCGGAGATACCGTCCGCATCGAGCCGAAGGATGCCTTCCGCAAGCGCATCTACATCGCGCCGGCGGGCCTGTGGCTGACGCTGGATGCGGGCCAGTTCGAACGGGCGGAGTATGATACCGCCAGCGGGCGGGTGCGCGTTTACCTCGCCAAGGCCGATCGCTACACGCCCAAGGCCTATCTGAACGTGGAGACCACGGTTGCGGGCAAGCCCGCCTACCAGCCGACACTTGAGACGGTGCGGACGCGCGGCAGCTATGTGTTCGACCTGTCCACGGCGGTGACGGTGGTGGAGCTGAGCCCGACTCAGCCGACTCAGGCTCAATAACCCTGGGATCGAGTTCGGCGTCCCGCCGGGTCGGCTGGTTCTAATGAGCTGGCTTGACCTGGCGGGCGAACTCCGGCCCGATGCCGCAGGCCCGCGCCACTGCGATCCAGGCTCGGCTAAATAACTCAGACTATTCAAGGATTTTCCTCAGCCGCCTGGGCTTGGCCGCCTTGGGCGGCTGTTTTGCAAGTGCTGAAAGACCTTAAATAATATCAATGAGTTAAGCCTGAGTGTGGCACGAGAGCCGCACCTGCCATGCTCGTCGTAGTTGGTATGGTCATAGATCGTATAATTTATTTTGTATAAGTTGTTTCACGTGCTTAAATGCCCCCATCGCGTTGGAGGACGCGACAGGGAGGAAATTTATGAAAAGAAGTTCGATCCGCTTACATTTCATGGCAGGCAGCGCGCTGGTGGCAATCGCCGCGCCGTTTGCTGTGTCTACCGCCGCGGCCCAGTCCGCCGGCGAACAGGCCAGCGCCTCGATGGAAGAAATTGTGGTCACGGGTACGCGTATCCGCCGGCCTAACCTCGAGAGCAACAGCCCGCTGACCGTCGTCAGCGATCTGGAAATCAAGTACCAGGGCGCGACCAACGTCGACAGTGTGCTGAACCGCATGCCGCAGTTCACGCCTGACGCGAACGAGAACGTCTCGAACGGCGCGGACGGTACGGCGCAGATCAACCTGCGCGACCTCGGCTCCAACCGCGTGCTCGTGCTGATGGACGGCCAGCGCCTGCTGCCGTCCCAGGCGATGGACGTGAACTTCATTCCGTCCGCGCTGGTTGAGCGCATCGACGTGGTGACCGGTGGTGCTTCGGCCGTTTACGGTTCCGACGCGATTTCCGGCGTCGTCAACTTCATCATGCGGAAGAATCTGAACGGCATCCGCGCCGATGCTCAATACAGCTTCTACCAGCACAACAATAATAACGACAGCCTGCGCGATCTGGTGCGCGACAGCGGTTACGAAACCGCGCCGGGTTCGGTGACCGACGGCAGCAAGTACGACATCAACATCGCGGCCGGCACCGACTTTGCCGACGGCAAGGGCAACGTCACCATGTACGCCGGCTACCGCAAGGTTCGCCCGGTGCTGCAGGGTTCGCGCGATTACTCGGCTTGCGCTCTCGACCCGACCGGTGAAGGCAACAGCGCCTTTGCCTGCGGCGGCTCAAGCAACAACGAGTACGGTTCGTTCACGGTTCTGAAGGACCCCGTGACCGGCTCTCCGGTGAACTACAACAACACCAAGGACGGCAGCAAAACCTGGGTTCCCTACGACAGCTCGTTCCGTTTCAACTACGCGCCGGAAAACTACATCCAGCGTTCGGACATCCGCTACACCGCGGGCGCCTTCGCGCACTATGAGCTGGCTCCTTCCGCCGAAGTCTACGGCAGCTTCATGTTCATGGACGACCACAGCTACTCGCAGGCAGCCTCCGGCGGCCTGTGGGCGGGCGAGGTCTACTCCATCAACTGCGACAACCCGCTGCTCGGCGCGCAGCAGGCGACCGCCCTGTGCGGTGCGGCTGCCGGCACCGATACCAGCCGGGATACCTTCATCGGCTACCGCCTGACCGGCGAAGGCAGCTCGCCGCGTCGGGACTCGCTGCGTCACACCAATTACCGCTTCACCGGCGGCGTGCGCGGCGACATCTTCGACGGCATCAGCTATGACGTCGGCGCTCTGCGCGCGGTCTCGATCTTTAACGAGAACTACCAGAACGACGTCGATCCGGCCAAGGCGAAGAAGGCTCTGCAAGTCGTCAACGTCGACGGCGTGCCGACCTGTAAGTCGGTCATCGACGGCACCGATCCGAACTGCGTGCCGATGGATGTGTTCGGCTACGGCAACATCGACCCGTCGGCCTACGACTACATCTACGCGCCGACGTTCACCCGCGGCGAGCAGACGCTGACCATGTTCAGCGCCAACATCAGCGGCGACCTGACCAACTACGGCATCGTCAGCCCGTGGGCGTCGAGCGGCGTCGGCTTCGCGCTCGGTGTGGAGCATCGCCGCGAAAACCTGGTCTTTGAGGCCGATGCTCTGGCTCAGGCCAAGGGCACCCTGGAATCTCAGGGCAGCATCAAGGTCAACGAAGTCTACGCAGAAGTTGGCGTTCCCATCCTTGAGAACATGCCGTTCGCCAGGTCGCTCAGCATCACGGGTGGCTTCCGTTATTCGGAATACACCAATGACAGCAAGACCGGCACGGTCACCAAGTACAGCGCGTCCACCTACAAGGGCGAACTGGACTATGCGCCGAGCCGCGACGTGCGCTTCCGCGCCAGCTACAACCACGCCATCCGCGCCCCGAACATCAACGAGCTGTTCGCCTCTCAGGGCCTCGGCAACGTGTCGGCACAGGATCCGTGCGCCGGCACCTCGCCGGTGGCGAGCATGGAGCAGTGCCAGCTCACCGGCGTTTCGCCCGAGCAGTACGGCAACATTCCGGAATGCCCGGCGAACATGTGCGTGGCCCAGGGCGGCGGCAACCCGCTCTTGAAGCCGGAAGAGGCCGACACCTACACCTTCGGTGTGGTGCTGACGCCGACCTTCCTGCCGAACCTGTCGCTGTCGCTCGACTACTACAACATCAAGGTGGACGGCTACATCGGCTCGGTTGACCCGACCCTCACCATCAACCAGTGCGTGCAGACCGGCAATCCCTACTTCTGCGACCTGTTCCACCGGGCTCCGGGTACGGGCGTGCTGTTCGGCACCGACGGCTACGTGGTCGGCACCACGCTCAATACCGGTTACCTGAAGACCTCCGGTATCGACGTGAGCGCCAACTACCGCTTCGACTTCGAGGATGTCGGCCTCAACAACGCCGGTCGCCTCAACTTCGACCTGGTTGGCACCTACCTCGACAAGTCGACCGTCAAGCAGCTGCCGGGCCTCGGCACCTACGACTGCGCCGGTCTCTACGGCCCGACCTGCGGTCAGCCGACGCCGCGTTGGCGCCACAACCTCCGCACCACCTGGGAGATGCCGTGGTCGAACGCCACGCTGTCGCTCAACTGGCGCTATTTCGGCGGAACGAAGCTGTCCAGCAACACGGACAACGAGTTCCTCAAGGGCACGCCGTACATCATCAACCGCAAGCTCAAGGCCTACAGCTACTTCGACCTGAGCGGTACGGTTGAGGTGTACCAGAACCTGGTCCTGCGCGCCGGTATCAACAACCTGTTCGACAAGGACCCGCCGGCGATTGCCCAGGGGCTGCTCAGCTCCTTCGGCAACGGCAACACCTACCCGGGTGTGTACGATCCTCTCGGCCGGACGATCTTCGTCGGTCTGACCGCAGAGTTCTAAAAACACACACACGTGTCCAGCCTGGACCGGCCCGCTTCCCAGCGGGCCGGTCTTTTTTTATGCGGCAAGTTCCTGGGTTCGCGCCTTCAGGCGCGCCATTTGGCCATGGGCTGAATCACCTTGCGGGCGCAGGCCCTGGCTGCGATAGCGCCCCGCCCAAACCTGAAGCCGACCGATTTCGGCTTGAACTGCTCCCAAGCTTTTGCAATTGTCTGAGTAATAAATAGGGCGAAGCCCGCAAACGCTTTGGGGACAGGATTTTCATGATTGCTAAGTATCTGATGTCACGACGCGCCTTTGTCGCGGCTGCGGCTGCCACCACCCTTGCCGCCTGCAGCGGCGGCGGTCGAGGCTCGTCCGAAGAACAGGGTAACGGCAAGAAAGGCGGCGACGGCATGACCCAGAAGGCTCCCACGCCCATCAATCCGCTGGTGCAGCAGCGGGCCGACGCGCAGATCTTCCGTCACACCGACGGCAATTATTACATGACCGCCTCCGTGCCGGAGTACGACCGCCTCATCATCCGCCGCTCGCCCACCCTCGCGGGGCTGGGAACGGCAGAGGAAGTGGTGGTCTGGCATCGCCCGACGGAAGGCAAGATGGGCGGCCACATCTGGGCGCCGGAGCTGCACGAGATCGACGGCCGCTGGTACATGTACTTCGCCGCGGGCAATGCGGGCCAGCGCCCCGGCGACGTGTTCGAAATCCGCACCTATGTGCTGCAGGGCCCCTCGGGCGATGCGTTCAAGGGCGAGTGGTCGGTGCTGGGTGAGCTTGAGACCCCGTGGGACAGCTTCAACCTCGACTCGACCGTTTTCGAGCACAAGGGCGTGCGCTACATCTGCTGGGCGCAGCGTGAGCCGGGCATCGACACCAACAGCAACCTCTATCTCGCCCCGCTGAAAACGCCGACCACCCTTGGGGCCGAGCCGCTGCGTCTCACCGTGCCGACGCTGCCGTGGGAAATCCGGGGCTTCAAGGTGGCCGAGGCTCCGGCCTTCCTCGCCCGCAACGGCAAGGTGTTCCTCACCTATTCGGCCAGCGCCACCGACCCCGCTACTGCCTTGGCCTGCTGACGGCGGACGAGAACGCGGACCTGATGTCGGCAGCCTCCTGGACCAAGTCGCCGGAGCCGGTGTTCGTCACCTCCGAGCTGACCAAGGTCTACGGCCCCGGCCACAACAGCTTCACCGTGGACGAAGAGGGCCGCGACGTCCTCGTCTACCACGGCCGCGATTACAAGGAGATCGAGGGCGATCCGCTCTATGATCCCAACCGCCACACCCGCGTGCAGCGCCTGTACTACCGGCCGGACGGCACGCCGGATTTCGGCATCCCCGTCGGCAACGGCGAGGTGCCGGACCGCTTCTCGCCCGCAGGCCGTCAGGGCGTTTACCTGCGCCACGAAGGCGGCAAGCTGCTGGCGGACAACGGTGGCGCGCTGCCCGATACCCAGTTCCGCCAGAAGCCGGGCTTGGCCGGCGACGGCACGGTGTCGCTGGAGCCGGTCACCGCGCCGGGCCAGTTCCTGCGCCTTACGGAAACGGGCGAGCTGGTGGTGGCCAAAAATGACGGCACCCCGGCCTTTGCCCAGCAGAGCAGCTTCCGCCGCGTCGCGGGGCTGGCGGATCCGAAGGGCGTCTCCTTCGCGGCGGCGGGCGCCGCGGACAATTATCTTCGCGTTGCCGGCAATAGTGTTCGGGTCGCAACCGTGAGCAGCGACGTGGACCGGACCGGCGCGACCTTCCTCGTCAGCTGAGGCGGCGCGCCGCAACGCCGCCGCAGGGCGGCATGGCATCGCAAGGGAAGCCGGAGGTCCGCGCGGGTCTCCGGCTTTTCCTTTGGGGGAAGGATAAGCGGGCATTTCCGGCGCCGCTCCGGCCCCCTGCTGCGCCGCCCAGGCCCGTCATCAGGGATGCGCTTCCTGCTGGTTCCATGGCCGTTGGGGTCAGCCGGCGGGTGGGCGCGACGACGGCGCCGGGCCCAGGCTGCTGAAGGTGGGCGGGGCAAGTCGCAGGCCAAGCTCCGCCACGAGGTCGAGAATTTGCAGCGTCACCTCCTCCTGCACAGCGAGGAAGGCGTCGTAGTCGGGCACGAGCACATAGCTGAAAATCTCGATCGGCAACCGGTCATTTCCCACGCCGAGCAGGCGCACGCGTGGCGGCTCGGGGAACCGGCTGTCCTTGGCCAGCAGCGTTCGCAGTCTCTCAAGGAGAAGGCGGACCTGCTCCGGCGAGGTCTCCTGGTGCAGGTTAATCATGGGGTGGAACCAGAACTGGCCGCGGCGGCTGTAGTTCTCGATCTGCTTGGCGGCAAAATCGCTGTTCGGAATGACGACGAGGGTCTGGTCGAGCGTGCGGATCTTGGTGGAGCGGATGCCCAGTTCCTCGATGGTACCCATGGTGTCGCCCACCTTGCAGAACTCGCCCACCCGCACCGGCTGGTCGGCAAGGATGGTGACGCTGGCCACCAGGTTCTCGATGAGCTTCTGCGCGCCCAGCGCCAGGGCCAGGCCGCCAACACCCAAGGCTGCGATACCGGCCGTCATGTCGTAGCCGAGCGTATCGAAGATCGCGATGATGCCGATGACGACGATGACCGCCTTGATGAGCCGGCGGATGAAGGCGGCGATGGAGGCGATCTGCCCGGTGCCGCGCTGCTGCAACCGCCGGATGATAACGCCGCCGATCGCATCGATCACCCGCCAGGCCAGCCAGGCGAAAGCGATCCAGGCCACCACCTGGATGACGCGGCCGAACAGTTCCCGCGCCACGATGGACAGGCCCAGGCGCGGCGCGATGAAGGTGACGGCAACGGCCGCGATCCACAGGCGCAGCGGCGGCGCAAGGGTTGAGAAGACGGAGCGCGCCTCCCTGTGCCGCCGTCGATACCACCAGGCATCGATCTGCAGGCCAATCGCGATCAACAGCCAGGAGGCGAGGTAGGAGAGCAGGGTCAGGCCGAACAGCGCCAGCCAGTGACCCACGGGCGCGCCCAGAACGTCAGTCTTGAGAAACGGCTCGGGCAGCCATCGCTCAAGCAGCGTCGCCGCATCTGAGTTTTCACCCTCGGCCAGAAGGTCGGGCACGGCATCCAGCGTTTCGGCCGCGATGACCCAGATGGGGCCGGTTTCGCTGTCCACCTGTTCCACCAGCAGAGGGACCGACCCTTGCCGCCCCGAATGGTCCCCACCTGATCGACCTTGGGGTCGAGTTCGTCATCCAGATGGCCGGTCGCCGTGTTGCTGATCGTTGCCCTGGGCAGGAACTGGCCGCCCCTGTCCAGAAGGGTCTGGAGCTGTCGGGCCAGCGCCTGCCCGCGCTTGTGCCGACGGGAGCGGGGAATATCCTCCAGGTTCAGGTAAACGCTGGCGCGCTCGTAGTCCTGGTTGGCGATGGCATCAACGAAACCGGCGACGGTTCCTCCGGCGTGCCGCGGCCGTAGGGATCGACCGGGGCGGGCGCTTCCTCCTCGGCGGGGGCCGGGGCGGTGAGCGCCTGGGAGATCGCCGGCGCCACGGGCAGGCACAGGAGAAAGGCAAGAAAGGCAAGGCCGGGCAGGACGGCGCGCCAGCGGGCAGCGGCGGGCAGCCGGAAGAAGACAAGACGACCGATCATGGAGGAATAACGACATGTCTGGCCGTCCGGTGCCACGCGCCGCCACGCTGCGGTCTGTCAGAACGACCAGCGGAAGCCGAAACGCCAGACCAGCTCGTTGTCGTTAAGGCCGTTCACCACCTTGTCGTTCAGCATCCAGATGTCGACGCCGCCGCCCACCATGAACGGGTTCCCCGCCAGTTCGAACGCCGGCGTGGCGATGGTGACGCCGGTGCGAAAATAGCCGAAGGTGACCTTTCCCCCGTTGGCGCTGTCGTAATAGTCGTCTGACAGCCCAAGGACGAGCGGAATGCGGAACCAGACCGGCCTGTCTTCCCTGCCGAGGTTGAGCGAGGCGGTGAGCGACGGCTGGACATAGAGCGCATCCGCCCGGCCCGGCCGGCCCACCTCCTGGGTGATCCGCAGAGAGGGGGCGAGGGTGAAATCCTTCAAGGGAAGGATCCCCTCCCACTGGCCGGTATCATCATAGCTCACGATCCACTCAAAATCGCTGTAGCCCCGGAAGGAGTGGGCGGGGGAGTGGTAATAGTAATAGGCGGCGGACATGCTCCAGCGCGGCGCCAGCTCGGCGGAGACGCCAGTGTAAAGGTCCGCCTCGTACCAGCCGGACAGCGTTCCTCTGTTCTCCTGCCCAAGACCCGGCCCGCCGAACTGGAAGCTGTTCCAGTTGCCGACGAACCAGCGCACTTCCTCAAACGGTCCGCCTGACAGCTCCGGCAAGGCGATGGTTAGCGTCACGTAGGGCTGCAGGCTCGGCTCCTCGGAGAAGGCGACCCCGCGCGAGATGTACTGGCCGGCCACCCGCATGCCGGTATCGATGCTGAAGCGATCGGGTTGCCGCCGCTGCGTGGGTTTCTCCTTCACTATGATCTCTGATGGCTTCTCGTCGGCTTCCGGCATCAGGCCCTGCTGCTGTTGCTGAGCGGGGACAGGCGCTGCCATCAGCAGGAGCGGTAAGCTCAGCGCTATCCTGGCCATGAGACATCCCAATCAAACAACAGGGTTGGCTTCTGCCCCAACAGCGATAGATGCGGCCTGGTTCCAGAGCTGGGGCCGGACAGTCGATGCTAATATCAAGCCAATCGAGTCGCGGCGCCGGCGAGTTGATTTCGCCTCCGGAATTAGCGTATTCCGCCTGTAGCGCCGATCTTCCAGGCGCATCTTCCCGGCCTGTTCGGCCGTGTTGCATAAGTCCGGATGAATCGAGGCATTCCAAGGAGATTGGGACTTGCACATCCCCAATGGTTCTGTAATTGTCTGAGTTAATGAGCGACGTTGCCAAAGTCGCGATCGGCCGGGGAGGGCTGGCTGACGGTATTTGGTTGGCGTTCTTGACTCATCAATCTTAGTTCTCAACGTCTTAGAAAAAACGAAGGCATCATGTCCCAGGATCGTAATAACGCCTCCAAGCCTTTGCGCTCGCGCGCCTGGTTCGATGACCCGTCCAATGCGGACATGACCGCGCTGTATCTCGAGCGGTACATGAACTACGGCCTGTCGCTGGAGGAACTGCAGTCCGGCAAGCCGATCATCGGTATCGCGCAGACGGGTAGCGATCTCAGCCCCTGCAACCGGCATCACATGGTCCTGGCGGAACGCGTTCGCGCCGGCATCATCGAGGCGGGGGGCATTCCCTTCGAATTTCCGGTCCATCCGATCCAGGAAACCGGCAAGCGTCCGACCGCCGGTCTCGACCGCAACCTGGCCTACATGGGCCTCGTCGAGGTGCTGTTCGGCTACCCGCTCGACGGCGTGGTGCTGACCATCGGTTGCGACAAGACCACCCCGGCCTGCCTCATGGCGGCGGCCACCGTCAACATTCCGGCCATCGCCCTGTCGGTCGGCCCGATGCTGAACGGCTGGTATAAGGGTGAGCGCACCGGCTCGGGCACCATCGTGTGGAAAGCGCGCGAACTGCTCGCTGCCGGCGAGATCGACTACCAGGGCTTCATCAAGCTCGTGGCGTCCTCGGCTCCGTCCACCGGCTACTGCAACACCATGGGCACGGCAACGACCATGAACTCGCTGGCCGAGGTGCTGGGCATGTCGCTGCCGGGTTCGGCCGCCATTCCCGCGCCGCTGCGCGACCGCCAGGAATCGGCCTACCGCACGGGCCTCCAGATCGTCGAGATGGTGCGGGCCGACCGCAAGCCGTCCGACATCATGACCCGCGAGTCCTTCATTAATGCCATCCGCGCCAATGCGGCGCTTGGCGGCTCCACCAACGCGCCGATCCACCTGGCCGCGCTGGCGCGCCACCTGGATGTCGAGCTGACCATCGATGACTGGCAGACCTACGGCCGCGATATCCCGCTGCTGGTCAACCTGCAGCCCGCAGGCGAATATCTGGGTGAGGATTTCTACCGCGCGGGCGGCGTTCCGGCGGTGATGAACCAGCTGATGCGCCAGGGCCTGGTGTTCGAGAACGCGCTCACCGCCAACGGCCGCACCATTGGCGAGAACTACCGCGACGCCACGATCGAGGACGAGAAGGTGATCCGTCCGTTCGAGCGTCCGCTGAAGGAATCCGCCGGTTTCTCCGTGCTGCGCGGCAATCTGTTCGACAGCGCCATCATGAAGCTGAGCGTGATTTCGGAGGAATTCCGCAAGCGCTACCTCAGCAACCCGAACGATCCGGATGCCTTCGAAGGTCCGGTCGTGGTGTTCGACGGTCCGGAGGACTACCATCACCGCATCGATGATCCCGCGCTCGGCATCGACGAGAACACCATTCTCATCATGCGCGGCGCCGGTCCGGTCGGCTATCCCGGCGCGGCCGAGGTGGTGAACATGCGCCCGCCGGTGCATCTCATCAAGGCGGGCATCCATTCGCTGCCGTGCGTGGGCGATGGCCGGCAGTCCGGCACATCCGGCTCGCCGTCCATTCTCAATGCCTCGCCGGAAGCGGCGGCCAACGGCGGTCTTGCCTTGCTGCGGACCGGCGACCGGGTTCGCATCGACCTCCGCAAGGGCACGGCCAACGTGCTTATCAGCGACGAGGAACTGGCGGAGCGCCGCCGCGAGCTGGAGGCCAAGGGCGGCTTCCCTATCCGGAAAGCCAGACGCCGTGGCAGGAAATCCAGCGCATGACCATCGGCCAGATGGAAACCGGCGCTGTGCTTGAGCCTGCCGTGAAGTACCAGCGGATCGCCCAGAAGCACGGCGTTCCGCGGCACAACCACTAAAAGGCGCGGCCTGAAGGGGAGCGGGCTTGATGGCTGATTATCGCATCATCGAACGCGACGTGCGGGACCAGTTGGGCGAAGGCCTCTACTGGTCCCCGCGGGACAACGCGGTCTACTGGACGGACATCATCGGCAAGGCGGTGCACCGGCTCTCCTTCGGGACCGGCGCCATCGCCAGCTGGAGCGTGCCCGAGATGGTGGGCTGGGTGATCGAGCGGGAAAACAAGCCCGGCTTCATCGCCGGGTTCCAGAGCGGTTTCGTCGAGCTGGAGCTTGAGCCGCTTGCCATCCGGCCTATCCATAATCCGCACCCGCACCTGCCGGGCAACCGGATGAACGACGCCAAGGCCGACAGGCATGGCCGCATCTGGGCGGGCTCCATGCACGTGGACGCGGACCGTCCGACCGGGGCCTTCCACCGCCTCGACCCGGACTTCTCCGTCCATAAGATGGACGATGGCTACACCGTCGCCAATGGCCCGGCCCTGTCGCCCGACCAAACGTGGCTCTACCACACCGATACCGAACTGCGCCGCATCTACCGCTTTGCTCTCCACGACGACGGAAGCCTTGACGAGCGCAGCGTCTTCATCGAATTCCAGGAAGACTGGGGCTACCCGGACGGCATGACCGTCGACAGCGAAGGCGGCCTCTGGGTCGCCCACTGGGGCGGCGGCCGCGTCAGCCGCTTCTCGGCCGACGGCACGCTGGAACGCTCCATCCACCTGCCGGCATCGCAGATCACCAACGTGGTGTTCGCAGGCGAAAACTTTGAGCGCATGTTCGTCACCTCCGCCGCCGTCGGCAAGGACGACGAGCCCCTCGCGGGCAGCCTCTTCGAGGTGAATCCCGGCGTGCGGGGCCTGCCCTGCGGGCGCTTCGGCGGATAAGGTTTGCGTCCTGAAGTTTGAACGGGCGGTGGGTTGTCTCAACCCGCCGCCTTTTTTGTCTGTGTTTTTCGTTTTGCAGGAGGGACTCGGTCCCTCCTGCACCTCCCATTCGTTTTGCGGGGCGCTTCCAGCGCCGCCTGACATACGCCCCAATAATAGAATGAGAATTATAGGGCCGCGCCCTGCATCCAGCAGGTAGCGCCAGTACGACCGGGTACGGCCCGATAAAACGAATGGGGGACAAGTCCCCCTTTCATTTCCATGCCCCCTTACACAAACATTCACTTGCCAGCCGTCAGCGTTCGCAGCTCATAAACCGGCGCGTCGCTGCCGCGGGTTTCGAAGCGCACGGCGATGGTGGATTTGCCGCGGATCAGCGCCTCGGGAAGGGCATAGTCCACGGAGACGAACTTCTTTACCGGCTCGGCCTGACGGCGCTCGTTCACGAGGCGTTTGCCATCGATGAGGATATCGAAGTTCTTGTTCACTTCCTCGCCCCAGTAGAGGGCGCGCAGCACCATGGGGCCGGGGCGGACGGCCATGTCCACCTCGATGTAATTGCCCTCGCCCCACCATGCCTGACGGCCGCTGCGGCCCTGCCAGGAGAGCAGATCGCTGTGGTTGGAGCGGAAATTATGATCGCGTTCGGGCTGCATTTCGCCGAGGAAGACCACATCGACCGTGCGCTTCTCCAGCGCCGCCTTTTCCCTTTGCGCGGCAAGGAACGCTTCGCGCTCGCCCGCCCATTCGGCCTGGCTGAAGATGGGGAAGTAGACCGCCGTGCGGTTGTCGTACTGGTTGAAGAAGGGGCGCAGCGTCAGCGCCTGCGGCACCGCGCCTTCCATGCGGAACACATGCTGCGCCGCATCCACTGGCTTCAGCGCCTTGAGCGGGTCGGGCGAGACCAGCGCCGGGGTCTGCTGCTCGAAATGCTTGTCTGCCGGGCCGAGATCGGCGGCGAGCACCAGCGGGCCGTGGAGGAAGGCGAGCAGGCGCGGATTGTCCGGCGTCGCCTCGGTCCGCAGCGGCATCGGCAAGGCAAGTTCGATGCGATCGCCCACCCGCCATTGGCGTTTGAGAATGGCATAGCCGCGCTGGCGCTCGAATGCAGCGGGCTTGCCGTTCAGGAACACTGCCGGGTTTTCGCACCAGCCGGGCAGGCGCAGCGCGATGTCCAGCGGCAGGCCGGAGGTGCGGGTGACCCGCAGCGTCACCGTCTCGCTGAAGGGATATTGGGTGTCCAGCTCGAACGCCATGCCCTTCTCCGCCCAGTCGAGCGTCGAGGGGGTGAACAGGTTTACGTAGAGCGTCCTGCCGTTTTCCCAGTAGATGGAGTCGCCGTGCTTGGAATGGCTTTCGATACCGGATCCGACGCAGCACCAGAAGCTGTCATCCGGCGTTGAGTAGGTGCGGCGCGCGCCCGAGGTCAGCGGCATGAAATAGACGAACATGCCGGTCTCTGGGTGCTGGTGCGCCATGATGTGGTTGAGGTGCACCCGCTCGAAATAGTCGAAGTAATGGGCCTCCGGCTCCCACGCGTAGAGGTGCCGGGTCAGCTTCAGCATGTTGTAGCTGTTGCAGGCCTCGCAGGTGCGGTCGGTGATGTAAGGGGACAGCACATCCGGCGGGCCGAAATGCTCGCGCTCGGAATTGCCGCCGATCACGTAAGAATGGTGGTCGAGCACGGTCTTGTGGAAGAAGCGCGCCGCCTGCGCGTGGCCGGGCTCGCCAGTCAGCTCGTAAAGCCGCGCCAGGCCGATGATCTTGGGGATCTGCGTGTTGGCGTGTAGGCCGGGGAGGATATTCTTTCCTGCCGTGATCGGGTCCAGCACCTTGCGGTCGCGGATGCGCTCCGCCAGTTTTAGATAGCGCGGGTTGCCGGTCAGCGCATAGGTTTCGGCGTAGCTGTCGTTGAGGCCGCCATATTCGGCAGCCAGCAGCTTTTGCATCTGCGCGTCGGAAAGCTGCTCCAGAATGGTTGCCAGATAATCGGCCATGCCGAGCATCACGTCGAGCGCGCGCGGCTCCTTGCCCAGCCGGTAGGCATCGATGAGACCGGCGTGAACCTTGTGCCAAGTGTAGAGCGGCACCCAGCCGCCGTTGATGTCGAACCCGCCGGTGCGGATATCCCCGCGCCGGATTTCCTCGAACACGATCTTGCCATCGAGCACCTTGCCATCGCGCTCGACCGTGGTGCCGCCGACATAACCATCGCCGTGGGCCGCCTGACAGCGGGCAAGTTCGGCAACCATGTACTGGATGCGGGCCTGAACCTCCTTGTCGCCCGTCTGCGCGAACATCAACGAGCAGGCGGAGAGGTAGTGGCCGAGCGTGTGCCCGGCGATGCCGCGGGCTTCCCAGCCGCCATAGACCTCGCCCTTGGGGGCAGCCCGGCGCTCTTGTGGAAATTGTGAAGCAGCCGGTCCGGCTGCAGCTCCAGCAAATAACGGCGGTTCGCCTCGAGCGCGTTTTTCTGGATGGAGGGTTTTAGGCGCACGGCCTCGAGGGGGAGGGGGCGCACACGCTCCCGCGCTGACTTTCCGAGGGCTTCCGCAAGGGCGGGGCCCGCCAGCGCCACCGCACTGGCCGAGAGCAGAAAGGTGCGGCGCGAGAGCATGTGCGAGTTCCCCTTTGATGGTTCTGGTCGTTTTATGGGGACGCATCCGATGGAGCAGGTGCGGCCCGATAAAACGAAAGGGAGATGCGGGAGGAACTGTACATTCCTCCCGCAAGGTCGGTATTTCCCTTAGTCGACGGCGACGACGGCGACCGACTTGGCCGGCAGGTCGAACACCAGCTTGCAGCCTTCGACGCGGCCGCTGAACGCCACCGGCTTGACGACGTTCGGGTTGTCGAAGGTGTTGTGGGCGTCGATCTTGTCGGCGGTCAGCACGCGGCCCTTGGCGCCCTTCACCTTCACGCCGGCGATGTCGGTGGTGACACGTGCCGGACGGGTCGGGTCCAGGTTGACCAGCGCGATGTGCAGCTTGCCCGAGGTATCGCGGGCAGCGGACACGTCGACGCGCGGCAGGGTAACGTCGCCCTTCTTGTACGCCGGCGCTTCAACCGACGCGTTGACCGGGGTCGCGCCCTGGAACGGCACGTACAGGTCGAACACGTGGTAGGTCGGCGTCAGGATCATCTTTTCCTTGTCGGTCAGGATCATCGCCTGAAGGACGTTGATCATCTGCGCGATGTTGGCCATCCGCACGCGGTCGGTGTGACGGTGGAAGATGTTCAGCGTCAGTGCCGCTACTTCCGCGTCGCGCAGGCTGTTCTGCTGGTAGAGGAAGCCCGGCGTCGAGCCCGGCTCCTGGTTGAACCAGGTGCCCCACTCGTCCACGAACAGGCCGACGCGCTTCTGCGGGTCGTACTGGTCCATGATGGCGGAGTGCTTGGTCAGCAGCTCGTCCATCCGCAGGGCGTTCTGCAGGGTGGTGGCCCAGCCGTCTTCATTGAAGCCGGTGGCCGGACCCTTGTCTTCCCAGCTGTGGGTGAAAGTGTAGTAGTGAAGGCTGATGGCGTCCATCTGATGGGCGGCGCGTTCCATCAGCACCTTGGTGAAGTTGTAGTCATCGACGTTCGCGCCGGTGGCCACCTTGATGACCGGATTTTCGCGCGGCGCCTTCACGAAGGTCTGGTAACGGCGGTGCAGGTCGGCCGAATATTCCGGACGCATGTTGCCGCCGCAGCCCCAGCTCTCGTTGCCGATGCCGAAGTACTTCACCTTCCACGGCTTGTCGCGGCCGTTGGCGCGGCGCTCGTTGGCCAGCGACGACTGGCTGTCGGAGGTCATGTACTCCACCCATTCAGCCATTTCGCGCGGGGTGCCGCTGCCCATGTTGCCGGCCACATAGGCTTCCGCGCCCACCAGTTCGGTGAAGTCGAGGAATTCGTGGGTGCCGAATTCGTTGTTCTCGGTCACGCCACCCCAGTGGGTGTTGACGCGCACCGGGCGCTTGTCGCGCGGGCCGATACCGTCGCGCCAGTTGTACTCGTCGGCGAAGCAGCCGCCCGGCCAGCGGATGACCGGCACGCGGATCTTCCGCAGCGCCTCGAGCACGTCGTTGCGATAGCCCTTGGTGTTGGGAATGGAAGAGTTTTCCCCAACCCAGATGCCTTCATAGATGCCGCGGCCCAGGTGTTCGGCGAACTGGCCATAGATATCGCGGTTGATGACAGGGCCAGTCTTGGCCGGGTCCACCGAAACGGAGACCGGCACCGGATCGCTCTTCGCCATGGCCGATTGCGGGCTGGTGAGGGCCAGCACGCCCAGCGCCGTCACGGCAGCGCCCGCGACGGATTTCAACTTCAAGGCAATGCCCACGCGTTATTCTCCCCTTTATTGCAGCGTAGTTTCTTTATTCAACAAACGGTTCGACGATGGTGCGGCGGCCCAGCATGAAGGCGTCGGCCACCAGCCGGAACGGGGCAAGGTCAACCTCGCTCTCCCCATTGCGAACCAGTTCGGCGAATCGGGCATAGAGGCCCGGATATTCAGCATCGATCGCGCCGCCATCGACCTGCACGTCCCCGCCGATGGCAAGGCGCGCGCCGCCCTTGGAGAGGGCGAGGCGGCCGCAGTCGGTCACGATGTCGATGTCCCAGCGCTCCGAACCCTGCTCGCGCCAGTCGAATTCGGCGCGCACCGGCGTGCCGTTCGCATCGCTCATGGTCAGGTGCGCGGCGATCGGCGCAGCGCGGTTGGACGGGAAGAACAGCTCCGCATCGGTCAGATGCAGGTGGTTCGGCATGATGCGGGTGATGGCCGACAGGGCGTTGATGCCCGGATCGAACACGCCAAGGCCGCCCGGCTCCCAGATCCACGCCTGGCCGGGGTGCCATTTCTTCACGTCCTCGCGCCAGGTGATGACGACATCGCGCAGGTTGCGGTCGGCCACCCAGTTGCGCGCCGGTTCAATCGCTGGGGCAGCGCGGGTGTGCCAGGTGGTGTAGAGGCTGACGCCGCGCCGGCGCGCCGCGTCGGCCAGATCTTCCACCTCGGTCACGCTGGCGGCGGGCGGCTTTTCCAGCATCACATGCAGGCCGGCGGCAATCGCCGTGCGCGCCAGCGCATAGCGGCCGACTGGCGGCGTGCACAGGGAGACGGCATCGACCTCGATCTTTGCCGCCAGCATTTCCTCGATGGTGCGGAAGGAGGGAATGCCTTCCGGCCCGGTGTGGCGGGTGACGGCGGCAACCAGTTCATAATCCTGGCTGGCCGCGAGCGCCGGAATGTGCTGGTCGCGGGCAATCTTGCCGATGCCGACCAGCGCGATTTTGATCGGCGCCATGCTTACAGCTCCTTCACGGCGACGGTTTCAGCCTCGGCGATGCGGAGGCGATTCCGCAGCGGCAGGCTGAACGGCGCGGCGGACACCTCGAAAACGTCGCCTTCCTGGGTGGTGAGGCCGTCCGAGAAGGAGAGGGTGGCGGTGCCGAAGAAGTGGATGTGCACGTCGCCCGGCTGGCGGAACAGCTGATACTTGAAGTGGTGGTGCTCCAGGTTGGCAATGGTGTGGGACATGTTCGCCTCACCGGAGAGGAACGGCTTTTCCCAGATCACCTCGCCGTTGCGGACGATGCGGCTGGTGCCGCGCACGTCCTCCGGCAGGCTGCCGACCAGCAGCTCCGCGCCGACGGAGGCCGGGCGCAGCTTGGAGTGGGCAAGCCACAGGTAGTTGCCGCGCTCGGTCACGTGGTCGGAGAATTCGTTGGCGAGCGCAAAGCCCAGGCGGCGCGGATTGCCGTCCTGGTCAATGATGTAGATGCCGGCGATCTCCGGCTCCTCGCTGCCGTCGAGCGCGAAGTGCGGGGAGACCAGATCCTCGCCCGAGGCCACCATGCAGGTGCCGTTGCCCTTGTAGAACCATTCCGGCTGCACGCCCGGCTTGCCACCCTCCGGCTTGCCGCCCTCGACGCCGAGGAGGAACATCCGCATGGAATCGGTCATCTTCTCGCCGGCGGCGGCCTTGTGCATCTTATCGCGGCCCTCGGCCGAACCCAGGTGGGTGAGGCCGGTGCCGGTCAGGTGCACGTGGGCAGGGTCTGCATGATCGATCGGGGCAGCAGCCGCCCTTCGGCGGCTGCTGCTTGAAGATCCACCACGTCGCTGGTCAGGCGGGCGGCCACGACATCGGCCAGCTTATGCCCCGCATTGATCGCCTCCAGCGCCAGCGCATAGGTGCTGGTGGCGCCGTCGATACGGCGCGCAACGCCGTCATTGTCCACTGCGGCAACGATCCGCGTGCCGTCCTGGGCCCGTAACTGAACCAGCTTCACGGTTCTTCTCCCCTTACTCTAACTTCTTCTCATGGGTTGTTGGTATGCGCTGGATCAGTCGGCCTTGTAGACGCCGTCCAGACGGTGCGGGATGCCCTTCTGATTGCCGTTGCGGAGAACCTCCGGCAGCAGACCGTTCGGGAAATCCTGATAGCAGACCGGGCGCAGGAAGCGCTCGATGGCAAGCGTGCCGACCGAGGTGCTGCGGCCATCCGAGGTGGACGGGAACGGGCCGCCATGCACCATCGCGTGGCAAACCTCGACGCCCGTCGGCCAACCGTTGGCGACCAGACGGCCTGCCAGGCGCTCCAGCACCGGCACGACTTCGGCCACAGCGGCGTGATCGGCCTCGATGAAGTGCAGGCTGGCGGTCAGCTGGCCTTCCATGTGGCGGAGCACCCGGATGAGCTGCTGGTTGTCCTTGCAGCGCACCACCACGGAGGACGCGCCGAACACTTCCTGGGCGGCACTTTCATCCTGCATGAAGTCCTCCGCCGAGATCGTGAACAGGGCTGCCTGGCAGGAGTTCACGCCGCCGGTCTGGCCACGGGTGACCAGCTTCAGCTTGCCGTTGGCGGCCAGCTGCTCGACGCCCTTGGAGTAAGCCTGGCAGATGCCCGGCGTCAGCATGGTCGCGGCCGGCGCGGCGCTCAGCGTCTCGGCGGCGGTGGCGATGAAGCGCTCCAGATCCGGGCCATCGACGGCCAGTACGAGGCCGGGGTTGGTGCAGAACTGGCCGGCGCCCATGGTGAGCGAGGCAACGAACGCGCGGCCCAGATCCTCGGCCCGCGCGGTGAGCGCCGCCGGGAACAGCAGGATCGGGTTGATGCTGCTCATTTCCGCATAGACCGGAATCGGCACTTCGCGCTCGCTCGCCACCTTCATCAGGGCGAGGCCGCCGCCGCGCGAACCGGTGAAGCCCACGGCCTTGATCGCCGGGTTGGCGACGAGCGCGGTGCCCAGTTCGTAGCTGGTGCCGCTCACCAGCGAGAAGGTGCCTGCCGGGAAGCCCGTAGCGGCAACCGCCTTGGTGATGGCCTTGGCTACCAATTCCGAGGTGCCAGGGTGGGCCGGGTGGCCCTTCACGACAACCGGGCAGCCGGCGGCGAGCGCCGAGGCGGTGTCACCGCCCGCGACGGAGAAGGCGAGCGGGAAATTGCTGGCGCCAAACACGGCGACCGGGCCCAGCGGCACCATCTGCATCCGCAGGTCAGACCGCGGCATCGGGGTGCGCTCCGGCATGGCCGGGTCGATGCGAACGCGCAGCCAGCCGTTCGAGCGCACTTCAGCGGCAAACAGCCGCAGCTGGCCAACCGTGCGGCCACGCTCGCCGGTCAGACGCGCCAGCGGCAGGCCGGTTTCCTTGTTCGCGCGCTCCAGCAATTCGTCGCCGATTTCCATGATGGCGTCGGCAATGGCTTCGAGCAGCGCGGCGCGGCGCTCGTGGCTGATGCCGCGCATCTCCACAAAGGCGGATTCTGGCCGCCTGGCAAGCCTCTGTCACGTCATCGAGGCTGGAGATGCTGAAATCCGTGGGGAGAGATTCGCCGGTCGCGGGGTCGATCGCCCGGAAGGTCTCCTTCGAGCTGCGTGCTTTCCCTGCGATGAAGAATTCGCCTGTCAGTACCATGATACTCTCTCCGATTGGTGTGATGCGATGCTCGGCCTGAATACCAAAGCCGCGCGGCGAGGTCGCCACCAAATTGTATACGGTTTCATCAAATTGTATGAGTTAATGCGAAAATAGCTTGCCCGTTTCCTCAATACAAGCATATTGTCTGAGTTAATGCCACCCGGTGAAGCGTCATCGGAGATAGGCACACCTTTGTTTTGGGGAGGTTTGTAATGAGGCTCATGAAGGGCAAACTGTATCTGTCGGCATCCGTCCTGATGATGGGCATGGGTGTTCAATCCGCTATGGCTCAAGATGCCGCAGCGACGGCGCAGACCGACGGCTCCGCCGTGGAGATGGACGCCATCGTCGTCACCGGCGTTCGCGCGTCTCTGGTGGGCGGCCTTGAGGTCAAGAAGAACTCCACGCAGATCGTCGAATCGATCATCGCGGAAGACGTGGGCAAGCTGCCGGACAACAACGTGGTCGAGGCGCTGCAGCGTATCACCGGCGTTCAGGTGACCGACCGCGCCAGCGGTCAGGTGGGCCGCGTGTTCATCCGCGGTCTGGATGACGTCACCACCACCTGGAACGGCCGCAACATCTTCACCGCATCGGGCCAGAATTTTGCGCTGGCCGATATTCCGGCGAACCTCGTTCGCCGAATCGATGTCTTCAAGACCCGCAACGCCGAGCAGATTGAAAGCGGCATCGCGGGCCAGATCGACGTGTTCACCCGTCGTCCGTTTGATTTTGATGGATTCGCCGTCACCGGCGCCGTGCGCGGCGTTTATCACGAGCAGGCGGACAAGATTAATCCGAACGTCAGCGCCCTCATCAGTGACCGCTGGGAGACCAGCGCCGGTGAATTCGGCGCGCTGCTGAACGTCAGCTACGAGCGCACCCGCTTCCGCGATCAGAGCATCACGGCCGGCGCGATTGTGCCGTTTGCCACTGCTGACAATCCGCCGGCGGGCTGGGCGCCGCTGGAGCGTATCCAGCCGACCGACGGCCGCGCTCCCGACCAGCAGATCTGGATTCCGGGCCTCAATTCCGGCCTGCCGACCGCACCGAACTCGACCCTGCCGATCAACGGCGAGGATGTTCCCTACCTGCTGGGCCGCGACGCCATGTTCGGCGCCGACCTGACCGGCAAGCGCGAACGCCCGGCGGTCAACCTGGCGCTGCAGTACAGCCCGAATTCAAAGTCTGAATACACCTTCGAATTCTTCTACAGCGGCTTCCGCAACCAGACCTTCAATAACCTGCACTTCACGTTCGTGGATTGGTGGGGCAATCCGGACCGTGACGTGACGCTGTATCCGGATTCCAACCTGATCAAGTCCCGCACTGTCCGTGATATCTACGGCTTCAACAGCGGCGACATGACCAAGCAGAAGACCGACAGCTTCGTCTACGCCCTGAACGGCAAGTGGGACATCACGGACAACTTCCAGCTGACGGCCGACCTGTCCTACCAGACCAGCAAGTTCACCCAGAACTTCCTGGCACTGCGGACCGAGCGCGTGGCTGACATTGTGACCGTGGACTTCAATGCCGGCGGCGGCCTGCCGTCGTGGGAGTTCGGCGACAACAGCCTGATGACCGATCCGTCGCAGTGGACCCTGGCGCAGTTCTATGACAACGGCGTGCAGCGCAAGGGTGAGGCAGTCACCTTGTCGGTCGATGGCGACTATGACTTTGACAGCGGCCTGCTGACCCGCCTGAGCTTCGGCTTCCGCCACGATGTTCGCTCGGCCAGCGAAGCCCAGCGCGATCAGAACGCCGGTGTCCTTGGCCGCAAGCTGTCTGAGTTCGATGAGGGTCTCTACCACACGAACAACGACTTCTTCGATGGCAAGTCGAATGTGCCGTCCTCCTGGGTGGTGCCGAGCGGCTCCTACCTGTGGAATCATGCCGACGAGTTCCGCAAGCTCTACCAGAACGTCAATCCGAATCTCGTGCTGAGCGATCAGCTGGCGTTCGCGAAGAACTTCGATCTCGACGAGGTGACCACATCCGCCTACGTGCAGGCGGACATGGAGCATGACGTATTTGGTCGTCCGCTGTTCGTGCAGGTTGGCGCGCGCGCCGTCCGCATCGAGACCGACATGCAGTTCTTCAACCAGCTGAGCGCTGGCGATTCTGATGCAGCTTCGAAGAAGGTTACCGAGTTCCTGCCGAGCGTTACGCTTCGCTACGACATCACGGACAACCTGCGTCTGCGCTTCAATTATGGCGAGACCATCCGCCGTCCGAACTTCGTCGATCTCAATCCGTTCATCCTCTACACGGATGATCTGACCAACATCGGCTACGGCACGGGCTCGGGCGGCAACCCGGATCTGGAGCCGACCCGCTCCAAGAACTTTGACCTTGGCCTCGAGTGGTACTTCGCCAACGACAGCGCCATCTACGCCACCCTGTTCCGCCGCAAGATCGACGGTCTGGTGGTGCCGCTGCGGCAGGTCCGCGAGCTGGTCGATCCGAAGTATGTTGCGACCCAGTTCGTCGTTACCCAGCCGGTCAATGCGTCCAACGGCATCATGAAGGGTGCTGAACTCGGCATGGTCTACTTCCCCGAACTGCCGGGCCTGCTCAACGGCCTTGGCGTCCAGGGCAGCATGACCTTGCTTGATACCAAGCAGAACATTCCGCTGACCAACGAGAAGGGCGAGATCATCGGCGAGGCGTCGTCGGATTTCTTCGGCGTGTCGGATATCTCCTACAACGTCACGCTCGCCTACGAGCATGGTCCGGTCGGGATGCGCGTGTCCTACGTCTGGCGCGACGACTTCCTCAACAACAACGAGGCGGCCCAGTTCGCAGGTCCGATCGGTATCTGGCGCAAGGCCGAGCAGAGCCTCGATGCTCAGTTCACCTACAACGTCAACGATCGGATGGCTCTGACCTTCGACGCGGTTAACCTGACCAACGAAATCTACCAGTCCTACTACTACTTCGATGGCGCAGGCAGCCCGGAGACCACCAACTTCGGCAACAGCCTGCCGGGCCGCACCTTCGCGATCGGTTTCCGCTACTCGCTGAACTAATCGCACAGTGCTCTGTTGATGAGAAAAGGTTGGGGGCGGCTTCGGCTGCCCCCAATCGCTTTTAGGGGGAGGAAAATGACAAAAGGATTTTCCGCACGCAGCGCGGCGTTGATGCTCGCCGCCGTTCTTGCCGCCTGTTCGGCTTCTACATCTCCCGTCGCCGATGCCGCCTCGGAGAAGTCTCTCAATGCCCAACTGGATGAGACGCTGCTTCCGGTGCACGATCCGGCGATTATTCGGGTGGGGGACACCTATCATCTGTTCTCAACCGGCCATGCGGGCGAGAAGGCAGGCATCATTCCCTGGCGCACCTCGAAGGATCTGGTGCACTGGACTGAAGAAGGCCCTGTGTTCGTTCAGCTGCCCACCTGGGCAACGGAGCGCATCAAGGGCACGCGCGGCCTGTGGGCGCCGGATATTTCCTACTCGAACGGCGAATATCGCCTCTACTATTCCGTCTCCACCTTCGGGAAAAACCGCTCGGCCATCGGCCTTGCCGTCACGCCGACGCTGGACCGGTCAGACCCGAAATTCGGCTGGATCGATCGCGGCCTGGTGATCGAGTCTCACCCGTCGGACGACTACAACACCATCGATCCGAACCTGTTTCATGACGACGACGGCCGGCAGTGGATGGTATTCGGCAGCTTCTGGGGCGGCATCAAGCTGACGGAGATTGACCCTGCGACCGGCAAGCTGAAGGACCCCAAGGCCCCCTTGCAGGCGTTGGCGCGCCGTCCGCTCGACCCCGACCCGGTGGAAGCGCCATTCCTCATCAAGCGGGACGGTTTCTATTACCTTTTCATATCCTATGACTTTTGCTGCCGAGGCACGAAGAGCACCTACTACACAGTTGTCGGCCGGGCGAAGGCTATCCAGGGTCCGTATCTCGACCGGGACGGCAAGCCCCTGCTGGAGGGCGGCGGCACCGTGGTGCTCCATGCCAACCAGGACCCGCAAAAACGCTGGGTTGGGCCGGGTCATAACGCAATTCTGCGTGATCCGGGGCAGGACTATATCGTCTACCACGCCTACGATGCCACGCGGCGCGGTGCGCCGGCGCTGCGGATTCAGCCTCTTGTCTGGACGAAAGATAGCTGGCCCGAGGCTCGTTGAACAATAATTGTCTGATTTATTATGGAGGAGGGGCGAAATCCCTCCGGCTTCCGCAAGAAATTTTCGTTGCTATTAAAAAATCGCCGCCGGGATCTTATCCTGGCGGCGTTTTTCCGTGTCTGGGTTCGCGGCGGATTTCTAGCCTGCCGCCTGGCGTTTCCTGGCGCGCGCCTTGGTCTGGGGCGTGCCGATGGTGTCGAGGAACGCCATGTCGATCAGATGCACCATGGCTTCATGGGCGGCCTGCGGGTCGCCGGCGGCGATGGCATCCAGTACCTTGCGGTGATCCGGCACCGGGTCGCGCGGCAGCGGCCGGTTGCGCTGCTTGAAGATCGTCGTCCAGGTGATAGCGGCGCTCACGCTGCTGGTCAGCGTCACCAGAAAGGGGTTGCCTGTGGCATCCAGCAGCGCGGCGTGAAATTGCTGGTCGGCGGCGCGGCCTTCTTCGGTCGCCAGGCTATGCTCCGCCATGCCCTCGAGCGCCTGGTGCATGGCCTCCACCTGGGCCTCGGTGCGGCGCCGGGCGGCGAAGGCCGCCGCTTCCGGTTCTACCACCTTGCGGAGTTCGAACAGGCTACGCAGCAGATGTTCGTCCGGCTCATGCTTGAAAATCCACGACAGCACGTCGGGGTCGAGCATGTGCCATTTCTCGCGCGGGCTGACGCGCGTGCCGGTCTTGGGGCGGCTCTCCACCAGTCCCTTGGCGGCCAGAATACGCACGGCCTCGCGGTAGGCGGTGCGGGAGACGTTCAGGCGATCGCTTGCTTCGATTTCATTGTCGAGAATATCGCCCGGCTTGTACCGGCCCGAGACGATCAGGATACCGAGATCCCGTGCCACCATGCCGTGCAGGCGCAGCTGCCTGCGCCGCGCACGCACATCAAGACCCCCATCTGAGTTGCGTGTAATCCCCATCATAGCCCTTTGTTATTGTTATCCGGGTGTTGACGCAACTATAGCTTGCCCCAAGTTGGATGGAAACCTTTAGTCTCAAGCACGCTGCGTCACAAATACGTTCCAGGACAATGGCTTCAGCGTGGCCCGCAGATTTGCGCCGTCGAGCCGCGCATCGCCATGGGTCTTGGGCGCGATCCGGTCCGGCTCAGCCTTGCTGTTGACCGCCTTTAGGTCCGCGTCGTGCAGCTCAAGCGCCTGTGCGATGCGGCGTGGGCCGAAGCCGCGCAGCTCCGCCGTCAGGTCCATCGCCTGGTCCGTGCTGCGGTTGAGCGCAAACACGGTGACTTGGCCGGTTGCCGCATCGTGCACAACGGAGGAGACGAGCAGCGGCGCGTCCGCCACCTTGTCGGTCGCGTAGGCATCCGTCTTCACCCGGGCGCTCAGCACCTCGCCGCGGGCATAGCGGGAGGTGAGGGCGAAGGGGTGGAAGATGGTCTGCCGCCAGGCCGGGCCGCCGGTTTCGGTGAAGATCGCGCCGAGCACATTCACCAGCTGGGCAAGGCACGCCACTTTTACCCGGTCGGCGTTGTTGAGCATGGTGAGGAGCGCGCCGCCCACCACCAGCGCATCCTCAAAATTGTAGATCTCCTCCAGAAGCGGCGGGGCCTTGGGCCAGCCCGGCTGCTTGAGATCCGAAGGCGCATGCGCCTTGTACCAGACATTCCATTCGTCCACGGACAGCATGACCCGTTTGTTCGAGCGGCGCTTGGCCGCCACCGCGTCCGCAATCGCCGCCACTTCACGGATGAAGCTGTCCAGCTGGTCGATGTGGGTGAGGAAGCTGCGAATGTCGTCCGCATCGTTGCGGAAATACTGGTGCAGCGAGATGAGGTCCACCTGCTCGAAGCACAGGTCCAGCATCTCATATTCCCACGCGGCGTAGGTCTTCATGTCCCGGTGAGAGGAGCCGCAGGCGGCCAGCTCCAGGTTCTGGCGAGCCATTTGCAGGCTGCCGTCCGGGTTGAAGGTGAGCATGTCATCGCCCACCCCGCGCATCACCTTGGCGGTTTCCTTGGCGATGCGGCCATATTCGTAGGCGGTCTTCTGGCCGGTCTGCCACGGGCCGTCCATCTCGTTGCCAAGGCACCACAGGCGAATGTTGTGCGGCTGTTCATAGCCGTGGGCGCGGCGCAGGTCGGACCAGTAGGTGCCGCCCGGATGGTTGCAATATTCAAGGAACGCGGCGGCTTCGGCGGGACCGCGCGTGCCGAGGTTAACGCCGAACATCGGCTCGATGTTGGTCTGCCGGCACCAGTCGATAAATTCGTTGGTGCCGAATTCGTTGGTCTCGGTCGAACCCCAGGCGAGGTCCAGCCGCACCGGCCGCTTGTCCTTGGGGCCGACGCCATCTTCCCAATTGTAGCCGGAGAGGAAATTGCCGCCCGGATAGCGCGCCACCGTCACGCCCAGCTCGCGGGTCAGCGCCGCCACGTCCTGCCGGAAGCCGCGCGCGTCCGCCGTCGGGTGGCCCGGCTCATAGATGCCGCCATAGACGCAGCGGCCCATGTGCTCGACGAAGCTGCCGAAAATGCGCCGGTCGAGTTCGCTCAAAACGAAATCGCGGTCGGCAATAACATGGGACTTCAGCATCGGTGGTCTTCCTTAACGCAGTCGGGGCAGGGCTAGGGTCTAGAGGTTGGCGAGGAGTTCGTTGATGCGGTGCTCGGCGTCCCTGAGCGCCCGGTCAATGGATTTCTGGCCGGTAATGGCGGCGGCGGTTTCCTCGCCGATAATGTTCTCGATCGGGTATTGCCGGCGGATGCTGCGGGGCAGGGTTGCGCCGGTTTCGGCAATGCGGGCGTAGGCCTCCCGGTGCGGCAGGGCACGGAACTCCGGGCTCAATAGAATATCGCGGAACACCGGCAGGTGGCCGGTGCGCGCCCAGTCGCCGTCGTGCTCGGCCAGGAAACGCATCAGGCGCAGCGCAGCCGCGCGCTGCGCCGAGGTGCGGTGCTTGTTGACCGGCATCACCCAGTTGTGGCCGTCGATGAAGGTCACGTCCGGCCCGCCGAACAGCTGAGGGTAGGGGCGCACCGCATAGCCGCCGGAAAGCGGGCGGTCCGTTTTCTTCGTCTCCGCGTCGAACGTGCTCACCATCCACGTGCCGGTCAAAAACACGCCGCCGCCGCCGTTGAGGAAGGAGGCGGTCGCCGCTGAATAGTCCTGGTTCCGGGTGGTGAGGTCGCGCCGGTAGATCTCGCGGTACAGCTCCAGCACCCGCCGGGCTTCGGGCGTTTGCAGTTTTATGTGGCGGGCGTCGGTGAATGGCTCGGCGCCCTGCTGCATCAGGCCGGTATAGAAGTTCCGGGCAAAGGCCGCATATTCGTTGGCCATGATCTGCACGAAATAGGGCTTGCCGGTGGCGCGTTTGAACTGCTCGGCCTGCGCCAGCAACTCCTCCGGGGTGCGCGGCAGGATCGGCTGGCCGTCCGCCTGCACCAGTCCCGCTTTCCTGAACAGCCCCATGTTGATGTGCCACAGCATCGACCAGCTGTCGAACGGCAGGCCGTAGATTGCGCCATCGATGGTGACGGCCTGCCGGGCAGCCGGGCTGAAGCGCGCGGGGTCGATGCCTGCCTCGCGCAGCGCGCCGTCCAGCGGCTCCAAAAGCCCGCGCGCCTGGTAGTCCGGGATGACCGAGGCGTGCATGGTAACCAGATCCGGCTCGTCGTTGGCGGCAAGCTGGGCGGTCAGCTGGTCATAGCCCGGCCAGTAGACCGTGTTCACCCGCACGTGGATATCCGGGTTTTCCGCCTCGAACCGGTTGATGAGCGTGGTGATGATGCCGCATTCGTCGTCGGCCGCGGCAACGTCGGTCACGCCGCCGAACTCAGCCTCGCATGAACCGAACACCCGTTGCAGGGTGATTTCCGTCTTGCCGTCGGGCGTTCCGTCCGAGCAGGCGGCGGGCAGCAGGAGCGCAAGGGCGGCCACAAGGCGAAGGACAGGTTTCATCGCCCGGCCGCTCCCGCCACTGCCTGCACCACGTATTTCTGGAAGAACAGGTAGACGAGCAGGATGGGCAGCCCGGCGAATACCGCCTGCGCCATGAGGTAGCCGAGCCCTTCGGTTTGCGCGAAATTCACTTGCGAGGAGGCAATGCCCACGGTCAAGGTGAACATCTCCCGCTTGGTGGCGGAGATGAGCGGCCACCAGTAGTCGTTCCAGGCGGTGATGAAGGTGAAGATGCCGAGCGTTGCCTGCGCCGGGATGGTGAGCGGCAGCAGCACCTTCCAGAAAATCTGGAAGCGCGAGGCCCCGTCCAGCAGCGCCGCCTCGTCCAGTTCCCTCGGGATGGCGCGGAAATACTGGGTCATCAGGAATACGCCGAAGGGCACCGAAAGGCCGGGCAGGATGAGCGCCCCGTAGGTGTTGTGCAGGTCAATGGCGCTGAACATCTGATGCCGGGCGAGCAGCACCGCCTGTTCCGGAATGGCAAGGCCCATCAGCACGAACACGAACAGCCAGTTCCTGCCCGGAAACTCCAGCCGCGCGAAGCCATAGCCCGCCAGCGAGGAGAGGATCAGCACGCCTGCCGTCATGCCTGCTGAGACGACGAGGCTGTTGAACACCCAGCGGAACACGCCCGAGCTGCCGATGATGGCGGCGTAGTTCTCCAGCGTGTAGGGCGCACGGAAGACGGAGCTGGTATCCGCCATCAGCTCCGCGTTGGGCTTCAATGACAGGCCGAGCACCCACAGCATGGGCAGCAGCATCAGCACCGCCGCCAGAATGACGAGCACGGTGCCGATGCTCCGGGTTGCGCGGTAGCCCGTCATCATCGGCCCTGCTCCTTGCGGCCGATAGTGAACTGGGCGATGGCGGCAATGAGGATCATCAGGAACAGCACCTGCGAGGCGGCGGCCGCATAGCCCAAGTCCCAACGACGGAAGCCGGTCTCGTAGATGAACAGCACGATCGGCCGCGAGGCGTTGTTGGGCCCGCCCAGCGTCATCAGCTGCGCCTGCCCGAACAGCTGGAACTGCAGGATGACCTGAATGACGATGACGAGAAACACCGTGCGGCGGATGGAGGGCAGGGTGATGTTCCAGAGCGTGCGCCACGGCCCGGCGTTGTCGAGCGCGGCGGCTTCATAGATGTCGCGCGGCACCTGCTGGAGCGCCGCCAGAAACAGCATCATCGGCAGGCCGATGCACCACCAGATGGTGGTGATGGCGATGGCGGGCAGGGCGAGAGTCTCGTTGTTGAGGAAATTGATCGGCCCCGCGCCGAACATCTCCCGCACCTCGGCGATCATGCCGCCTTCGGGAATGAACACCATGCGCCAGATGAGGGCGACGATGGTGACCGAAAGCACCGTCGAGGAAAAGAAAACCGCCCGCAAGATAGCCGAAAGGCGGGTTTCCCGGTTCAGCGCCAGGGCCAGCAGCAGGCCGATGATGGTGAGGGCCGGCACGGTCAGCACCACGAAGGAGAGGGTGTTGAGCACGGTGCCGAGGAACACCTTGTCTCCCACCAGCCGCGCGAAATTGTGAAGGCCCACAAACCGTTCGACGCCGAACAGGTCCGCCTTGAACAGGCTGAGCCCGATGCCCTGCAGCAAGGGGTAAACGAGAAGTGCAAGATAAACGGCAAGGAAGGGGAGGACGAACAGCAGGTTCTTCCACTCGCCTGCAAAAGCCTTCCGGGCGATGGCCGGAACGGTTGCGGGACGGGGCATGGCGAGCGCCTCAGGCATGGCAGGCGGCTGCCGGTTCAAGGCTGTCCGCATGGTGGGCGCGGCCGTTTTCCTCGAACAGGTGCAGGCGCGCATTGCGGAAGCCAAGGCCCACCGCATCGCCTTCAACGGCGCGGCTCGCGGCGGCGTCCTCTGCCACCACGGAGGTGCCGTCCGCCAGTTTCACGTAGAGAAGCGTGCGGTCGCCCAGCCGCTCCACCACTTCCACCTGGCCGCGGGTGTCGCCTGCTTCCGGCGCGGTCACCATAATCTGCTCGGCGCGCACGCCCAGCCGGTAGGAGGTGGTGGAAGGCAGGCGGGCCGGGTTGAACCCGGCGGTTATCTTTGCGCCGTCGCCCAGCGTCAGGGTCAGCGGGCGCATGCCATCAGCGGCGATGGAGACCGGAATGAGGTTGATTTTGGGCGTGCCGACGAAGCAGGCGACGAACTCGGTTGCCGGCCGGTCGTAGATCTCCATGGGCGTGCCGATCTGCTCGATCTTCTGGGCATTCATCAGCACGATGCGGTCCGCCAGCGTCATCGCCTCGATCTGGTCGTGGGTGACGAACACCATGGTGGAGGCCATGCGCTGGTGCAGGCGGGCCAGTTCCACACGGGTGCGCCCGCGCAGCGCGGCATCGAGGTTGGAGAGCGGCTCGTCGAACAGGAACAGCCTGGGCTCCTTGACGATGGCCCGGCCGATGGCGACGCGCTGACGCTGGCCGCCCGAAAGCTGGGTGGGGCGGCGGTCCAGCAGCTGGCCGATTTCCAGCATGGCGGCGGCGTTTTCGATGCGCCGGCCGATCTCGGCCTTATCGACGCCCACGTTCCGCAGGCCAAAGGCCATGTTCTCGCGCACGCTCATGTGCGGGTAGAGGGCATAGTGCTGGAAGACCATGGCGACGCCGCGCTCGCCCGGCGGCAGGGTATCGACCCGTTCGTCCCCAATGCGGATTTCACCGCCGTCGATGGTCTCAAGCCCCGCGATCATGCGGAGCAGGGTGGATTTGCCGCAACCCGAGGGGCCGAGGATCACCAGGAATTCGCCGGAGGCGACGGTCAGCGACAGGTTGTCGATGACCGTGTTGCCGCCGAAGCGCTTCACGATATTGCGTAGCTCGACCGAAGCCATTGAGTCCTCCCCTCCTCAAAGCTTCACGCTGGCCGCCGCCGCGGAAGACGGCGGCCAGCGCTATGGGGTGGCGCTTAGCGCGCCGAGGTCGTGAGGCGGAAGGCCATCTTGTGGTGATACTCCTGGCCCGGATTGAGGCGGGCGTTGGGGAAGTTCGGCTTGTTCGGCGAGTCTGGGAACACCTGCGGCTCAAGCGCGATGCCATCGCCCTGGCGGTAGATGTGGTTGCTCTTGCCGATCATCGTGCCGTCGATGAAGTTACCGGCATAGAACTGCACGCCCGGCTGGTTGGTCAGCACTTCCAGCACGCGGCCCGAGGCCGGATCTTCCAGCCGCCCGGCCAGGTGCATCTCATCGCCCGACGACTTGCCGTTCAGCACGAAGTTGTGGTCATAGCCGCGGCCGACCACGATCTGGGGGTCGCTGGCGTCGCGGATGTCCTTGCCGACCACGCGCGGCTTGCGGAAATCGAACGGCGTGCCTTCAACCGGCCGCAGTTCGCCGGTCGGAATCAGCTCCGCGTCCACCGGCGTGATGTAATCCGCCGGGATGGTGAGCACATTGCCCATCGCGCCTTCGGGCGAGCCTTCACCCGCCATGTTGAACAGGGCGTGATTGGTGAGGTTGACGATGGTCGGCTTATCCGTCTTGGCGCGGTAGTCGATGGTCAGCTGGTTGTTCTCATCGAGCGAATAGGTGGCGGTTACGGTCAGCGTGCCGGGATAGCCTTCCTCGCCGTCCGGGCTGGTGTAGCCGAAGGTGACGCTGGCAACCGGGCCGCTCTTCACGTCCAGCACCTTCCACACCCGCTTGTCGAAGCCCTTGGGGCCGCCGTGCAGGGCAGCAACGCCATTGTCGTTCAGCGCCAGCTGGTAGGACTTGCCGTCGATGGTGAACTTGCCCTTGCCGATGCGGTTCGCATAGCGGCCGACGGAGGCGCCGAAATAGCTAGCGTTCTTCTCGTAGGCGGCGGCATCCTTAAAACCCAGCGCGATATCGGCCATCTTGCCGTCGCGGCCCGGCGCGATCAGCGACTGCAGGGTCGCGCCATAGGTGATGATGCTGGCGGAGACGCCGTTCTTGTTCTTGAGCGTGATGGCCTCGATGGCCTCGCCCGTTGAAATCTTGCCGAAGGGTGCGCGCGCAGCTTCTGCGCCGATGGCCTGTCCAGAAAAGGTCATGAGCATGGCTCCAAGCATGATCGGAGCGGCGAGGGCATTGCGATTTGCCATAATTCTTGTCTTTCTCCCCGTGCACGGTTCGTTGACTCGCGCTTCAACAGCATTTACTCAGACAATTAAAAGAAATGCAACCCCGCACAGCGCAAGGGATTGGGGAGAAGTAGAATATGCCAGTGGTTCCTGGAATGACCACAGTTAATAGCGAGCAAGGCGCCAGCGGAGGGTCGACCTACCGCGCCGCTTTGATTTTGCTCGCAAGTTTGTTTTTCATGTGGGGCTTCGCGACAGTCCTCAACAACACGCTGTTGCCTCACCTGCGCTCGGTTTTCGAGCTGAGCTACACCCAGACCACCCTCATCGAATCGGTGTGGTTTATCGCCTATTTCGTCGCCTCGCTGCCGGCGGCCAAACTCATCGAGCGCATCGGCTACAAGAAGGCCATGGTCGCTGGCCTCCTCACCATGGCGGTCGGCGCGCTGCTGATGCTGCCGGCCTCGCAGATTCCGTCCTATCCGTTCTTCCTGTCGGCGCTGTTCATCATCGCCTCGGGCATCACCATCCTGCAGGTGGCGGCCAACCCGTATGTGGCGGTGGTCGGTCCGGCTGAGACCGCATCCTCGCGCCTGAACCTCGTCCAGGCGTTCAACTCCATGGGGACGACGCTGGCCCCGCTGTTCGGCGGGTATCTCATCCTCGCCCGCAGCGCCTCCGGCTCGGCCGAGGGCGGCGAGGCGACCCTCACCGCCGCCGAGCGTCTGGCCGATGCCCAGTCGGTGCAGCTGCCCTACATCCTCATCGCCGTGGTGCTGGCCGTCATCGCCATCATCATCGCGCGCTTCAAGCTGCCGGATTTCGCGCCGTCGTCGCGCCGCGCAGCGGCTGAAGAGCGCCAGTCGCTCTCGCTGTGGAAGCACCGCAACCTGGTGTTCGGCATTCCGGCCATCTTCATCTACCTGATTGCCGAAATCGGCGTCTCCAACCTGTTCATCAACTTCGTCTCGTCGCCTGAGATCGGCAATCTCAGCCATGCCGAAGCCTCCCACTACCTCTTCCTGCTGTGGGGCGGCATGATGGTGGGCCGGTTCCTCGGCAGCTACATCATGCGAAGCGTCAAGCCGGAAACCGTGCTGGCCTGGGCGAGCATCGGCGCCTTCATCGTCATGCTCATCACCGCCTTCGGTTCGGGCAAGCTGGCCATGTGGTCGCTCATCAGCGTCGGCCTGTTCCACTCCATCATGTTCCCGACCATCTTCACCCTCGGCATTCGCGGCCTTGGCCCGCTCACCGAGGAAGGCTCGGGCCTCCTCATCATGGCGATCGCGGGCGGCGCGCTGGTCATCGCGCAGGGCTGGCTGGCCGACCACTTCGGCCTGCAGGCCTCGTTCCTGTTGCCGGCGGTGTGCGAACTCTACGTGCTGTTCTATGCGCTCTGGGGTTCCAAGCCGACCCATGCTCTTGAGGAGCATAGCCTGGACAAGGCGTAACACGACAACCGCCCACCTTTCCCACCTCTTGGGCGGGAAGGCACGGCGGGTCTCCACTCCCTTGGCTTCAGGGAAGGGCGCGGTCAGCTGGCCGCGCCCTTTTTGCTTACCTGCGGGTGAGGGCCGCCAGCCCTTTGAGCAGCGCCGCATGGAACCGGTCGGGCGCTTCCACCTGCGGGGAGTGGCCGAGGTCCGGGAACTCTACCAGCGTGGCGTCGGGAATGGTCTCTGCCGCGCGGCGCGCCAGCGCCGGATAGTTGCCCAGCCGCTCGGCCACCTCTTGCGGGGCACGGCTGGCCCCCGGCGCGGTGCGGTCGAGCCCGCCGATCAGCAGCAAGGTCGGGGCCTTGATGCGGCCGAACTCATGCACCACCGGCTGGGTGAACAGCATGTCGGTGGTCAGCGCCTGGCTCCACGCCACCTGCTGCTGGCCGGGTCCGCGGTACATGCCCGCCAGCATATTGACCCACCGGTCGTACTCCGGCTTCCAGTTGCCGTGGTAGTAGAAGCGCATCTGGTAGGCCTTGATGCTCTCGAAGCTGGTTTTCAGCTCGTTTGCGTAATTCTGGTCCACCGTGGCGTAGGGCACGCCTTCGGCCTGCCAGTCCTCCAGCCCGATGGGATTGACCAGCACCAGCTGCTCCGTCGTCTCGGGGTAGGCCAGCGCGAAGCGGGCGGCCAGCATCCCGCCCATGGAGTGGCCCACGATCACAGCCTTTCCCACGCCCCGCGCCTTCAGCAGCGCCTGCGTGTTGGCGGCCAGCTGGTTGAAGCTGAACTGGTAGCGCTCAGGCTTCGATGACTTGCAGAAGCCGATCTGGTCCGGCGCGATCACCCGGTAGCCCGAGGTGGTGAGCGTTTTGATCGTTGCCTCCCACGTCGCGCCGCAGAAGTTCTTGCCGTGCAGCAGCACCACCGTGCGGCCGTTGGCCTGCCCGGCGGGGGCGATATCCATGAACGCCATTTCCAGCTTTTGCCCCTGGGAGGAGAAGGCGAAGCGCTCCACCGGGTAGGGGTAGTCGAACCCCTCCAGCCTGGGGCCGTAGGCGGGCGTGTCGGCAACCGCGGGGGCAGCGCTGGCGAGAATGGCGATTGCAGGGGCGAGCAGCAGGGCGGCGGCAAGATGTTGCGGCATGGGAAGGTCTCCGTCAGCTTGCAGTCAGGCTGCTGACCGCATAGCAGGTGCAAGAGAGGCCAGGAAGAAAGAGGCGCCATCATGCGGCTGCTGCTGGTGGAAGACAATGACCGCTTGGCGGCCCTGATGGCCGGGGGGCTGCGGGATGCCGGGTTCACCGTCGACTGGGCGGGGCAGGCGGAAGCGGCCCGTGACCTGCTCGCCAGCTATGGCTACGATCTTGTGGTGCTTGATCTCGGCCTGCCCGACGAGGACGGCGAGACCTTCATCCGCGCCCTGCGGCGGGACGGGCAGACGATCCCCGTGCTGGTGGTCTCGGCCCGCAACGGGCTTGATGATCGGGTGCGCGGCCTGAATTTGGGGGCGGATGATTTTCTGGTGAAGCCCTTTGCCATGCCCGAGCTGGTGGCCCGCGTGCGCGCGCTCCTGCGCCGGCCGGAGACCTACCTTGCCTCCATCATCGAGGTGGGGGATATCCGCTTCGACACCGCCTCCCGCAGCGCGGAGGTTGCCGGAAAACCGGTCGCGCTCGCCCGGCGGGAGCTGACCCTGCTCGAATTGCTGCTGCGCCGGGCCGGGCGCACCGTGCCGCGCGCGGCCATCGACGATGCCCTTTACGATGCCGAGCAGGATGTCACCCCCAACGCCATCGATGCCGTGGTCTCGCGCCTGCGTCGCCAGTTGCAGCAGGCGGGGTCCGGCGCGCGCATTCATGCGGTGCGGGGCGTCGGCTATTTTCTGGAAGCCTGAGAATGGCGCGCCGCATCTCCACCCTGGCCCAGCGGGTCGCCCGTCAGCTGGCGCTGGCGGCGGTGATCGCCGTTGCCATCCAGTCCGTCTGGGCGGTGTGGAGCTACCAGACCCCCGACGAAATCGGCGAACTGGAGGAGGATGCGGTTGAATGGGTGCTGGATGCTCTCGGCGCCCGCTTGCAGCCGGACGGCACCATCGATGACTTTCACCCCGAACGTTATGATTTCGCGGCTGTGCGCTATGCCATTGTCAATCCGGCAGGGGCCCGCGTTGATGGCGACCTGACGGTGAAGCCTGACCTGTTGC
Source organism: Pedomonas mirosovicensis (assembly GCF_022569295.1). NCBI lineage: Bacteria > Pseudomonadati > Pseudomonadota > Alphaproteobacteria > Sphingomonadales > Pedomonadaceae > Pedomonas > Pedomonas mirosovicensis. Next base: position 864,825 of record NZ_JAKFIA010000002.1, on the reverse strand, counting down.
GGCAGGTGCGGCGTATCCATGAAATCTTCCTGGTGGACGAGCATGCCGGTGGCAACCGCTGGCTGGGCGCGCGGCGAATGCGGACGCGCGATGGCGCGCTGCTCATCATCCTGGCGGAAGTCCACTTCCGCCCCGGCGTCTACCCGCTCAACATCCTGGTGGCGGAGGTGCTGGAGACGGCCCTGTTCCCCACGCTTCCCGTCATCGTGCTGATGTATCTCGTCGGCGTGCTCGCCATCCGGGGAGCCTCGCCGGGCTCAAGCGGGCGGCGCGCGAGGCGCGCGCGCTTGATCCCCAGCAGCGCGGGCGGCGCCTGTCGGAAGCCGGTCTGCCCCTTGAGGCGCTCAGTCTGGTCAGGGCCGTCAACCGGGGCATCGCGGCGCTGGAGACTCAGCTGGCCGAGCAGCAGGCCTTCGCGGGCGAGGTGGCGCATGAATTGCGAACGCCGCTCGCCATCATGACGCTGGAGCTGGAGCGGCTGGAAGGCCCGGTGGCCGGGCGGCTTCGCGGCGACGTGGCGGCGCTCTCCCGCCGCATCGATCAGCTGCTCGCCTCCGCCCGGGCCGGGGCGCTGCGGCTCGACGGCACGGAGCGGGCGGACCTTGCCGACATCGCCGCCGAAGTGGTGGGGCGCTACGCCCCTATCGCCATGGGGCGCGAGATAACCCTGGTTCTGGAAGGCGAGGGGCCGGTGCCGGTCATCGGCGATGCCACCGCCATCGGCGCCGCGCTGCTCAACATCCTGGAAAATGCGGTGCGCGCCTCGCCTGCGGGCGGCACGGTGCAGGTGATCGCCGGGCCGGGGCCGGAACTGATAGTGGCGGATAACGGGCCGGGCATCGCCCCTGACGTGCGGGAGCAACTGTTCGAGCCCTATAAGCGCGGCGATGCGCGCGGGCCTGGCGCGGGGCTGGGGCTGTTCATCGTCCGCCGCACCATGGAGGCGCATGGCGGTGCAGTCCTGCTGGTGGGCCGGCCCGAAGGCGGCACCCGCGTTATCCTGCGGTTTCGCAGCGCCCATCGTTAAAAGGCGCAGCTTGTCAGGGTTCCGTCATGAGCCGGCGCTAGATCGGCCCCATGAGCTTGAGAATCTTCGCCTTTCTACCGAACCGCCGTGCCCTGCTGCTGGCGGCCGTCCTGTGCGCCTTCAACCTGTGCGTTGCCGCGCCGGCGCAGGCGCAGGAGGCGCCCCCGGTTGGGCAAACGCCGGCCGCTCAGGAGGCCGCGGCTGTGGCCATTGCGGCGCAAAACAAGCGGCGCGGCATCATCGCCGCGGCGGATGAGTTTTTCGGCGATGTCAGCCACGGCGTTGCCGAGGCCATCGAGAAGGCCGCCGCTGATCTCGGCGTGCCCACCGGCTACATCGCGGGTGAGGAGGTGAGCGCCGGCTTCATTGGCGGGCTGCGCTACGGCTCGGGCACGCTGGTATTTACCGATACGCAGGAACGGCACATCTTCCAGCGCATCTATTGGCAGGGCCCCTCCGTCGGCGTCGATGTCGGAGCCAACGTCTCCAAGGTGTTCATCCTCGTCTACAACCTGCGCGACCTCGAGGACATCTACGGGCGCCGCCCCATGGCGCAGGCCGGGGTCTATGTCGGGGCCGGCGGCGATGTCGGCGTGGATCACCTCAAGTCGGTCACCCTCGTGCCGGTTTACAGCGGCGTCGGCGTGCGGCTTGGCGCGCGGCTCGGCTATGTCAAAATCACCCCCAAACGCCAGTGGTTCCCCCTATGATGCTCTCCCCCGTCATCACGCCGGCGCGCGTCTGCTCCGGGCCGGATCTTGCCATTCTCGTCTATGATTTTCGCGGCAGCGGCGTCGTTCGCAATGCGCTTCGCATCGCCGCCGCCGCAAGCGCGCGCGGGCTGAAGGCCCAGCTGTGGGTGGTCCGCGCCGAGGGCGCGCTTGAACAGGAAGTGCCCCCAAACGTCGAGGTGCTGGCTCTGGCCGAGGCCAATCCCCTGCTCAGGCGCTGTCGTCACAGGGCGCTGGCCATCTTCATGGCGGCCGGCGCGCTCGGCCAGGCGCTGAAGCGGCACCGGCCGCAGGTGTTGCTCTCCAGCGGCAACCACGTGCATTGGCTGGCTGCCCGCGCCAATGCGTTGGCCGGCCATCCCTGCCGCCTCGTCATGCGCGCCAGCAATGACCTGTTCCACCGGCAGGGCAGGCCGCTTGCGGCGGTGGGCGAGGCGCTGCGGGCGCTTGTGGCCCGCACTCTCATGCGCCGGGTGTTTGGGCAGGCCGACCATGTGGTCGCTGTCTCGCGTGATCTTGCCGGGCAGATGCGCCGCGCCCTTGCTCTGGATAAGGTATCGGTCGTGCCCAACGGCGTGCCGTGCGACTGGACGCAGGCGCGGGCGGCAGCGCTGCTGGATGATCCCTGGTTTGCGCCCGATGCGCCGCCGGTCATCCTCGGCATCGGGCGGCTGGCGCGGCAGAAGAATTTCCCGCTGCTGCTGCAGGCGTTCGCCCGCCTGCGCCAGACGCGCCCCTGCCGCCTTCTCGTTCTGGGCGAAGGTTCCCACCGGGCGCGGGCAGGATTGCTGCGGGAGGCGGAGCGGCTGGGCATCGCAAGCGACGTGCGGCTGGCCGGGTTCGACCCCAACCCCCACCGTTATCTCGCCCGCGCTGCCCTGTTCGTGCTGGCGTCCTCGTGGGAAGGGGCGAGCAACGCCCTCCTCGAGGCGCTGGCCTGCGGCTGCCCGGTGGTGGCGACAGACTGCCCCACCGGCCCGCGCGAGGTGCTGGCCCACGGCCGTTTCGGCCCGCTGGTGCCGATCAACGATGCGGATGCGCTTGCCGCCGCGATGGACTGGCGGTTGGCCCAGCCGCGCGAGTCCGGGCTGCTGCGGGCCCGCGCCCGCGCGTTCGATGCGGAGCGGATGCTGGATGCCTACGTCACCCTGCTGGCCCGGATGGCCGGGGGTCGGCTGGCGTCGGCCGCCACTGGCAGCCGGATCAGCCGTCCGTCGTTGGGCACCCCGCAGGCCCGGTTCGATTGGCGGGCTAGGGGCATACTGGCTTTTCAGCGCAGGCTACACCGCTGCCCGACGGTCATCCGGCAGGTCGCTCGGGTAGCCGCCGTGCAATGTAAGCAAGTCGGTCGCGAAGGCCTCCGGCGTCACTGCCCGGCGCAGCAGGCCGTCCCCCTCCGGCGAGAGCCCCAGCTTGGCGAGCACGGCTTGCGCCGCGCCGTTGCGGTCGGTACGCCGGAAGTTGATCTCCAGGTGCCGCGCCTGCCAGCCGGGGCGGCGGGTCAGGTGATGCAGCAGCGCCTGCTCGATGAACTTGCCCTGCACCCGGCAGGAGAGCATCAGATCTTCGATCCGCACGCCGTCCTCTATGATGCGGGCGAGGCAGAAGCCCACGATGCCATAGTCCCCATAGCGGTCGGCGCAGCGAATGACGTAGCGCTCGCGCGTCGGGTCGGCGAGGATCGCGGTCATCTTCTCCCGGCTGTATTTACGGCCTGAAAAATTCAGCTGGTTGGTGCGCTGCGCCAGTTCGCAGATGCGCTCCAGATCTTCGGGCCGGTCGGGCCGGATTTCAACGGTTATCGCGCAGGCGCGCAGGAAATCCAGGTAGTTCGGCCCAAAGGCCTCGGCGGCGGACTGGCGCGCCATTGCCTGCCGGTACAGCGTCCGGCGCAGGCGGGATTCAGCCGTTACCGCCCCTTGCAGGCGGGGGTGGTCCGGCAGCGTTGCCAGGGCGCTGTCGGGCAGAACCTCCACCTCCGGCAGGGCGCCGGCCACTTCATCCCGCTCGAAGGGGCTGTCGTCGATAAACATTAACGCATCGATGCCGATGTTGAGGTTCCTGGCGATGGAGCGCAGGCCTTCCGACTTCGGGCTCCAGTCGATGGCCGGGAACAGCAGATAATCCTCAATGCCGAACTCGCGCAGCTGGGTCATTGCCTCGTCGTGGGCGTTCTTGCTGGCAACCGAAATCAGAATGCCGCGCTCATCGAGCCGGCGCATCACCTCCAGCACGTCGGCGCGCAGCCGCACCGGGCCTTCCAGCAGCACCCCATCCCACAGGGTATTGTCGAGATCAAAGACCACGCACTTGACCGCCGGCGCGGCCGCCCTGGGCTTTGCCATGGCAGCGGTCGCGCTGGGCTCCGCTGCCTGGTACTGCACAAAGTCGAGCGTCAGGAAAACAAGGCGCGCGCCGTCGTCGTCCTTGGGGGAGGGGCCGCTCGGCGTCAGCGCAATGCCGAAGGGCAGGCGCGAAGCGATCAGATCGCGGAATGCCTCGCGCGGCAGGTCCTCGCGGAAATATCCTGGCTTGACCTGCAATTTTCGCAATACCGGCGCGGGCAGCTGGTCCGGCCGCAGCGTGCGCCCGATTTTCGAGCGGTCGACGATCATCGACAATTGTAGGGCGACGGTCGCACTGGTCGGGTTATAGATTTCAATAACAAACGCGTCCGGCATGTGGCGCAAGCTGTTGCGCTTGTGCAAAAAGGCGTTCAGCCGTTCCAACAGGGCGAAGGTGATGTAGGCCCAGCGGATATCCCTCGTCGCCCGGCTCGCAAGCCGCCCCAGCCCGTTGGTTGCCGGGGCGAGCAGCTGCACGGCGCGCTCGAGCGCACGCGTCCGCCGCTCGGGCAGCAGGGCGGCGTTGCCGCGCGCTTCGAGCTTGCCCCAGCGTTTGAACGTGATCTCCGCGCCATAGCCGGCGGCGGAGGCAAAGGCGCGGTTTTTATAAATGCCATATTTGAAGCGCCGGCAGCGCTGGTCGGGCCGAGCCTGGTAGAGGTCGCACGTGGCATAGCAATCGGGCGCCGCGCACTCGATGCAATGCTCGCTCCACAGCAGGAAGGCGCGCCTCCGGCCGCCCTCGAACGGCGTATAGGGACCATCCGGCCGGGCAGGGGCGCCGTGCCGCTTCTTCTCATATTTATCGAGTTCGAACATTTGCTCACCTGCCATGCAGTTGTTCCGGCCGGCTCGGCTTCCGCAGGGCGCCGTTGCCGGTCAGGCGAAAGCAAACGCCAGGCGCAAAAATTACAGACGCGGGGGAAAGCACAGGGTGAGACGGTGACAGACTGGCCGCGGCATGGGCACGTGACCCTGTAAGCATCCGTTATTGATAATATAGTTTTATATTCGTCGCCACCGCGCCATGGTCGAAGGCAAAGGAGCCCGGCGTTGCAGGCGCATTTTTGGGGCGGCCGAAATTTCAGTTTTGTTTGAGCGCTTTATTGTTTTTGGCCTCAAAAGATTGGGAGAAGAACACATAAAAAAAGGGCGCGCCTTGCCGAAGGCGCGCCCCAGTGGCAGCTTTTCTTGTTGTTTATATCCTGCGCTCAGGCGGCCTTGCGGCGGCGCAACCATGCTGCGCCAGCAAGCCCAAGGCCCAGCAGGCCGAGGGCCGCCGGCTCCGGCGCTTCCGCCGGTGGGCCGTTCGAAGCGCCGCCGATGCCGACGGTGAGGCCGTGCCAGAATTCGTTGTTCAGATCCGTGAACGTGATTGAGGTATAGGTGCCATCGAGGCGGATCACGCCGTGAAATTCGCCGTTGGTCTCAAAACCCGTTCCGCCGTTGATAAGGGTGATATCGCCGCTGCCGAAAATGCCGGCGCCGGAGCTGATGAGCTCAATCTCACTGTCGAACAGGGTTGTCTGGCCATTCCAGCTGAGGAAGGCAAGATAGGGGTCCTCAACGGCCTGGCTGAAAGTGATGGTTCGCGTGCCGGCTTGGTCAAGCTGGATCAGGTCATCGCCTGGCGGGGCGTTTTCCACGATGCCGCTGGTATAGGCAGGAGGGATACCCTCGTTCCAATAGCCGCTGCTGCCGCCGGTTATGACGCTGCTGTAATTCCCTTGGAAGGTCACGCCAATGGCCTGGCCTTCATGGTTGATCTGGCCGGAGGCGGTGGAATCTTGGCCGCTTTGCCAGTCCGTCCAACTTACAACGACGGCCTGGGCAGAGGATGCGGAACCTGCAAGCAATGCCGCTACAAGAAGCGTGTGAAGCATTCTGTTCATGGTCGTCATCCTTTTGTTGACCAGGCCAATCTCAGCAAGGGCCATGCCAAAAGGGGAAGTCTCGGAAATACAGGGGATTTGTATTAATCTATATGGCCTAAGTGTAAGCCGTTTCGACGTTGATACAGACATATCAATCATTCGTCTCGTCCCGGCCGATGGTGTGACACGGATGCCGGCGCCACGCGTTCTAGGGGCCGAACGGCCCCAGCCTCTTGAAATCGCATGGCCAAGGCCGCAATTGCTTGTAACGGAAGGGAAATGCCCACCCGCTCCAGCCAGAGGAGGCCACCATTACCGACGCAACCGAAAACCCGCTGCTTCAAGACGCGGATCTGCCCGCCTTTGCCGATATCCGCGCGGAGCATATCGGCCCGGCCGTCGATGCGGTGCTCGCGGAGCACGCCGCCGCCATGGCCCGCATCACGGACCCCTCGACGCCGCGCACCTTCGAGGATGTGCTGATGGCCAAGGAGCGGGCGGACTTTGCCGTCAGCCGCGCCTGGGCCCCGGTCTCCCACCTGCACAGCGTCGCCGACACGCCCGAGTTGCGCGCCGCCTATGGCGAGGCCCAGCCCAAGCTCACCGCCCATTATCTGGAGGTGGGCCAGAACCGCGCGCTTTACGCCGCCATTCGCGCCGTGGCGGAGATGGGTAGCCTGAACACCCTTCCGCCCGCCGCGCGCGCCCTGGTGGACCATTCCTTGCGTGACTTTCGCCTCTCCGGCGTCGCGCTGGAGGAGCCGGAGCGCACCCGCTTTCGCGAGATCGGCATTGAGCTCAGCAAGCTTTCCACCGAATTTTCCAACGCCGTGCTTGATGCCACCGAGGCGTGGTCCGAGCACATTACGGACGAGGCGGCCCTCAGGGGTCTTCCTGCGTCGGACAAGGGCGTGCTCGCTGCCTACGCCAAGGCCAAGGAGAAGGACGGCTGGCTGGTGACGCTCCATCAGCCGAGCGTGCAGGCCATCCTCACCTATGCCGACGATCGCAAACTGCGCGAACGCGTCTATCACGCCTTCAACACCCGCGCCTCCGACCAGGGACCGAACGCCGGGGAATATGATAACAGCGCGCGCATCGAGCGTATCGTCGCGCTGCGCCACGAAGCGGCAAGGCTGCTCGGCTTCGCCAACAGCGCGGCGCTGTCGCTGGAACCCAAGATGGCCCGCACCCCGCAGGAGGTGATCGCTTTCCTCCGCGACCTTGCCGCCAAGGCCCGCCCCGTCGCGCAGCAGGACCTGGATGACCTGCGCGCTTTTGCGGCCAGTGAACTGGGGATCAAGGATCTCCAGCCGTGGGATGTGGGCTATGCTTCCGAGAAGCTGCGCCTTGCCCGCTTCGCGGTGAACGAGGAGCAGATCAAGCCCTATTTCCCGCTGCCGAAAGTCCTCTCCGGCGCCTTCGCCCTGTTCGAGCGGCTGTTCGGCATCACGCTCCACCGCCGTACGGACGTGGAGACCTGGCACCCGGATGCGGCCTTTTACGAGTTGCACAATGGGCAAGGCGAGGCGTTTGCGGGCATCTACATCGACCTCTTCGCCCGGTCGGCCAAGCGTGGCGGGGCGTGGATGGGCGTATGCCGCTCCCGCTTCCGCGAGGCGGACAAGGTGCACTGGCCTGTGGCCTATCTCACCTGCAATTTCGCGCCGCCCACGGCCGATACGCCCGCGCTCCTCACCCACCGGGACGTGCTGACCCTGCTGCATGAGTTCGGCCACGCCCTGCACCATCTGCTGACGGAAGTAGACCTGCCCTCCGTCGGCGGCATCACCGGCTTCGAGTGGGACGCGGTCGAACTCCCCAGCCAGCTGATGGAAAACTTCGCCTGGAACAAGGAAGCCCTCGGCCTGCTCTCCGGCCACTACCAGACAGGCGAGCCGCTGCCCGACGAGCTCCTTGAAAAAATGCTCGCCGCCCGCCGTTTCCAGGCGGGGCTGTTCCTGGTGCGCCAGCTGGAGTTCGGCCTGTTCGATTTGCGCCTGCACCTCGAATATGAGCCCGAAAAGCCGGTGCGCGTGCTCGACCTCCTCAACGAAGTGCGGCAGGAGGTGGCGGTCATCATCCCGCCCGAGTGGCACCGCTTCCCCCACGCCTTCAGCCACATTTTTGCCGGCGGCTATGCGGCAGGCTACTACAGCTACCTGTGGGCCGAACTCCTCTCCGCCGACGCCTTCGAGCGGTTCGAGGAAGTGGGCGTGCTCAGCAGCGAGGCAGGCCTTGCCTTCCGCGAACACATCCTCGCCAAAGGCGCATCCCGCCCCGCACTCGACAGCTTCATCGCCTTCCGTGGCCGGGAGCCCAAGCCGGACGCCCTGCTGCGGTCCTACGGGCTGGCGGGGTGATTATTGGGTAGTTTTTTGCAGGAGGGGCTTGCCCCTCCTGCACCTCCCATTTGTATTTCAGGCTGAGCCCGGTCGTTCGGTCAGGGCGCGAATAATCAAAACAAGAGGGACGCGCCCGGTCAAACCCAGGTGCGTCCCTTTTTCCATTTTCCAGTGTGCGCCGGAAACACGCCCCGATAAAACGAATGGGAGGCGCAGGAGGGACCGAGTCCCTCTGCAAAAAAACCTCTCACAAATAAATCATCACAGCCGCACGCGGATCGCTCCATACACGGCCCGCTTCGGCGCGGGGGCGAAGAGGCGCTGCGTGCCGTCGTACCACACGTAGGCGTAATCTTCGCTGGCGAGGTTGTTCACCTGCGCGGAGACCTCGACGGCGGGGGTCAGCTGGTAGGCGGCCTCGAAATTGAGGACCACATAGTCGCCGTAGCGGCCTGCATCGTTGGCGGGGTCCAGTTCGTAGCTGGACTGGCCGTTGCCCCAGAGGGAGAGGCGCAAGGATCGGGTGGGCGTATAGTCGATGCCGCCGGAGAACACATTCTCGGGCACGTGGTCGATCCAGTTGCCGCGCTGGGAGGGCGTTGCCGGGTCCGGCTCCACGATGATGGCGCGCTGGCGCGACCATGCCGCCCACAGCTCGATCTCAGACAGGGGGCGAGGCTCAACTGCACGTCCGTGCCCTTGCGCCGCGTTTGGCCCAGGTTGTCGAAATCGCCGGAGGGGTCATTGAGGCGGCGCTTGATTTCGCCTGTGGCGGTTTGCTTCCATAGGGCGGCGCGCACGGTGAGCCATTTTCCGGCGGCGTACTTCACGCCCGCTTCCCAGCCTTCGTTGATGGAAGGGTCGAGGTCGCGGTCACGCGGCGGCACCTTGTACGCGCCCGAGCCCACGCCGATCTGGAAGGCGCGGCCCCAGTTGCCGTAGACCGTCACGCCGTCGAGAGGACGCACCGCCACGTTGAATTTCGGCTGGCTGATGGTGCCGTAGTCGTTGATGTCATAGGTGGCATTCACCAGCCGGTCGGTGAAATCGCCCGAGACCCGGTCGAAGCGCCAGGCGGGCGTCAGCGTCAGCCACGGCGTCGGCTCGATGATCGCCTGCACATAGCCGCCGTAGACGGTCATGTCGAAACTATGGTCCCGCGTCTGCGCGGTGGGCACGCGCCGGTCCGTTAAGAACCGCAGGCTCTCGTTGTCCTGAATTTGAAAATCCCCGCCCGCCTCGATCATCACGCTGTGCAGGCCCGAGACCACCGGGTGGTAATGCAGCGCGAACAGGCCGCCGTACTGCCATTCCTTGGTGAGCCGCTGCTGCTGGGAAACGCTCTCTGAAAAGCGCACGTAGCGATCATCCCAATAGCCGTTGGCATAGCCCTTGGCGGTAAGGGAAAGCGCGGGCGCAATATCCGCGTCCAGATGCAGGCTGTATTGCTGGAGGCGGCGCTTGCCGCCGTCCGTCTCGGAAATGGCGTAGGACTGGCGGGGGGCTGCTTTGGCATCCTCTTCGGTCAGGTAGCCCGGCTCCTGCGCTTTTGCCCTGGAATAGCGGGCAATGGCGCCCAGCCGGACACTGCCGAAATCATAGAACCATTTGCCTGCGAGGTTGAGGCGGTTGAGGTCCGCATGACGGCGGTAGCTGCCCGTGTCCCGGTAGCCAAGGAAGTAATTCTGGGTGAAATCGCCGCTCTCGTAGCCGGCGGAAACCTGGCCCTCGTAGGTGTCGTAGGCTCCGGCCAGAACCTTTGCATCCAGATAGGTGCCCCCTAAGCGGGTCAGGATATTGGCATTGCCGGCGATGCTGTGCAGGCCATGGCGCGGGTCGGATGTGCCGCGCACCAGCTCGATGCCAGCAATGTCCAGCGGCATCACCATATCGATGAAGCCCATGCCGCCGTCGTTGGCATTGCTGGGGATGCCGTCGATGAGCAGCTTGACCGCGTTGACCTCGCCCTCGCCGTTGAAGCCGCGAATGGAGAAGCGGCCCGAGGTGGTGCCCTGGTCGAAATCGGTGAGCGTCACGCCCGGCAGGCGGGCGAACATTTCCCAGGTGTTGTTGACGCTCTGCCGCTGGGCGATGTCGCTGCCCAGCACGTCGACGGAGGTGAGCACGCCCGCGGTGGAGCGGGCCATGCCGGAGGCGGTGACGACGATATCGCCCACCGTGAAGTTGGTGTCTTGGGCCTGTGCGCTGGGCGCAGCAAGGCAGATGGCGGCCAAGGCGGCGCCAGGAATGTGTTTCATTGCAAAATTTCCCAATATCGCGCTGACGGCGGCGCGGATGGGTGCCCCGCCGCCAGGGAATGACCGGCTCAGGATGAACGGCTGACGAGGCGTTGCAGCTTCCGCAAAGCAACCTCACGGGGTTCATGCATGTCGATGGTGCCGGCAAAATTGCCGTCCGCATCCATCAGGAACACGGTTGCCGTGTGGTCGATGGTGTAGTCGTCGCTGCCCTGCGGCACCTTCTCGAAGAAGACCCGGTAGGCGCGGGCGATTGTTTTCAGCTGCTCGTCCGTGCCGGTGAGGCCGATAATCGGCGCATCGAACAGGGTGAGGTACTGTTTGATATCCTCAGGCTTGTCCTGCTCCGGATCCACCGAGACGAAGACGATGTTCAGCCTGTTCCCGTCCGGCCCCAGCTGCTTGTGCAGCAGGCTGAGGTCGTTGAGGGTGGTCGGGCACACGTCCGGGCAACGGGTGAAGCCGAAGAAGATGGCAAAGGGCTTGCCCTTCAGGGTTTTATCCGTGACCGTGCGGCCTTCCGTATCCGTCAGGGCGAACGGCCCGCCGATGGCGGGGCGGACCAGCGCGGCGGTCTCCTGGGGCATGGGTGCATGGAATTTCTGCCACGCCAGCATGCCGCCGAGCGCTGCCAGAACCACAACCACAGTCGCCCACAGGATGCGCCGCAGCGCGCGCAGGCGATCAGTGGTTGCCATGATGCTCAGCCTCGCCGCGCTTGCCGTGATCCGAAGCCGGGGCTGGCTGGTAGGCGAGGGTTTCCACCTTGAAGGAAACCTCGACCTTGCCCGCCTTGGCGAACTCAAGCGTGGCGGGAATGGATTCGCCTGCCTTGAGCGGCGCCTTGAGGCCGACGAGCATGAGGTGGTAGCTGCCCGGCTTCAACTCCAGCTTGCCGTTGGCGGGCACTTCGACGCCATTGGGTTGCGGGCGCATCCGCATGATGCCGTTGTCCATCGAGACGGCATGGATTTCCAGCTTTTCAGCGGCGGGCGTGGTGCCGCCGAGGAAGCGGTCGGCTTGCCCGCCAGTGTTGATGATGGTCAGATATCCCGCGCCGGTCTTGGCGCGCGGCGCGGTCTCGCGCGACCACGGATGCTTGATGGAAAGCGTGCCGGCTTTGAATTCGTGGGCCACCGCCAGCGGGGCGGCGAGGGTGGAAAGCGCCAGCGCGGCGGCCAGCGTCGAGGTGAATTTGGTCATCTGTTGTCTTCCGTTCCCCGGCGCGCATGGGCGCGCCGCATGTCGACTGAAAAATTGGTTCAGGATCAGGCGCGGGCGGGAACGGGCGGGGCGCGCAGGGGCGGGCGCAGCCAGGAGACGGCGCGGCGCAGCGCGGATGTCGCGCGCCATGGGCTTGCGGTGAGAAGAAACGCCAGGGCGATCGCCAGCAGCGTCGCCGGGGTGGCGGGAAGCAGCGGCAGGCCGAGGCTGGCAAAGGCGCAAACGGACGTGGCAAGGTTCTGCTTGTCCCCCGGTTTACTCGGGGACGTGCCGTCCTGCGGTGCGCCGTTGTCGTCGACCGTGGCGCTCACCAGCCCCTGGCCCGTGCAGAGCGTCACCACCCAGCCATCGCCCAGCCGCTCGGGCATGAAGCCGGCGGGAAGGGCCGCGCGCCAGAACAGCGCAAGCAGGCTCACCAGCAGCAGGGCTGCCTGGAAGCCGCTTGGGCGCATATGGCGGGCACGGGTCATGCCGTTCTCATAGCTCGGTTTTTCAGCAGGGCAAGTTTCCCATGTGTCGCAGGCGTTCTGTCGCAGGGCTACTTCAGCCACAGCCGCAGGATGTAGGCGACGGCGCCAACGACGGCGACGCTTGCCGCCCACAGCCCCACGAACCAGAGCAGCCGCCGCCACAGGGGAGGGGGCGGGTTCGGCGGCGGGGAGGCTGCCATCAATGATAGCCCTCGTGCCCCACCTTGCCCCGGAACACCCAGTAGGCATAGCTGGTGTAGGCGAGAATGAGGGGGATCAGCACGGCCGCGCCCACCAGCATGAACACCTGGCTCTTCTCCGGCGCGGCGGCCTCCCAGATGGTGATCTGGTCGGGGACGATATAGGGGTAGAGGCTGATGCCCAGCCCCGCGAAGGTAAGGGCGAACAGGAACAGCGACAGGATGAACGGCGAGCGCTCGCGCTTGCGCTTGAAGGCGAAGTAGAGCGCCACCGACGTGATGAGAACCAGAAGCGGCACCTGCGCGGTAAAGAGCACGTTGGGCCAGTTGAACCACCGCTCGAAATAGGCTTGGCTGAGGTAAGGCGTCGCGCCGCTGACGACGGCGATGGCGACCAGCAGCAGGCCGGCGAACCAGCGGGCATAGCGGCGGGCCTTGGCCTGCAGCTCGCCCTCGGTCCGCATGATGAGCCAGGTGGAGCCCAGGAGGGCATAGCCGATGGCGACGCTGACGCCGGTGACGACACTGAACGGCGTCAGCCAGTCCCACCAGCCGCCGCCATAGCTGCGCCCGTCCACCCGGATGCCTTGCAGGATCGCGCCGAGCGCGACGCCCTGCGACAGGGCGGCGATGAGCGAACCGCCGAAGAACGCCCCGTCCCAGAACGGCCGGTGACCGGGGTCGCGCCAGCGGAACTCGAAGGCGACGCCCCGGAAGATGAGCGCCAGCAGCATGGAGATGATGGGCACGTAGATCGCCGGCATGATGATGGCGTAGGCCAGTGGGAAGGCGGCCAGGAGGCCGCCGCCGCCCAGGATAAGCCAGGTTTCGTTGCCGTCCCACACCGGCGCGATGGAATTCATGGCGGTGTTGCGCTCCTCCCCCACGTGGAGGGTGGGAAAGAGGATGCCGATGCCGAGATCGAAGCCGTCCATCACCACATAGGCGAACACCGCAAACGCGATGATGAAGGCCCAGAGGGTGGTCAGGTCGAAATTGTATTCCATCTTCGCCTCACTTGGCCGGTGGGATCGGTTGGGTGGCGTGCAGCGAGCGCTCGGGGTTGACCGACGGCGCGGGGGTGATGCCGGCGGTGCGGATCGGCCGGTCGGGGCCTTCCTCCACGCCCGGCTCGCCGCGATGGGGCGGATGGCTCATCAGCTTCAGGATGTACCAGGTGCCAACGCCGAATACCGCGAAGTAGATCACGATGAAGGCGATGAGCGAGGTGGCCACCACCGGGGCGTCCAGCGGCGAGACGGAGTCCGCCGTCCGCAGCAGCCGGTAGACCGTGTAGGGTTGCCGCCCCACCTCGGTCGTCACCCAGCCGGCGATGACGGCGATGAACCCGGCCGGGCCCATAAGGGTGGCGAAGCGGTGCAGCAGCGGCCAGTCGTAGAGCCGCTTGCGCCAGCGGGCGTAGAGGCTGAGGAGGCCGAGCGTGAGCATGAGAAGGCCGAGGCCGACCATGATGCGGAACGACCAGAAGACGATGGGCACCGGCGGCCACTCGGAACGGTCGACCGAATCAAGCCCCTGCAGCGGGGCATTGAGATCGTGGTTGAGGATGAGGGACGATGCGCCGGGAATCGAAATCGCGCCGTGAACCTTTGCCGCCTCCATGTCGGGTATGCCGAACAGGATCAGCGGAGCGTGGCCTTCCGGATGGCTCTCGAAATGGCCCTCCATCGCCGCAATCTTGATCGGCTGGTGGTGGAGGGTGTTGAGGCCGTGCAGGTCGCCCGCGATGATCTGGATGGGCGCGGCGACCACCACCATGCCCATGGCCATGGAGAACATGCGCTGCGCGCCCTTGTTGGCGCTGTTCCGCAGCAGATGCCAGCCGCCGACCGCGCCAACCACCAGCGCCGTCGTCAGGTAGGCGGCCAGAACCGTGTGGACGAGGCGGAAGGGAAAGCTGGGATTGAAGATGATGTCCAACCATTGCTCGGGCAGGAACTGGCCGTTCTCGCCCATCACGTAGCCCCTCGGGGTGTGCATCCAGCTGTTTGCGGACAAAATCCAGAAGGCGGAGATGAAGGTGCCCAGCGCCACCATCAGCGTTGCGGCGAAATGCAGCTTCGGCCCCACCCGGTTCATGCCGAACAGCATGACGCCAAGAAAGCCGGCCTCGAGGAAGAAGGCGGTCAGCACCTCGTAGGCCATCAGCGGTCCCATGACGGGTCCGGCCCGTTCGGAGAACACCGACCAGTTGGTGCCGAACTGGTAGGACATGACGATGCCGGAGACCACGCCCATGGCAAAGGCGATGGCGAAGATCTTGAGCCAGTACTTGAAGAGGTTGAGATAAACCTCGCGCTTGGTGAACAGCCACATTCCCTCCAGCACCGCCAGGTAGCTGGCAAGGCCAATCGAGAATGCGGGAAAGATGAAGTGAAAGCTTACCGTGAACGCGAATTGCGCTCGGGCAAGGAGAAGGGCGAGTTCGGAATCTGCCATGATCCGGCACCTGTCCAGATGAGCCGCCGTGCTTTGCCTTGAGTTTGTACAACGCGAGGATCAGCTGCAAGGCTGCAATACGACGCACTCCGGCGGGCAGGCCGCGCGGCGGATTATTGGGGGCGCGTTCGGCCCGATACGGCGATTCTGCCAGGCAAGAGATTGAATCGTATAATATTTTTTCGAACGCGATGGGTGGCGACCGTCAAGGATTGCGCTATAGAGCGGTCCGGACATAGTTGCGCGTAAGAGGGGGCGGAATGGCGAAGGATGGCAGGAAGGGGGCGATCCCGTTGTATCATCAGATCTTTCTGATGCTGCGGGATGAAATCCTCAGCGGGCAGCGGCCCTTCGGCAGCTTGGTTCCCACAGAGCAGGAGGTGGGCGCGCAGTTCTCCGTCTCCCGCATCACGGCGCGGCGGGCGCTGGACGAGCTTGCCCAGGCCGGGCTTGTCGAGCGGCGGCGGCGCACCGGCACGCGGGTGATCCACCGCTCGACCGGCCGCACGATCGAGGCGGATCTGAACCAGGCGGTCGAAGTGCTCATTACCCCTGGTCAGAACACCAGCCTGCAGATCCTTGAGGAAGTCGTGGAAACGGCCGATCCCGCCATCGCCGCTCGCCTGCGGCTTGAGAGCGGAGCGGAAGTGGTGCGTGTCGTTGGGGTGCGCGAGTTCGAGGGCGCGCCGCTTGGCGAAATCACCAGCTGGCTGCCGGTGCGGTATCGAAGCGCGCTCAACCATCGCGGCATCATCGAGAAATCCATCATGACCCTGCTGCGCGAGGCGGGCGTCAAGATCAGCGGGGCGCACCAGAGCATTGAGGCGCGGGTGGCGGACCCCCATCTGGCCGAGCGGCTGGCCATCGAGGCGCGCGCGCCGGTGCTCCGCATCGAGCGGCTGGTGGAAGACGATGCGGGCCAGCCCGTGCAGTTGACTGTCGCCCATTACCGGGCCGATCGCTACCGCATCAGCCATGATCTGCACTCCAGCTACAAGATGGCCCCTGATCTGCGCTGAGGTTGCGGCGGCGCGCGCAAGGCATCGTGGCGGCGTCCCGCCCCGTGCGACAGCTTTTGACAAGCAGGGCAATTGCCGCCTATGCCCTTCAAACAAGCCTTGGCGAATAAGTCTTGGCAAACAATTGCTTATACAAAGTGGGCAAAGGCGGGACGATGAACAGGCGGGCACCTCTGGCGGGCACTTTGCTCCAAGCTCTGCGTTGGTGAGCTTATGCAGCCGCCTTTCCGTCTGGTTTCCTTGACGTTTTTCGTCTCCTCCAGCCTCCTTTGCCTCTCGGCTCAGGCGCAGGAGGCGGCCGCGCCCCAGCCCGCCCAGCCCGTCTCGCCTAGCCAGCCCCCCGCCGCGCCGGCGCCCGCCGGCCTGCCGGCTATCCCCGATATCAGCGTGCCCTGGCCGGACTTGGATGCCTTTCCCCCGCCGGAGGAGCGGGCGGGGCGGCGGCGTTTCGGCCAGCCGCTGCGCTATACGGTTGAGATCGTGGGGCTGGATCCGCTGGGGCTCGAGGGTCGCTTCCGCGAACTCTCCACCCTCATTGCGGAGAACAAGGGCGAGGCCCTGCCGTCGCAGATCAACCGCCGGGCGAGGGCCGACGCGGATACCATCCGCCAGCTGCTGGAATCGGTCGGCTACTATGCATCGACCGTCGATACGGCCATTGCCCGCCAGCCCGATGCGCCGGAGCGGGCGACCGTCACCCTCACCGTTGCGCCTGGCCCGCGCTATGCCTTCAGCGCCATCCGGCTGCGGTTCCCCCGCGAGACGAGCGAGGCCAACCGCACCGCGATCCGGGAGATGTTCCCGCTCTTCCCCGGCGATCCCATCGTGGCGGCGGATGTGGAAGAAGCCGAAACCCAGCTGCGCCTGAAGCTTCCCCAGCGCGGCTATCCCTTTGCCGAGCTGGGCGCGCGGCAGGTGGTGCTTGACGATCTGGAGCACACCGGCACCTACGCCTTGCCGGTCACGCCCGGCCCGCTCAGCGTGTTCGGGGACTTCCGCATGACCGGCGACCGGCTGTTCGACGAGAAGCACCTCGATGTGCTGGCCCGGTTCAAGTCCGGCGATCCCTACGATGCCCGCGATGTGGAGGACCTGCGCCAGACGCTCGTTGCCACCGGCCTCTTCTCCCGCGTGGCGCTGCGCCCGGTGCTGACCGAGGAGCGCACCGAGGAGGGCCTCGCCGTCGTTGACATGGAGGTGGATACCGGGGCCGGGCCGCAGCGGCGGGTGGCGGCGCGCGGGGGGGTATGCCACCGGCGAGGGCTTCAAGGTGGAAGGCGAGTGGACCCACCGCAACCTGTTCCCGCCGGAGGGCGCGTTCACCGTGCGGGCGACGGCGGGCACCAAGGATCAGAGCCTCGGCGCGGAGCTGCGCCGTTCCAATGCCGGCAAGCGGGCCCGCAGCCTGTTCGTTCTGACCGAGGCCGTGCGGGAAACCCGCGACGCCTACAGCGCCTATGCCCTGCGGGCGGCCGCTGGCCTGCAACGCGAGCCCGACATCGCGCTGGAGCGGCGCTGGGGCTATTCCATCGGTTCCGAGGTGGTGGCCACCAACCAGCGGGACCGCAGCCTCTTCGCCGAGGAGGGGGATACGAACGGCCGCCGCCGCACCTTCTTCATCGTGGCGCTGCCCTTGCAGGGCAAGTACGACGGCTCCAACGACCTGCTCAATCCCACGCGCGGCTTTCGCGTCGCAACGCAGGTGACGCCGGAAGCGGCCTATCAGGATGGCATCTTCGGCTATACCCGCCTGCGGCTGGACGCCAGCGCCTACCTGCCGCTGAGCGGCGAGGACCTGGTGCTGGCCGGCCGCGCCGCCCTGGGGTCCATCCTCGGTGCCAGTCGCGACCGCATCGCCCCCAGCCGCCGGTTCTACTCCGGCGGCGGCGGATCGGTGCGCGGCTTCGGCTTTGAGGAGCTGGGGCCAAAGGACGCGGACAACGATCCGCTCGGCGGCCGCTCGCTGGCGGAAGCGTCAGCGGAGTTGCGCTACCGGTTCGGAAACTACGGCCTGGCGGCGTTTGTTGATGCGGGCCAGGTCTATACCGATGCCCTGCCGACCTTCTCCGACCTGCGCTACGGCGCTGGCATCGGCGCGCGTTACTACACGGCCTTCGGTCCCATCCGGTTCGATGTGGCAACGCCGCTCAACCGGCGCGAGGGCGACCCGAAGGTCGCCGTCTACATCTCGATCGGGCAGGCCTTCTGATGGAAACGGACACCGCAACCCCAGAACCGGCTCCGGCCCCCCGCCCGAAGCGGAAGGCCCGCAAGATCCTGCGCGCCCTGGGCATCGGCGTGGTGGCGCTCGCTGTTCTTGCCGTTGTCCTGGCGCTGGCAATCAACACCGGGCCGGGCCGCGGCTTCCTCGTCCGCCAGATCGGCAATCTGGAGCCGGAGTCCGGCCTTAAGGTCCGCATCGGGCGGATCGACGGCTCGCTCTACAGCCGCTTCACCGTGCATGACCTGCGGCTCTATGATCTGGACGGCCAGTTCCTCGCCATTCCGGAAGTAACGGTCGACTGGAAGCCCGCCCCGCTTCTGAAAAAGCATGTTGTCCTGAACAGCGTGCACGTGCCCAGCCTCACGCTCTCCAGCCTGCCGCGTCTCAACGAGACGCCGAAGGAGCCGGACCAGCCGCTGTTCCCCGATATCGACATCACGCTTGGCGCGTTGAAGGCGAAGACCATCATCATCGGCCCTGCGGTTGCGGGGCGGCAATATGTGGCGACGGCCACGGCCAGCGGCCAGCTGGCCCAGGGGCGGCTCAACCTGCGGGCGGATGCCAGCGCCGACGCCGGAGACCGCATCCGCCTGCGCCTGCTGGCGGAGCCGGACCGCAACCGGCTCGACATCAACGCCCGCATCGATGCGCCCGCCACCGGCCTGGTGGCGGGGCTTGCTGGGCTCGACCGGCCGCTGGCGCTACGGGTGGACGGCGCGGGCCAGTGGAGCCAGTGGGATGGCACGCTGAGCGGCAGGCTCGGCGGCGAAGAGCTGCTGACATTCAACATCCAAGGGCAGGATGGCGCCTTCACCTTCGACGGCCGGGCGGTCCCGTCCCTGCTGCTGCCCGAAGGCCCTGCCGCGCGCCTTGTCTCGCCGGCCGTCGACATCCACCTTACGGCCCGCTTCGCGCAGCCCCGCATCATCACGCGCGTCAGCCTGTCCGCCCCGGCCTTTACCGTTCGCGCGGGCGGCGCCATCGATACCGAAACCAGCCGTCTCAGCATGGTGCGGGTCAATGCGCGCCTGCTGGAACCGGGAACGGTCATGGAGGGCGTGAGCGGGAAGGATATCGCCCTTGATGCCATTCTCAACGGTCCCATGGCGCGGCCGACCGTCACCTACGACCTGACGGCGGCCCGGCTCGGCTTCGAGGGACGGGCGGCGACGCAACTGAAGGCCGAAGGCTCGGTCGTCATGGCGGCCGGGGGCGCATCACCGCGCCGGTGACGCTGTCCGCCGCTGCTGTCGAGGGACTGCCGGAGGCTGCCGGCGGGCTGCTCCGCCGCCTGCGCCTGAACGGCATTATCGAGATCGCGCCGGAGAAGATCGGCGTGGACAAGCTCGCCTTCCGCAGTGACCAGATTTCCGGCCGCGCCACTTTTGCCTACGCGCCCAGGAGCGGCGGCTACAGCGCGGATGTGGATGGCGAGGTGAAGCAATACGCGGTGGCCGGGTTCGGCGTCGTTGCCGCCACGGTCGATGCCCGCATTGCGTCCGACCCGCGCACCGGGGCGCTGCAACTCAGCGGCGACGCAACCGCCCGCGCCCTGCGGCTGGACAACGACGCGGCAAAGGAATTCCTCGGCGGCCTGCCGGTGTTCACCGTCTCGGCCCGCCAGCGTGCTGATGGCGCCATCGTGCTCCGCACCGCCCGGCTGCAGGCCCCGCGCTTCCAGTTCGAAACCCAGCGCGCCGTCTACACGCCCGACGGGCGCATCGACGTGGCGGCCTCCGGCCAGTCCGCCGCCTACGGGCCGTTCACGCTGACGGCGGAGGGCGCGGCAAGCCGCCCGAAGGCAACCCTTGCCCTGCGCCGCCCGAACCTCGGGCTCCGGCTGCATCACGTCACCCTGGCGGCAACGCCAGAGCCTGCCGGTTATTTCGTGGCGCTTGATGGCCGCTCGCCCCAGGGGCCTTTGCGCGGGCGCATTCACGTGGTGCTGGAGGAAGGTCCGCTGGCAGCGCAGATCGATGAGTTGCGTTTCGCCGATCTTGCCCTCAAGGGCCGGGTGCAGCAGACCGAGGCCGGGCCCGTCGCCGGCACGCTGGCGCTGAACGGCGCGGGGCTCAGCGGCCAAGTGCGCCTCGCCGCCGAAGGCGATGTGCAGCGGGCGGATGCCACGCTCCAGGCCTTGCGGGCCCGCCCGCCCATCCTGCCGGCGCTCACCATTGGCCAGGGTTCGCTCGAGGCCAGCCTGCGCCTGCCCGAAGGCGCGCCGGACGTGACCGCGCGCTTCACCGGCCGCCAGATTCGCTACGGCGAGGTCCGCATCGATGAAACCTCCGGCACTGCCAACTATCAGGGCGGCACCGGCAAGGCGAACATCACGCTCGCGGGCCGCTACAACACGCCCTTCGACATGACGCTCTCCGCCGAAATGGCGCCGGAGCGGGCGCAGGTGAGCTTCAACGGTACGCTCGCCAAGCGGCGCATCCGTCTGGAGGCCCCGGCGGTGGCCGAGCGCACCGCGACGGGCTGGCGGCTCAACCCCGCCACCTTGCGGCTGGCCGGCGGCCGGCTGACGGTGCAGGGCGAAACCGGCGAGACGACAACGCTCCAGGCCCAGCTGGCGGGGCTCAACCTCGGCTTCCTTGATGCCATCGACCCCGAACTGGGCTTCTCCGGCGCCATGTCCGGCACGCTGACCATGGCCTTGCCGCCGGCCGGCCAAACGCCGCGCGCCGATGCCCGCCTCGTCGTCAGCCGGTTGCAGCGGGCCGGGCTCGCCACCCAGTCGCCGCCGATCGACCTTGGCATCAACGCCTCCCTTAATGACCGGCAGGCAGCGGTGCGTGCCCTGGTGCGGTATGAAAAGGCCGTGGTTGGCGCGATGCAGGCGCGGCTCGCCCTTGCGCCATCGGCGCAGGAACAGGATTGGACAGCCCGGCTGCGAACCGCGCCGATGGCGGGCGGCCTGCGCTTCAACGGTCCGGTTGAGCTGCTCTGGGCGCTCAGCGCCATGAAGGACCACGAGCTGAGCGGCACGCTCAGCGTTGCGGCGGATCTCGGCGGCACTCCGACCCGTCCCTCCATCCGGGGATCGGTCACCACGGCAGACATGACCTACGAGAACGTCGCCTTCGGCACTCGCCTGCGAAACATCAAACTGGATGCCCGGTTCGATGGCTCGCGCGTGCGCCTTGCCTCGCTGGCCGGCGCGACGCCCGGTGGCGGCGGCTTCTCGGCCAGCGGCTATGCCGATCTCGACCCCGCCCGCGGCTTTCCCATGAACGTGGAGATCAAGCTCGACCATCTGCGGGCAGCCCAGACCGACGCCATGGAGGCCGTGATGAGCGGCCCCATCGTCATTCGCCGGGGGGCGAACGGCGGCATGATCGAGGGGAAGGTTCGCATCAACGAGGCGCGCTATCGCTTTACCGGCGTTGCCGCCGCCGAGGTGCCGCAGCTGACGGTACAGCGGGTGGGCGAGGCGGAGACGCTGCCCCGCGCGCGCCGGCAGGCGCAGGCGGAGGAAGAGGCGCAGCCCTCCGCGCCCGCCTTCAACCTCAACATCGATGTCGATGCCGACAACCGCATCTTCATTCAGGGAATGGGCCTGGATTCCGAGTGGGGCGTTGATCTCAACGTCGGCGGCACCGCGTCCACACCGGTCATCACCGGCACGGTTGAATCCGTGCGCGGCTCCTATTCCTTCGCCGGCCGCCGGTTCGACCTGAGCCGGGGCATCATCCGCTTCGACGGCGATTACCCGCCCGTACCCACGCTCGATATCGAGGCCGCTGCCACGGTCGAGGGCATCGAGGCCCAGCTGCAGGTGACAGGGCAGGCGCTCCAGCCCAGCATCAGCTTCTCCTCAACGCCCGCCCTGCCGCAGGACGAGATTCTCTCCCGCCTGCTGTTCGGCGGCTCGGTCACCGAACTCTCCGCCACCGAGGCCCTGCAACTGGGGGCGGCCGTCGCCTCGCTGCGCGGGGGCGGGGGCGGGCTCAACCCGCTCGGCAAGATGCGCCAGGCCACCAACATCGACCGGCTGCGGATCGTCGGCGGCGATGCGGCCACCGGGCGCAGCACGTCGCTGGCGGTCGGCCAGTATCTCACCGACGACGTGTATGTCGAGGTGGCGAGCGATGCCCATGGCAACACGCTCACCCAGCTGCAGATCGAGCTGACCAAGGCGCTCAGCATCCTCTCGCAGGTGGGCCGCGCGGGCAGCAGCAGCCTCCAGCTCCAGTACGCAAAGGATTATTGAGATAGTCTTGTGCAGGCTGGCTTTCTCGATGGAGCGGGAGACGAGGGCGATCCGGTCATGGGGATTTCCCCCGCCTCCCATCCTTGGATGGACCTTCGGGCGACGCCGAGCAGGGTGGCAAGCCGGCCCTTGGCCAGCCTGAGCCCGCGGGGCCCTCGCGGCCCTTTCGGGTCGCGCGGGTTCCGCCTGGGCTTGCTGCTCGTGGCATCATTTTTTTCCCTTGGCCGTTCCCGGGGAGCGATCCCGCCCCCCGGGTCTGGTCCTTACTTTCTAAACCGGATGTTGATTGTAACCTCTATCCGCTCTAGAATTAGGGCCAGAAGGAGCATCCATTCCAAGGTAGCTCTCCTTCTGGAGCAGAGGGATTAATCCCACCAATCACCGGGTCGGCCTGTCCGATCCGGTGATTTTGCTTTTAGTCGATAAAGACTATTTCCAGAAAGAAGAAAGACCGGTCCTTGCGCGTTTAATGCGCTGCTTCGCTCAGTCGGACATATTGTTTTCGCTTCCAGGTAAGGAGCGCGGGCCGCGAATTTCCCCCTGTCTGCTCCAATTCCAGCGAGCGGGCAGCGAAACTGTGGCTTTTTGGTCGCAACCTGCCCGCAGCCGGAACAGAGCGTGCGGACACAGTTTGGCGGCCGGGCGTTAACCTGCCAGAACGGAGCGGCGTGGCCCGATCATTGGGCCGGGCCGGCGGTCCGCCGTGAGCGAAACAATCCGGGAGAAGAAAGAATGGCGTCCAAAACCGAGAAGGGGAAGTCATCCGGCAACAAGCCCAACGCCTTGCAGCGGCCGGTTCAACCTTCGCAGGAGCTTGCGGCGATCGTGGGCAACGACCCTCTGCCGCGCGCGGAAGTGGTCAGCAAGGTGTGGGACTATATCAAGAAGAACGACCTGCAAAACCCGGAGAACAAGCGCGAAATCCTGGCTGATGATAAGCTGCGCCCGGTGTTTGATAATCGGGATAAGGTCACGATGTTCGAGATGAACAAGCACCTCAGCGCCCACCTGAAGTAATCAATTTTATTGCGGGGGGACGCCGTTCCCTGCGCCCCTTTGTTTTGTCGGGCTGCGTCCAGCGCGAACCAAGGGGACACCGGATTCCCCAAATACGCAACGGCATGACCGGCTGCGTTCTAAAACGGCAATGGAATTCCAAGGGGGTCACGGACCCCCTTGGCAAATCCTGGCGGCTTTTATTGGTCGCGCCTGCCTGCCGCAGGCATGCGCCCGGCTCGAAAACGGCTCTTTAAAAAATCAAATCAGCTTAGCTGTTGGCCAGCAGCGCGATCTTGCGCGCGCCCGGCGCGTCTTCGATTGCCGTCTGGATGTCCCATCCGGTTGGCTGCTGGAACACCTTGAGGCCGAACTCCGGCAGAATGGCGAACAGGTGGTCGAAGATGTCCGACTGGATGGCTTCGTATTCGGCCCAGGCGATCGTTGCCGTGAAGCAGTAGATTTCCAGAGGCACCCCGGTCGGGCCGGGGGCGAGCTGGCGCACCATCAGGGACATGCCCTGGTGGATGCGCGGATGAGCCCTGAGGTAGGCCTGCACATAGGCCCGGAAGCAGCCGATGTTGGTGAGGCGGCGGGCATTGACGGGCTCTGCCGCCCGGTCCGGGTGGCTGGCGTTCCAGGCCTCCAGCTCAGCCTGCTTGGCATCGAGGTAAGGCCGCATCAGCGCGAAGCGCCGCAGCGCGGTGCGTTCGTCCGGCGTCAGGAAGCGGATGCTGGCCAGGTCGATGTTCAGCGCGCGCTTGATGCGCCGCCCGCCGCTCTGCTGCATGCCCCGCCAGTTCTTGAAACTGTCGCTAATCAGCCGGTAGGTGGGAACGGTGGTGATGGTCTTGTCCCAGTTCTGCACTTTCACGGTGTGCAGGGCAATGTCGATCACGTCGCCATCGGCGTTGACCTGGGGCATCTCGATCCAGTCACCCACCCGCACCATGTCGTTGGAGGTCAGCTGGATGCTGGCCACCAGCGAGAGCAGCGTGTCCTTGAACACCAGGGTGAGCACGGCGGCCAGCGCGCCGAGGCTGGAGAGCAGCAGGAGGGGCGACCGCTCGGTCAGGAAGGCGACGGCGATGATCGCGCCCACCGTATAGAGCACGATCTTCAGGAGCTGCAGGTACCCCTTGATCGGCCGGTTGGCGGCGCCGGGGCGGCGCGCGTAGAGATCGTTGACGACATTGAGAAACGCGCCCGTCGCCAGCATCAGCGTGATGGCGGTAAAGGCGGAGGCGACGTTGCGGATGAGGATGAGCAGCACCTCCGGCATGCCGGGCACGAGCCCCGCGCCGGCATGGATGACCAGGGACGGCACCGCATAGGCCAGCCGGTGCACCACCCTGTGCTCCACCAGCAGTTCATCGCCAATGAAGGCGGTGCGCTTTGCCAGCGGGCCGACGACGCGCGCCAGCGTCAGCCGGGTCGCCCCATAGGCGGCCCAGGCGGCCAGGCACAGGGCGGCAAGGCCTATGAGCGTGTAGACAAAAGGATAGGCGTGCAAGAATTCAGAAGGCGTCATCAATCCGGTCGTCGCGTGGAGAATGGGGTTCGCGTCTGGCGCGGCCTTGCCATGGAGACAGGGCCAAGGCTCGCCCAAGGAATGCCCGAGAGCGTCGCAGGGGTCAAGCTTAGGGGACGCGGGCTATTTTTGCGGCACGAAGTCGCCTGACCAGATGCCGTAGAGGGCGGCCAGCGCCACCAGGACGAAGAAGGCGTTGACGCCGATGAGAAGAACGGCTGGCAGCCGGCGCACGTCAGGGATGCCGAGCGGCGCGCCGGGGCGCAGGTAACGCCAGATGCCCGCCACGAAGCAGAAGGCGCTGAGCAGCACCAGCACGGTGCCGGTGGCGATCACCAGCCAGTCCGCCACGATGCCCTCCAGCAGCGCGCGGGCGCCAATGCCGCTGGCCAGCGAGCCCAGCCCGGTCCGAACCCAGGCGGCATAGGTGCGCTCGGCGGCGAAGATGGTGCGATCCCCTGCCAGCGCCGTGCGGCGGTCTGCGCTGTCGGAAGCCTGTTTGGTGTTGCGCTCGACGGCCTTGCTGCTCTCCTCCATGGAGGTCGCGCTTTTCCTCAGCTGCTCCGTCTGGTCCCCGATGCGGCCATCCACGCCCTCCTGCCGGCGAGGGGGTTGCCGTTCGGATAGCGGCGTGGACATAATACCATGAACTCCAGAACAGGCAGGGTGAGGCAAGCGGTCCTGGCTGGCAGCGGCTTACGCCTGGGACGGGGCGCGCAATCTCGCCAGGGCCAGGCGTCCGGTCTCCTTGACCGACTGGCCGATGCGAACGAACGGATAGGCCATCTGCTTCAGGTAATATAACGGTATCTTGACCGGATTGTTGCTGTTCTCCTCGATCCAGGCGGCATTGGGGATGCCGGTGGGCGGGTAGACCTGCCGGTCCGGGCAGTAGGTGCCGAACAGCTTGTCCCAGATCACCAGCCGCTCCCCATAGTTGATGTCGAAATGCTCCTCGAGGGTTGAGTGGTGCACGCGGTGGTATTGCGGGCTGACGATGAAGTTGCCGAGCCAGCCCAGGTTGGTGCGGATGTTGGCGTGGATGAAATAGCCCCAGAAGTTGTTGAGCACCACGAACAGCACCCAGGCTGGGTAGGAACCGCCAACGAAGGCGATGGGAATGGTGCGGATCGCGCCGGAGATGATGGTCTCGATCGGGTGGGTGCGATGAGTGGTCGCCGGGTTCAGGTGCTTCTGCGAGTGGTGGATGGCATGGAAGTACCAGAACCAGCGCACCTCGTGGCGGATGCGGTGCGACCAGTAGAACATGAAATCGCTGACGATGAACGCGCCCAGCGTCTGAACCCACAGCGGCTTGTTATCGAGCAGCCCGGTGTTCAGGAACGGCAGGTAGGTCTTGTAGATGTACATGGCGAGCATCGTGCCGAGCCCGAGAAAGGCCGTCGGGATGAGGATACGCGGAATGGGGTAGAGAAAGTCGAGCAAGAGGCCGCCGGTCCGGTGGGCCTGGTGGGGCGCGGCGGGCCTCAGCCGTTCGATGATGAGGCAGGGAATGAGCGCCATCAGCAATACCTTCGGGTTGGTCAGGTAGGTGATGACATCCCAGGCCTGCTGCCCTCCCGAGGCGATGACGGCCTGCTTGATCGTGGCGACATCAACGCCGATGAATCCCGTAACGGCATCCTGGACGACGTTCAGAGCATCGTTCAATGAAGACATGCGGAAACTCCGGCAATTAATTCCGCTGTATTTTTCAGGAAGAGGCGACAAAAGAATAATAGTCGCGCCCAGCCCATGGGCTGTGACGCAGACAGATAAACGATGGTGGAACAATCGGGTTCCGGAGAAATGCGGTCTTATGCGCCTATATGGCCAGGCTTGCGGGTACTTCCTTTTGAATTAATATCTAGGGCCTGGCCGGAGGGGAAAATAAGCAGCGTTTATTGCAAGGCTTCTGCCGGGGTGCATCGGTTGCCTTGGAGGCCCAATGGCGGCTTGGTTTTGCGCTCCTGCACGGGTATAGGCTTGGACTTTCCCGTTTCTGGCCAATTGAAGAGCAGTCTCGCATGACCGATACGCCTCCGGATCGCCTCTCGATCAACCCGAAAAGCCCCTATTTCAACGCGGCCGTGCTTGAGCGGGGCGTCGGCATCCGCTTCCGCGGCGCCGAGCGCCATGACGTGGACGAATACTGCGTCAGCGAAGGCTGGATTCGCGTGCCGGTGGGCAACACCCGCGATCGCCACGGCTATCCGCTGACGATTAAGCTGACCGGTCCGGTCGAGCCCTATTTCCAGGACGCTGCCGATACGGCCGGCAAGGCCGAATAGCCGTTTCCGTTATTCAAAACAAAAGCGCGTCGCGGGGCGGAACCTCGCGGCGCGCTTTTGCTTTTGGACGGGCGCGGCCGTTCCTGCCCGGCGCGTCCCTATAAATTCCAAGGGGGTTCCTGAGACCCCCTTGGCAAGTCCATTCCCCAATTCACCCCTGAAGCTGGGCGACGCTCAGCGCCGTGATGTTGACAATGCCGCGTGCCGTGGTGCTTGGCACCAGCACGTGCAGCTGCTTGGAGGTGCCGAGCAGCAGGGGGCCGATCAGGTGGCCGTCGTTGGCGGCGGCCAGCAGGGTGAGGCTGATGTTGGCCGCATCCAGCGACGGCATGATGAGCAGGTTGGCCGAGCCGGTCAGCGGGCTCTGGGTCACCATGCGGCTGCGGATGCTCTCGGCCAGCGCGGCGTCGCCGTGCATTTCGCCGTCGATCTCCAGGTCCGGGCAGGCCTCGCGGATGAGCGGCAGGGCCTGGCGCATCTTGCGCGCGCTCGGCGAGTTGCTGGCCCCGAAGTTGGAGTGGGACAGCAGCGCCGCCTTGGGCACCATGCCGAAGCGCCGCACCGTCTGGGCGGCCAGCTGGGTCATTTCCGCCACCTGCTCGGCGGTGGGGTCGAGGTTCATGTGGGTGTCGCAGATGAACAGGACGCCCGTGGGCAGGATCACCGTCGACATGGCGTAGATGCGGCTGACGGAGTCCCGCTTCGGGATGATGGGAAGCACGTCCCGCGTCTGCTGCCACCAGTCGCTGCGGCCGCCGCAAATGGCTGCGTCCACAAAGCCCGCGTCCAGCAGCATGGCCGTGGTGATGTTGGGGCGGCGGCGAATGCGGCGCTCGGAGGATGCGGGCGGCACGCCGCGCCGTTCCACCAGCCGCTGGTAGCGCTCCACCAGCGGCAGGAAGTTGCTGTCGTTCTCGGCCGGGTCCACCACCTCGATGTCGCGGCCGATCTGCAGGCGCAGGCCAAGCTCGCGGATGCGCTCCTCGATGACGCCGCGCCGGCCCACCAGCACCGGCCGGGCGATGCGCTCGTCGATCACGGTCTGCACCGCGCGCAGCACGCGCTCGTCCTCGCCCTCGGCGTAGGCCACGCGCTTGGGCGCGCGCCGGGCCACTTCGAACACCGGGCGCATCAGCTGGCCCGAGCGGTAGATGAAGCGCTCCAGCTCCGTCTTGTAGACCTCGAAATCCTCGATCGGCTTGCGGGCGACGCCCGTGGCCATGGCGGCCTTGGCGACGGCGGGGGCGATCTCCAGCAGGAGGCGCGGATCAAAGGGCTTGGGGATGATATAGTCCGGGCCGAACAGGGGCGCGCTGCCGCCGTAGGCGCTGGCCACCACCTCGCTGGCCTCGGCGCGGGCGAGCTCGGCGATCGCCTCGACGGCTGCCACCTTCATCGCCTCGTTGATCTCGCTGGCGTGCACATCGAGCGCGCCGCGGAAGATGTAGGGGAAGCACAGAACGTTGTTCACCTGGTTCGGGTAGTCCGACCGGCCGGTGGCGACGATGGCATCCGGCCGCGCCTCGCGCACCAGGGCGGGCAGGATTTCCGGCTCCGGGTTGGCCAGCGCCAGGATGAGCGGCTTGTCGGCCAGGAGCGGCAGCCACTCCGGCCTCAAGACGCGCGGGGCAGAAAGGCCGAGGAACACATCCGCCCCCGCCAGCACCTCATTGAGCGCGCGCGCATCCGTCTGCCGGGCATAGCGGGCCATGTTGGCCGGCATGTTCTCGTCGCGCCCCTCATAGACCACGCCCTTGATGTCGGTGAGCGTGACGTTCTCCGGCTTCAGGCCCATGGTGACGAGCAGGTCGACGCAGGCCATGGCCGCCGCGCCCGCGCCGGAGGTGACCAGCTTCACGTCCTCCAGGCGCTTGCCCTGCAGCAGGAGGCCGTTCCGCACGGCCGCCGCGCACACGATGGCCGTGCCGTGCTGGTCGTCGTGGAACACCGGAATGGCCATCTGCTGGCGCAGCCGCTGCTCGATCTCAAAGCACTCGGGCGCCTTGATGTCCTCAAGGTTGATGCCGCCGAAGGTCGGCTCCAGCGCCGCCACCACCTGGCAGAAGTGGTCCGGGTCGCTGGCATCCACCTCGATGTCGAAGACGTCGATGCCCGCGAACTTCTTGAACAGGACCGCCTTGCCCTCCATCACCGGCTTGGAGGCGAGCGGGCCGATGTTGCCCAGGCCCAGCACTGCCGTGCCGTTGCTGATGACGGCCACCAGGTTGCCGCGCGCGGTCATCTCGCGGGCGGCTTCCGGGTCGGACTGGATGGCCTCGCACGCCGCCGCCACGCCCGGCGAATAGGCCAGCGCAAGGTCATGCTGGTTGGCCATGCGCTTGGTCGGCTCCACCGCCAGCTTTCCGGGGCGCGGCAGACGATGATAGTCCAAGGCGGCTTTGCGGAAGTCTTCGTCCATGGTGCATCCTGTCGGCAAACACAACAACTACAACTACGGAAGACCGTTGGTAGCAGTTTCTTTGATCCCTGCGGTAGCAGCCCCGCGCCTTGCGCTCAAGCAAAGCCTGAACATCTGCGGACGGGAAGGCGTTAAAGCCCATAAAGGGGCCGGCGGCCAACGCGTCCCGAGGCGGCGTCACCGGCGCTCCGGCCCGCCGCCGGTGCGCTTGCCCGGCCTTTTGGTTGGAGGGCGGCGCAGAATTACCGCCATGTGCGGCACAATTACAGGCCAATGCTCTGTTGCCATTAGAACAGTTGCCCTGTTTTTGATGTAATTTCTATAATTCAAACCTACGGAGCAAGCATGCGACCGAAGGCCTCACTCACCGCTTCACGCCGAAGTTGCCGTCGCATTCGAACCCTAGGAAAATTCTTTAAGGAAAAACTTGCACTGAAGTGCATATCTTTTTCATAATAGGCATCTCCCTTGATTTGATCATTCCCTGGCCGCACTCTGGAAAGGAGCCCCGACCGACGAATGCCCCATGACACCCCCCTCATCGCCACGATCGTCGGCGGCATCGGCCTTGCGTTCATCCTCGGCACGATCGCCAGCCGGTTCCGAATACCGCCCCTGGTGGGATATCTGATCGCGGGGGTGCTGGCGGGGCCGCACACGCCGGGATTCGTCGCGGACCAGTCGCTTGCGCCTGAACTGGCGGAAATGGGCGTCATTCTCCTGATGTTCGGCGTGGGTCTGCACTTTTCGCTGAAGGATCTCCTGTCGGTGAAAACCATCGCCGTGCCGGGCGCGGTGGTGCAGATCACGGTCGCCACCGCCATGGGCGCGGCGCTGGCGTGGGCGCTGGGCTGGCCGTTGGGCGGCGGCCTCGTCTTCGGCCTCGCGCTGTCGGTTGCCAGTACGGTGGTGCTGCTGCGCGCATTGCAGGAACGCCGCCTCATCGACACCGAGAAGGGGCGTATCGCCGTCGGCTGGCTCATCGTTGAAGACCTTGCCATGGTGCTGGCGCTGGTGCTGCTGCCCGCGCTGGCGGGCCTCATGGGCGGCAGCGCGGCGGGGGTGGCGGGCCATCACGCCGCCACGTCCGGCCTCACCCTTTGGGGCGTGCTCGGCCTCACGCTTTTGAAGGTGGTGGGCTTCGTTGCCTTCATGCTCATTGTCGGCCGCCGGGTCATCCCATGGCTGCTGCATTATGTGGCGCACACCGGCTCGCGCGAGCTGTTCCGGCTGGCGGTTCTCGCCATCGCGCTCGGCGTTGCCTTCGGCGCGGCCAAGCTGTTCGGCGTCTCGCTGGCGCTCGGCGCGTTCTTCGCGGGCATGATCCTCAGCGAATCCGAACTCAGCCACCGGGCGGCCGAAGAAACCCTGCCGCTGCGCGATGCGTTCGCGGTGCTGTTCTTCGTCTCGGTCGGCATGTTGTTCGATCCCATGAGCCTGGTGCGCGATCCGCTGCCGGTGCTCGCCACCCTGCTCATCATCCTCATCGGCAAGTCGGTCGCCGCGTTCTTCATCGTGCTGGCGTTCCGCCATCCGGTGCCAACGGCGCTCGCCATTTCCGCCAGCCTCGCCCAGATCGGCGAATTCTCCTTCATTCTCGCGGGGCTCGGCGTCAGTCTTGACCTTCTGCCCGAGCAGGGGCGGGACCTGATCCTGGCGGGCGCGATCCTCTCCATCCTGCTCAACCCGGTGGCCTTTGCCGCCATTTCCCGGCTGCGCCCCCGGCTGGAAAAGAACGAGCTGCTCGCCTCCATGTCCCACACCGTGCCGGGGCAGGTGGATGGCCCCGTCGCGGCCGCGGCGGCGGCCGCTGCTGCTGCCGCCGCGCCCGAGCCGGAGGAGCATGCGATCACCCGGCTTTCCGGCCACACCGTTCTGGTGGGCTACGGCCGGGTCGGCAGCCTGGTGGGCGAGCGCCTGAAGGAGGCCGGCCTGCCGTTCCTCGTCATCGAGGATGCGGAGAAGGCTGTCTTCGCCCTGCGGGAGGCGAACATCGAGACCATCGCCGGCAACGCCGCCAAGTCGGATATCCTGCGCTCGGCCAATCTGGCGGCGGCGCAGCGGGTCATCATCGCCATTCCCAACGCGTTCGAGGCGGGGCAGATCGTCCAGCAGGCCAAGGCGGCCAATCCGGATGTGGACGTGATCGCCCGCGCCCACTCCGACGCCGAGGTGGACTATCTGGCCAATCTCGGCGCGGATGCGGTCATCATGGGCGAGCGCGAGATCGCCAGGGGCATCCTCGAGCGTGTCTCGCTCATGACATCCGCCGCCGAGGAGGATGACGCGGCGCGGGGCGCCGGGGCCGCCTAGGATCACTTATGTTCCGCAAGCGGTTGGGCTCCCTTTGCGTCTTATAAAGATGCCGTCTCTCACACGATCAAGCGGTCCCAGCGGCCATAGTGGTTGCGGATCGGGCCCTTGGGAATGCTGAGCGCGGCAAGCGCGAGGCCGCAGAGGATGCTCGCGATCATGGATGTGGTGCTGGCGTCATAGAGGAAGGGCGTCACGCACAGCGCCGCGCCGAGCAGGACGTTGAGAAAACGCACCGGCCGGGCCACCTCGGCGCTGGCGATGGAGACGACCGTCAGCGCCAGCGAGCCGATCAGGTGGTCGGCGTTGGCCATGCTGCCGCTGTTGCCCAGCGTCACGCGGGTGAACAGCAGCCACAGGCCGATGAGGGCCGAGGCCGCCAGCGGCCAGGGCAGGCTGACGCCGCCTGCCACCATTTCCCGCAGAACGGCGCCGGGCGCGCGCGCGAACTCGTCCTCCTGTGGCCGGGCGGCCTCGCCTTCGTCCGTGTCGCCGAACAGCAGCACATAGAGCCAGTTGCGCCCGGCCTTTATGCGGCGGCGGAGGAACTGGATGGTCGCCAGCAGTTCGTCGAGCGAATAGGGAATTTGTATCAGCATCACGGCGGCGGCGATGAGCGCCGGCAGGCTCCAGGTGCCGAGCAGGATCGGCTGGATGATGATGAAGAAGATGGAGGTAACGCCCAAGGGCGCGATCATCAGGCCGAAGATCAGCACCAGCCATGGCATGGTGCGCCAGCGCTGGCGCGAGCCGACGATGCCGGTGAGGATTTCGAGCGCATAGGTATAGGCCCCCACGGCCGCATCCGAAACCGGCCAGGCTTCGGAAACCCAGGAGGTAATGATCTCCTCCGTCCCGTTCTTCGGGTCCAGGGGGTTGCCGGTGAACACCGGATCCCACGCGGCCGGGCTGTGGCCCAGCTGGTAGGCGGCCAGGTGGCGGGAGATCATCAGCCCCACGACCGCCAGCGCGATGATGGGGAGGCGCTGCGACCAGGAGGAGGGGTTGTAGTCCCACCCCGGCGGCACGTCGGGTCCGGTGAGCGCCGCGGCGGCCGAGGGGCCCGGCTCCGGGCGGGTGCAGACGGCAAAGCCGAAGATGAGCATGCCCGCCAGCGTGTCGGAGAGGTAATCGGCCCCGCTCGTGGTCCAGAACAGGAAGGGCACGGCCATCGCCACGGCGCCGATGGCGGCGCACACCCAGCGCGCCCACTGGGCCCGCCACGAGACGGCCAGGCTCGCGAACACCATCAGCGCCGCGCCCAGGGCGACCTCCACCCACGCCAGCCCGCGCTCGGGCACGGTGATGACCCACGGCTGCGCCAACAGCCAGAACCCCATGCCGATGTTGGCGAAGTGCGCCCAGCGATAGGCGCTGTGCTCCTGCGCCACCTGGGCCTGCCGGCGCTGGGTCAGGTCGTGGGGGTGGCCCGCGGTCTCGGCCGCCGCATCGGCCGCCGCCTCCAGGGACTCGGGCGGGGTGACGCCGTTGGCCTTGTACCAGCCGATCGGGTCCCGTTTCAGCGCCGCCACCATCTTCGGCAGCTCGGCCTTCAGCCGGTGTTTCGGCTCCCAGCCCAGCCACTGGCGGGCGCGGGTGATGTCGAGCGCATAGTGATCGTCCGCCATCCGCACCATGAACGGCTTGATGAACGGTTTCTCCCCCTGGTCGATCATGTCGGGGATAACCGGCTCCAGCTTGTCCTGCGCCCAGGCCCCGGCCGCGGCGATGGGTTTGGGCAGGCGCAGCGTCGGCCATTCCTTCTCGCCATGGATCAGGTAGCCCAGCTCGTCCTGCAGCGCGTCATAGCCGATGGCGTCCGCCTCGCCGATGAGGATTTCCGCCTCTGGCGGCAGCTGCGCCCGCCGGTCCACCGTGCGGCGGAAGGCATCCAGCATATCCTCCCGATGCAGCATGGACTGGCCGACGAGCGTCGAGCCCGAATAGAAATAGCTCTCCAGGTCCCGCTCGTAGATGCGCGCCATCTGCTGGGCCATGGTGGGCACGGTGGTATGCTCGTCGTAGACGCCGGCCAGCCGCAGGAGCACATAGGGAATCTTGCCGTGCTCGGCCTTGATGACGGCTTCGGCGGCCGCCTTTGACTTCGGGTAGGCCCAGCGTGGGTCGATGGGCTGGGTCTCGTCGATCTGCTCGCCGGGGCGGCAGGGGGCATGCACCAGCATGGTGCTGGAGTAGACGAACTGCTCCACCTCGAAGTTCTGGAGGGAGCGCAGCAGGCACCGCGTGCCCTCCACGTTGACCGACTGGTAGAGCGGGTTCTCCTCGCCGGTGAAGTCGAAGAAGGCCACCAGATGGATGACGCTGGCGATGCGGCTGCCGAACGTCTTTTGCACCTGCGCCAGCGCCTCCCGCAACGAGTCATCGGATGAAAAATCGGCCTCAAGCACCGGAAACCCGACGTCTCTTACCTTCAGGTCGAGGCCGACGATCCGGTAGGCATCGGATAGGGCCCCGGCCAGCGAGCGGCCCAGGTTGCCGGTCGCGCCGGTAATCAGGACCACGGGCTTGCCGGCAGCGGACTGGCCCGGAGCGGATGTCTCGGTGGATGGCCTGGCAGACTCCACGGGTGCGGTTCCCCCAACGTTTCGGCCTTTGCGTGTCAACGCGGGCCGTTGGCCGGGCGTTCCTTGGGGCAGGCCGTTTGGCATCCAAGGCCTGCCCGAAGCGTATCTTCCTTTCAGCCTGCCGGCCGTGCCGCGCGGCGGCGGGGTGTCGCGTTGGATAAACAGATTGCAGGGACCGATGGTATGAAGCGCTCCATCCTGATGTGCGTCACGGCCGCCAGCCTTGGACTGACAGGCCTCGGGCTGATGGCCTGCGGGCAGGCAGAGGAGGCGGAGAACGCCACCGCCACGTCCTTGAGCACGGATCAGCCGGAGGACGACAAGACCTACGCCGCAACCGGCACGATCACGGCCATCGCGGGCAATCAGGTGACGATCGCGCACGGCCCGGTGAAGGATCTGGACTGGCCCGCCCAGACGGCCGACTTCCAGGCGCAGAACCTCGACCAGATCATCAACCTGCGTCCCGGCGACAAGGTGTCCTTCACCTTCAATCAGGCGGGCGGGCAGTACATCCTCGTCTCCATCCAGAAGCGCGGCGACTGACCGGCGCGCAGCGCTCGCCCGTCGCAAACGCCTAGGCGATCCATCAGTCGCCGGCTATTGGCAACGGCAAGCCAAACCATGGCTGCGCGCTAACACGGGGGGACCGTTTCAATGTTGATTTTGAGGCCGTTGCGGCTGCTTGTTCGCCTTGCCATTTCGCTGGCGTTTCTCGGGCTTGCGGCCCCTGTTTGCCTTGCGCCGGCCCATGCGGCCGATGCCGCAGGCGATACCCCCGAGGCGGCGTTCGAGCGCTACCGCACGCTCATCAACACCCACGATTTCGAGCAGTTGGCGGATCAGGTCATTGCGCCGGATGCCCTGTTCGTCTTCACCGAGAAGAGCCATCGCGGGCTGGATGCGGTGCGCGCCGCCTTCCAGAATACCTGGTCCATTCTGCCGGATGAAGTCTACGCCATGAGCCAGCCCGAATGGCTGGCGCGGGACCGCGATACGGCGCTGGTCGTCTTCCGCTACAGCTACAAGGGCACGCTGAAGAGCGGGCAAGCCCTCTCGGGCGGCGGGCACGGCACCAACCTTTACAAGCGCACGCCCGCGGGCTGGCGGCTGGCCTACGAGCACCTGAGCCACGATCCCAAACCCGCCGCCACAAACTGAGGCGGGCCGCAGGGAGGGGCTTAAAGCTTTACTTTAAGTAAACGTAAAATTTACCACAATACAAAGAGTTGTGGCTGGTTTCGCAAGTGTCGCCCTAACCGAAGCGGAAGCCGGAAATCGCCTTGCCGAGGATGCGGTCGTTGAACTCCCGCACGCCCGCGTCCTCCAGGCCCGCGCCGACCGCCACCATCAGCGGCAGCAGGTGCTCGGGCGTGGGGTGCGAGGCGAACCCGCCCGGAGCCTTCTCCCAGCCAAGGAGCCGGCGCCAGCGCGCGGCGGGGCCGCTTCTCGTCAGCGTCTCGTCCAGCCAGGCGTCGAACTGCTCGGAGGATTGGTTGTCCCGCCCGCTCATCAGGTTGGGCAGGTGGTGGTAGCTCATGCCCGAGCCGATGATGAGCACGCCTTCGTCCCGCAGGGGCGCGAGCGCCCGGCCGATGGCCAGGTGGTCCGCAGGGTCCAGATCCTTCTGGAGGGAGAGCTGGAGCACCGGCACGTCCGCCTTCGGGAACATCACCTTGAGCGGAATGAAGACGCCGTGGTCGAGCCCGCGTTCGCTCTCCGTGTCGGTGGGAATGCGGCTGCCTGCCAGCAGCTGCCGCACCCGGCTTGCCAGGTGCGGCGCGCCCGGCGCGGGGTAGGTGAGCTTATAGGTGTGCTCGGGAAAGCCGTAATAATCGTAAAGCAGCGTCGGGCGCGCGGCGACGTTCACCGTCGGCCGGTTGGTCAGCCAGTGGCCGGAGACGACGAGCAGCGCGCTTGGCCGTTGCGGCAGGGTATCGCCAAGGCCGCTTAAGTAGGCCTCCATGCTGTCCCAGGTATCGCGCGGCCAGCCCGGCGGCGGCTCCATGAAGAAGCAGGGGCCCCCGCCATGGGGGATGAAAAGGCTGGGCAAGCGCTTGAACTCAGACATAACGCACACTCCGGTGAGGCACGTCTCGGCGTACGCGAAAGACGTGCGCTTCAATCTGAGATAAGGCTCGCTTGTCCTTTTCGGAAGGGCTGGCGGCGACGAGACGGAATCCGCGTCTGCGAAACAGGTCTCGCCGCCGTGCCGTGTCGTCAGGGCGCCGGCGTGGAGGCCGGCTCGGCTCCGATCGCCCGGTACATGGCGATACGATTGTCGATGAACGCAAGGTCGGTGGCGATCACCGAGCGCCGCGCCGAGTAGAGCGTGCGCTGCGCGTCCAGCGTGGTGAGGAACGGATCGATGCCCGCCTTGTAGCGCTGTTCGGCCAGTTGATAGCTCTGCTCGCTGGCTCGCAGCAGGGCGCGCTGGGCCTCCTGCTGGCGCGTGATGGTGCCGGCGCGCGCCAGCGCATCGGCCACGTCGCGGAAGGCGGACTGGATCGCCCCCCTCATACTGGGCCACGTACATGTCCCGCTGGGCCTTGGAATAATCCAGGTTGGCCCAGTTGGGGCCGCCCAGCAGCGCCATGCTGGCCGCAGGGTTCGCCTGCCAGGTGAAGCTGTCGCCATCGAACAGGCTGTCCAGCGCCGCGCTGGCGAAGCCTGCCGCCGCCGTCAGGCTGATGCGCGGGAAGAAGGCCGCGCGCGCCGCGCCGATGTTGGCGTTGGCCGCCTTCAGCTGGTGCTCGGCCGCCAGCACGTCCGGCCGGTTCAGGAGCACGTCCGACGACAGGCCCGCCGGCACCGGGCTGATGCCCTCCGCCAGCTCGGCCAGGCTTTCGGGCAGCAGCGCCTCGTCCACGGGCGCGCCCACCAGCAGGTCGAGCGCGTTGCGGTCCTGTGCCACCTGGGTGAGGTAAACTTCCACGTCGGCGCGGGCCTGCTGCACCACGGTCTCGGCCTGGTGCACGTCCAGCTTGCCGGCAAGGCCGGCTTGGTTCAGATCCTGCGTCAGTCTGAGGGAGCGCTCGGCGCTCGCCGCCGTCTCCTGGGCCACCTTCAGCAGGTCCTGGTCCGCCGCAAGGGTCGCGTAGGCGCTGGCGGTCTCGGCGATGAGCGCGATGCGGGTGGAGCGCATGCCCTCTTCGGTCGCAAGGTAGCTCTCCAGCGCCGCCCGGCTCAGGTTCCGCACCCGGCCGAACAGGTCGATCTCGAACGCGCTCAGCCCCACGTTGGCGGTGTACCAGGTGTCGCGGCCGTTGCCGCCGCCGCCGCTGCCGAAGCTGGAGCCGGCGTTGCTGTCGCTCACCGTCACCCCGCCATTGGCGGCGATCGTCGGCAGGCGGGCGGAGCGCTGCACCCGATACTGCGCCCGCGCCGCTTCGACGTTGGCGAGCGAGGCGCGCAGGTCGCGGTTGTTGGCGAGCATCTGCCCGATAACGTTACGCAACTTTTCGTGGGTGATGAGCTGCTGCCACGACAGGCCGGGGGCGTCGACCGCCGCCTGCTCGGCATAGGCCGCGCCTTCCGGCCAGGTGGCCGGAACCGGGGCCTCGGGCCGCTGGTAATCGGGCGCGAGGCTGCACGCGCCCAGCATCATCGGCAGGAGAAGAAGATAACCGTGTCTCATGCCTGGGACTCCTGCGCGGCTTCGGGCGCGTCATCGCGCTTGCCGCTGAACAGCCGGGTAACGAGGACGAAGAACAGGGGCACGTAGAAGATGGCCAGCACCGTTGCCGTCAGCATGCCGCCGAGCACGGCGGTGCCGATGGCGATGCGGCTCTGCGCGCCCGCGCCGGTGGCGATGGCGAGCGGAATGACGCCCGCCATGAAGGCCAGCGAGGTCATCAGGATCGGGCGGAAGCGCAGGCGCGCCGCCTCGATCGCCGAGGCGACCGCCCCCTTGCCCTCGCGGTAGGCCATTTCCGCGAATTCCACAATGAGGATGGCGTTCTTCGCCGTGAGGCCCATGGTGGTCAGCAAGCCCACCTGGAAGTAGATGTTGTTCTCAAGGCCCCGCAGGGTGACGGCCAGCACCGCGCCGATGATGCCGAGCGGGATCACCAGCAGCACCGCCAGCGGTACGGACCAGCTCTCGTAGAGCGCGGCAAGGCAGAGGAACACCACCAGCAGCGAGACGCCGTAGAGCAGGGGCGCCTGACCGCCCGAGACCTGCTCCTGGTACGACAGGCCGCTCCAGGCGTAGCTGGTGCCGGGGGCGAGTTCGCGTTGCAGCGCGACCATCCGGGCCATGGCCTCGCCCGAGCTGACGCCCGGCGCCGCCTGTCCCTGGATTTCATAGGACGACTGGCCGTTGAAGCGAGAAACGTTGGTCGGGCCCTTCTGCCAGCTGGTGGTGGCGAAGGCCGAGAACGGCACCATCTCGCCGGTTCTGGCGGAGCGCACGTGCCAGTAGTCGAGGTCGCTCGGCAGGGCGCGGTAGGGCGCGTCCGCCTGCATGTAGACGCGCTTCACCCGGCCCCGGTCCACGAAGTCGTTGATGTAGTTGCTGCCCCAGGCGGAGGAGAGGGTGCTGTTTACGTCGGCCTGGGAGAGGCCCAGCACCGCCAGCTTTTCCTCGTCGATATCGATGTGCAGCTGCGGCGTGTCTTCCAGCGTCGAGGCGCGCACGGCCGAGAGCCTGGGGTCCTGGTTGGCGGCCTCGATCAGCTTGTCGCGCAGCTCCTTGAACCGCTCGCGGCTGAGGCCGCCGGTGTTGAGCAGCTGGAAGTTGAAGCCGTTGGACTGGCCAAGGCCCATGATCGCCGGCGGCGTCATGGAGA
The DNA here is from genome assembly GCF_022569295.1 of Pedomonas mirosovicensis. Classification (NCBI taxonomy): domain Bacteria; kingdom Pseudomonadati; phylum Pseudomonadota; class Alphaproteobacteria; order Sphingomonadales; family Pedomonadaceae; genus Pedomonas; species Pedomonas mirosovicensis. The sequence continues at coordinate 825,507 of NZ_JAKFIA010000002.1, read as the reverse complement.
AGATCTTGGCGTCGCGGATGGCCGACAGGCTCATCATCGCCCGCATGGCGACGGCCGCGGCGCTGTTTTCCTGGCCCTCGCGCTGCTCCCAGTCCGACAGGTTGATGAAGCCCATGCCCGCGTTCTGCCCCTGGCCGGAGAAGCTGAAGCCGGTCACCGTGAAGAAGGTGTCGATGTTGCCCTTCTCGTTGTTGAGGAAGTAGTCGGTCACCCGCTGTTCCACCTTGTTGGTGCGGGTCTTGGTCGCGCCCGGCGGCAGGGTGTACTGCACCATCACCTGGCCCTGGTCCTCGACGGGCAGGAAGCTCGTCGGCAGGCGCACGAAGAACACCCACAACAGCACGAGCGTCAGCCCGTAGCCGGCGAGGTAGAGCACGCGGCGGTTCAGCACCTGGCGAACGCCGCCAAGGTATTTGCCGGTGATGCGCTCGAACCAGCGGTTGAAGCGCGCGCCGAAGCTGCGCTCGTCCGCGTTGTGCTTCTTGGGCTTGAGCAAGGTGGCGCACAGGGCCGGCGAGAAGATCAGCGCCACGATCACCGACAGCACCATCGAGGAGACGATGGTGATGGAGAACTGGCGGTAGATGACGCCGGTCGAGCCGCCGAAGAAGGCCATGGGCAGGAGCACGGCCGACAGGACGAGGCCGATGCCGACGAGCGCGCCGCCGATCTCGCCCATCGACTTGATGGTGGCCTCGCGCGGGGAGAGGCCCTCTTCCTCCATGATGCGCTCCACGTTCTCGACGACGACGATCGCATCGTCGACGAGAAGACCAATGGAGAGCACCATGCCGAAGAGGGTCAGGGTGTTGATGGAATAGCCGAACAGCGCCAGCACGCCGAAGGTGCCGAGCAGGACCACCGGCACGGCCAGCGCCGGGACCAGCGTTGCCCTGAAGTTCTGGAGGAACACGAACATGACGATGACCACCAGCACCACGGCCTCGATCAGCGTCTTGACCACTTCCTCCACCGACAGCTTGATGAACGGCGTCGTGTCGCGCGGGAAGGAGATGGCGTAGCCGTCCGGCAGGTTGGTGGAGAGTTCGGCAACCTTGGCCTTTACCAGCTCGGCGGTTTTCAGCGCGTCCGCGCCGGGGGCCAGCTGGAGCGCCATGCCCGAGGCCGGGTAGCCGTTCATGCGGGCCGCAACGCCATAGCTTTCGTTGCCCAGCTCCACCCGCGCCACGTCGGACAGGTGGACGATGGAGCCATCGGGCTGGGTCTTGACCACGATGTTGCGGAACTGGTCCACGTTCTGGAACCGCGCCTTGGCGGTCACGGTGGCGTTCAGCTGCTGGCCGGCGGGGAAGGGCTCTTCGCCGATCTGGCCGGCGGAGATTTCCACGTTCTGCGCCTGGATGGCGGCGCGCACGTCGGACGGCATCAGCTTCAGTGCCGCCAGCTTGTGCGGGTCGAGCCAGATCCGCATGGCATATTGCGAGCCGAACACCCGCGACGAGCCCACGCCCTGCACGCGCGCCAGCGGGTCCTGGAAGTTGTTGACCAGGAAGTCGGCGATATCCGCCTGGGTGGAGCGGCGGGTCTTGTCGTAGATGGCCACCACCATCAGGAAGTCTTCCTGCGACTTGGTGACGACCACGCCCTGTTGCTGCACGGCGCTCGGCAGGCGGCTGATGGCCTGCTGCACCTTGTTCTGCACCTGCACCTGGGCGGTGTCCGGGTCGGTGCCCTTCTCGAAGGTCACCGTGATCTGCGCCTGGCCCCGGTTGCTGGAGGAGGAGGAGAAATACATCAGCCCGTCGATGCCGGTGAGCTGCTGCTCCAGCACCTGGGTGACGCTGGTCTCCACCGTCTCGGCGGAGGCGCCGGGGTAGGTGGCGCTGATATTGACCGAAGGCGGCGCGATGCTGGGATACTGGGCGATCGGCAGGGTGAGGATCGAGCCCAGGCCCGCCAGCATGATGCCGATGGCGATGACCCAGGCGAAGATCGGCCGGTTGATGAAGAATTTGCTGAGCATGAAACGCGCCTTACTTCTCGCCTTCGATCAGAACCGGCTTCACCGGCTGGCCCGCGCGCACCTTGTCGGTGCCCTCGACGATCAGCCTGTCGCCGGCCTTGAGGCCCTTCGTCACCAGCCACTTGTCGCCGATGGCCTGGCCGGTCACGATATCCCGCCGCTCCACCTTGTTGTCGGCGGTCACGACGAGCGCGGTGGCGTTGCCCTTGGGATCTCGGGTCACGCCCTGCTGCGGGGCCAGCACCGCGCCCGGCACCACCGCCTGCGGCGCGATCACGCGCACGAACATGCCGGGCAGCAGCAGGCCGTCCGGGTTGGGGAAGCGGGCGCGAATGGTCACGGTGCCGCTGTCCGGGTCCACGATGGTCTCGGCGAACTCCGCCTTGCCCTTCAGCGGATAATCCGTGCCGTCCTCCAGCTTGAGCTGCAAGATAGCGCTGGCCGGCAGCACGTCGCCCTTGGCGAGCGAGCGACGCAGGTCTAGCAGCTTGGCGCTGGACTGGGTGATGTCCACGTAAATCGGGTCGAGCTGCTGCACGATGGCCAGCGGGTCGGCCTGGCTCGCCGTCACCAGCGCGCCGGCCGTCACCGCCGAGCGGCCGATGCGCCCGCTGATGGGCGCGGCCACCTTGGTATAGGCCAGGTTGATGCGGGCGGTCTCAAGCTGGGCCTCGGCCTGTTTCACCGCGGCCTCGGCCTGGCGGGCGGCGGCCAGCGCGTCGTCGATGTCCTGCCGGCTCACCGCCTCGCTGTCCTTCAGCGTCTCGTAGCGGGCGGCCCGCGCCTTGGCGGCGGCCAGGTTCGCCTTGGCGCTCACCAGCTGCGCCTGCGCCTCGTTGACGGCGGCCTCGTAGATCGCCGGGTCGATCTGGTAGAGCGGCTGGCCCGCCTTCACCATGCCGCCTTCCTCGAACAGGCGCTTCTGGATGATCCCGGTCACCTGTGGGCGCACTTCGGCCACCAGAAAGGCGTTGGTGCGGCCCGGCAGCTCGGTCGAGACGGTCACGTTGCCGGTTTCAACGGTGACATACCCCACCTCCACCGTGCTCGGCGGCGGCGCGCTTTGTTCGTTGCAGCCGGCCACCAGGGCCGTGAGCGCTAGCGGCGCGAGCGTTACAATTCGCCAGGTCGAGACGGTAGGCATGGGACTTTTCTCTTCACTTCAATCGAGGCGGCGGAAACGGAAGGGAGCCGGGCCGAGCCGTGGCGGCATTCGGGGCCAACCGCGCGGGTTTGGGATCTGGGGGTCAGGCGTCGTGGCTGCGAAGGTGCGGGGGGAATGCCGGGTGCGGCCGAAACCAGGCCTTCAAGGTCAGCGGACGCGCAGGCAGCAGGGACGCTTCTGCGCCAGCGCTTGGTGCTGGAGGCGCGACCGGAAAACAACGCATGACAGAATCCCCGTAGGTGAAACTCGTTTGCAAAGACATACTGGCGGAGGCACGCCGATCCTTCGGCGCTGCGACCAGGTTTCGCCTGGGCGGGGTTTCGAGTATTTCTTTTGATAACAACAGGGCTTGTGTGTTTTGAACGGTATCGTTGTGTATCAAAGCGTATCAACCTGGCGGCGCTTTGCGGATTTTCGGGCCCACAGGGTTTAGGGTGCCAGCATGGTGACAGGTCAGCAGCCGCAAGAGCGTATTCTGGTTGTCGAGGACGATGAGGACATCCGCGATCTGATTGCCGGCCAGCTCCGCATGGAGCACTACGTCGTCTCCACCGCCTCGGGCCTTGGCGAGATGCGGTCCGTGCTGGGGGCGGAGGCGATCGACCTCGTCATCCTCGATCTCAACCTGCCGGATGGCGACGGGCTCAGCCTGTGCCGCGAATTGCGGGCCGAGGGCGTGGAGACCGCCATCATCATGGTGACGGCGCGCGGCAGCGCCGTTGACCGGGTGCTGGGTCTGGAGCTGGGGGCGGACGACTACCTCACCAAGCCGTTCGAGCCGCGCGAGCTGATGGCGCGGGTCCGCAATCTCCTGCGCCGCACGCGGGGCGGCGGGGGAAGCCCGCCGGCGCGCCAGGCCCGCTATGCCGTGTTCGGCCCGTGGAAGCTGGATCTGCTCCAGCGCCGGCTGGTCGCGCCCGATGGCCAGCTCGTCATGCTCTCCTCGGCGGAGTTCCGCCTGCTCAGCCGCTTCGTGCAGGAGCCCAACACCGTGCTCTCGCGCGAGGCCCTGCTGCCCGAGCGGCGCGCGACCGTCGCCTTTGATCGCTCCATCGATCTTCAGATCAGCCGCCTGCGCCAGAAGTTGGCCTCGGTGAAAGGCGGGGAGGGGCTCATCCTCACCGTCCGCAGCGAAGGCTACGTCCTTGCCTGCATCGTGCGCTACGAATGAAGCAGGCGGCATGAGGCAGGCGGTGTTCAGGCGCGTACATAGCTTCCTCGCCACCATGGCGGGCCACATCATCGTGCTTCTGACGGTGGGCATGTCGCTTGCCGCCATGCTGTCGCTGTTCGTGGCCGAGCAGGCCCGCCACCGGGATTTCGAGCGGATACGCGCCGAGCGCGTGGCGGCGAGCGCCGTTGATATCGCCGGGCGCCTCCAGCACAATCCGGAGGAGACGCAGGCCATGCTCCTCTCCTACCGGATCATGGGCGCGTCCGCCGCGCCGGCCGGCATCGCCATCACCATGCCCGACAAGGGGCTGGAGCGGCTGCTGGCCGAACGGCTGGGGTCCCGCGCCCAGCCGGAGGCGGGGCAGGTGCCCTCCGGTCTGTGCTTTGCCGAATGGACCGCGCGCCTTGCCGGGCGGGCGGCGGGCATTGTCGACCCGCCTCTGCCCGATTGCTGGATCGTCCGTTTCACCGACGTGCGCGGGGGAGCGCCGGGCCCTTGCCATTCACATGCCGGGCCTGTCGTTGCCGCCCAGCTCGCTGCTGAGCCCGCTCTACCTTCTGCTCGTCATCGCCTCGGCAACGCTGCTCTCCATCCTCGTCGCCCGCTTCGCCGCCCAGCCGCTGCGGCGGCTGGAGCGCGCGGCCAAGGCGTTCTCGGTCTCGCTCGATCCCGAGCCGATCCCCGAAACCGGGCCGGAGGAGGTGCGCGCGGCGCTTGCGACGTTCAATCTCATGCAGCGCCGGGTGCGCGATGGCTTTCGCGAGCGCACTCAGCTGCTCGCCGCCATCAGCCACGATCTGCAAACCCCCATCACCCGCCTGCGCCTGCGGCTGGAGCAGGTGGCGGACGAGGACCTGCGCGCCAAGCTGGTGCAGGATCTGGCCGCCATGCACACGCTGGTGCGCGAGGGGCTGGACCTGGCCAGCAGTTCGGATTCCGGCGAGGAGTGGTCGATGGTCGATATCGACAGCCTCCTCACCAGCCTGGCCGAGGACGCGGAGGAGTTCGGCAACGACGTGCGCTTCGTCGCCGGGTGCGGCGGCGTTGTCCGCATCAAGCCCAACGCGCTCACCCGCTGCCTCTCCAACCTTATCGACAATGCGGTCAAGTACGCGGGCAGCGCCGAGATCGGCTGCCGGAAGGAGGGCGGCCACCTCCTCATCAGCGTGCGCGACTACGGCCCCGGCATCGCGCCGGAGCTGCTGGAGAAGATCTTCGAGCCCTTCACCCGTGGCGATCCCGGCCAGCCGGGCGGGCGCAGCGGCACCGGCATCGGCCTCACCATCGCCCGTTCCCAGGCCATGACCTTCGGTGCGACGGTGCGCCTCGGCAATGCCCCCGGCGGCGGGCTGCTGGCCGTGGTTGACGTGCCGCTGTAGGCGACCGCTGTAGCCGACAAGGCCGCGCACGCTGGCGAGGAGCGCACGGACGCACAGCGCGGCCAGCCATGCCATGATGGCCTGCCCGCCCGTCGTCTCCAGCCCCGCTGCCTTTGCCTTCGTCGCCACGGTCCGCTTCCTCCCTCTGGTCGTTCAAAACCAATCGCAATAGGAAAACCATTTTATCGTCCCATTGTCAATAGGCAAAAAACGATCACTGCGGCTTGCCCGTTGTGGGGAACCAGCCGCCGCCCAGCGCGCGATAGAGGTCGATCACGTTGTTGAGCTGGCGCTCGCGCAAGGTGATGACCTCCAGTTCGGTGGAGTAGAGGTTGCGCTGGGCGTCCAGCTCCTCGAGGTAGGAGGCATAGCCCGCCTGGTAGCGGTCGCGGGCCAGCATCAGGGCGCGCTCGAGCGTCGCGCGGCGTCTCATGGCATGCTCCACCTGCTCGCCGTAGCGCACGATGCCGGTCAGCGCATCCTCCACCTCGCCGAAGGCGGTCAGCACCGCGCCGCGGTAGGCGAAGGCGGCCTGGTCCCGCTGGGCCGTCGCCGCCTCCACCTGCGCTTCCAGCCGGCCGCCGGAGAAGAGGGGGGCAAGGATGCTCGCCCCGAGGCTCCAGATGCTCAAGGGATCGTAGTCCAGCGAATTGGTGAGCAGCTGGCCGGCGGCGGCTGAAAGCTGCACACGGGGCAGGAACTCGGCCCGCCGCGCCGCCAGCTGGGCGTCAAGCGCGGCCAGCGTCAGCTCGGCCGCCGCCAGGTCCGGCCTGCGCCGCAGGAGCGCCGAGGGCAGGGTGCCCGGCACGCTCGGCGTCTGGAGTTGGTCGATGACGTTGCGCCCGTCGATCGGCCCCGGCATCCGCCCGGTCAACAGCCTGAGGGCGTTCTCCTGAAGGCGCACCGCCCGCTCCAGCTCGGGAATGGCCTGGAGCACGGCGTCATACTCCGCCTGCGCCTGCGCCAGCTCCAGCTGCGAGGTGTAGCCCAGCCGGGCGCGGTCGGAGGCCACGCGCAGCGCCTCCGCGCGGGACTGGGCGGTCTCCTGCGTCACGAACAGCTGGGCATCGAGCGACAAGAGGGTCACATAGCCTTGCGCCGTTGCCGCCGCCACCGCCAGCCGCACCGCGTCCCGGTCGGCCCGGCTGGCTTCAAGGCCGAGGCGAGCAGCCTCGCGCAGGGTGCGGATGCGCCCGAACAGGTCCGCCTCCCACGCCACCTGCAACTGGGGCTGGATTTGCGTGCCGGTGGTGGGGCCTGTCACCTGCAAGGTGCGGCCGCGCTGCGCGCTCAGCACCGCATTCAGCTGGGGCAGGGCGGCCGAGCGGGCGAGGCGGATCTGAGCCCGCGCCTCCTCGACGCGGGCAAGCGCCGCCGCGACGTCTGTGTTGTTGGCCAGCGCCGCTTCTACCAGCGCCGCCAGCGCCGGGTCGCCGAAGGCGCGCCACCAGTTGGTCTCCACCTGCCCAAGGGCATTGGTGGGCTCGCGCCAGCCTGTGGGCGCCGTCACCCGCGCCTGCGGCGGCACCGGCCGCTCGGGCGGAAGTCCGCACGCAGCCAGCAGCAGCGTCGCGGCGGCAACGGGCAGCCGGGGCATCATCGGGTCTGCCTCCGCCGCTCGGCCCCGTCTTCGGCATTGCCGCTGGTGTCCACCCGCGTCACCACCGACATGCCGGGCCGCAGCCGGGCGGCCAGCGGCTGGCCGGGGTCGATGCGGATTCGCACCGGAATGCGCTGCACCACCTTGGTGAAGTTGCCGCTGGCGTTATCGGGGCGGATGACGCTGAACTCCGAGCCCGTGGCCGGGGCGAACCGCTGCACCCGCCCGGTCAGCCGGGCGTGGTCGAGCGCATCCACCGTGAACCAGGCCTTCTGGCCCACCCGCATGTTGGCGGTCTGGGTTTCCTTGTAGTTGGCCACCACCCACAAATCCGGCGGCACCAGGAACATCAGTTGGGTGCCGGCCGCCACATACTGGCCCAGCCGCACCGAGGCCTCGCTGATCTGGCCATCGCGCGGGGCAGTGATTACCGTATTGGCCAGGTCGATGCGCGCAAGGTTCAGCTGGGCTCCTGCCTGCGCCACCTGGGCTTCCAGCCGCTTCTGGGCAACGCGGGAGGCGATGAGGGTCTCCTCGGCGATGTCGATGGCCGCGCGGGCCTTCTGTACGTTGGCCGCCGCCGCCTTTGCCCCGGCGCGCACCTGGTCCCGTTCCCGCAACGCGACCGAGCCCCGCGCCGCCAGTTCCTCCACGCGCCGCTCGTCCGCCTGCGCCCGCTCCAGCTCCGCCTCCGCCGCCATCAGGTCGGCCTGGCGCGCGCCCAGCGTCGCCTCGTTCTGGGCGATGGTCTGGGTGGCGTTGGCCAGCTCGGCCCTGGCGGCGGCCAGCTGGGCCTCGGCCTGCTCCACCCGCGCCCGGTAGATGCGATCATCGATCCGCACCAAGGGCTGGCCCTTCCTCACGTGTTGGAAGTCCTGCACCGCAACGTCGGCGATATAGCCGTTCACCTGCGGGGCCAGCACGGTGATCTGCCCGCGCACATAGCTGTTCTCGGTCGTCACCATGCTGGTCTCGAACGGCCACAGCTTCCACGCCCACAACACCATCAAAATGCCGGCGAGCGCCACCACCGCCATGATGAGTACGGTCTGCCGGCTGGGGCGCAGGATCTTGGGCGTCTCCTCGCCGGCCTCAGCCGTCTGGGCCTCCTGCGGGCTCGCCGCGTCGGTGTCGTCGTCATTCCACTCCGGCGGCCTGGGCGTCTCGGATGGGTCTGGAGCGTCTCGCTCGGTCATCTCGGGTTCCCTTGTAGAGCCGGTCCCTGGCCGGGTCCGGCGCTTGCCTGGGCCTCCGCCCTGGCGCGCCGCGCCCGGCCGACCACGAAAATCAGGGACCAGGCCAGGTAGGCCATGGCCATTGCCCCGGTCAGAAGGAAAACGTCGTTGTAGGCAAGGACGTTGGCCTCGCGCGTTGCGATTTGCCCCAGCTGCGCGGTGCCCTGCGCCTGGCGCCGCACCGGGTCGGTCATCACCCGGCCGTAGATCTGCCCCTGCAATTGCAGCCGCCCGGCCACCACCGGGTTGGTGGGGTTGATGTCCGCCGTGATCTCGCTGGAATACTCATGCTCGCGGAACTGCTGGAAGGTGTTCAGCAAGGCCGGCCCCGCCAGGCCGCCCAGGTTCTGGGTGATGGAGAACAGCACCACGAAGGTGACGATGTAGTTGGGGCCTTGCTGCAGGGCCCGGTTGAAGCCGGCCAGCAGCATCGGGCCGAAGAATAGCCCGCCCGCGATCGCCATCAGAAACTGGCTGAAGAAGAACTGCTGGGGCCGGTCCAGGCTGGTGGCGGTCGCATCGATGAAGCTGGCAATGCAAATGAGCGCGACGGAGACGAGAATCTGCGGGACGATCGCCTCGCGGCTGAAGGTCGTCGCGCTCGTAACCAGTCCGACGAGGATGCCGGCGAGGATGACTGCATAGAGCGATTGCAGCTGGTCCGGTCCCATGCCGAGGGTTCGCAGCATGCCGACCGCGCCGAAGGTCTGCTCGGCCAGCAGAAAGCGGATGGTGAGCGCGCCGAGGGTAAATCGCGCCATGGGCAGGGTGCCGAGCCATCGGGTTTGGATCAGCGGGTTGCGGCGGTGATGCTCGATCAGGAAGGCCGCGCTCAGGAGCACGATCGCGGCGATGATGGCCCAGGCCATCCACGGCTGGTCGCTCCACCACTCGACCCGCCCCTGCGCCAGCACGGCGCCGATGAGGGCAAGGGCCGGGGCCGCCAGCAGGAAGGTGAGGAAATCGAGCGGCTCGAACACCTGGATCCGCATGCCCCTTGGCAGCTTCAGCACCACCACTGCGGCCAGCGACAGGAACGCCAGCCCGCTTTCGAACACGTAAAGCGCGTTCCATTCCCCAAGGTCCAGCAGCGCGGGCGAGAGCACCCACGCCAGCGGCGTTGCCAGCTGTGAAATGCCGAAACCGACGACGATGGCCCGCCCTATGTCCTTCTTCTTGAAGGCCTGGATGGCATAGAGCAGCCCCAGCGATGTCATGGGCGCGCCCGCAAGGCCGCTGGCCGCGCGCACGAACAGCGCCATGGGATAATCCCGCACCACCACATGCAGCAGCGTCAATATGGCGTAGAGGGTAAGGCCGATCTCCGCGAACAGGCGGATGCCGAACTGCTGGCGGAATTTGAACACCAGCAGGTTGGCCGAAACCGTGACCATGATGTAGGCCGCCGGCAACCATGCGCCCTCCACCGGGGTCAGCCCCAGCTCGCCCTGGATGGTCGGCAGGTTGGCGGTCACCAGGGCATTGCCGAGGCCGCCCGTGATGCCAACCAGCACCGCCGTGCAGATGTAGGCGGCCCGAACCCTGGGGCTATGCTCCAGCTTGGCCGGCGAGCCCGGAATGACCGGCCGTTCCTCCGGCGTCCACTTCGGCAGGGGCTCCAGCAGTTTGTAGGGAGGTTCCGCCAACGCCGCCTCCTCCCGGCGATACCTGACACTTCGGCAACCAGCAGCGTGGCCAAAGGTTGCAGGTCCGCCGCGCAGGAGGCGATGTCGGCGCGAAATGCGGGGCGTGCCGGGGCCTTAGTCGAGGCCCGGCTTCTCCGGATCGACGGAGAACCGCGCAAGGGTGGAAAGGGTTCCGCCCAGGGTCGAGACCTTGTCGACCACCCGCACGTCGGTGTGCCATTCCTTTGGCGTAACGTTCAACACCTGATAGCCCCGCTGGCCGTTGAACAGCTTGCAGTGCGGGTTGTTGGCGGGCACGTCCCGCCAGCTGGCGGGCAGCGCTTCCCCGTCACCGTCCGAGCTAATGGAGGTGGCGACGAACTCTGTCGCGATGGCGGGGCCGGTCAGGTCCTCGTCGCGTAACGGCAGGTTGCCGGCGTGGTGCTTGTGCACGTCGCCCGTGGCGATCACCACGTTGGTGAGCCTGCGCTCCTCGATCTGCTGCACGAGGCGGCGGCGGGCCTCAGGGTAGCCGCTCCAGGAATCGTTATTGACCGGGCCCGCCTTGCGGGAGGCCGGGTAGGCCATCGGCATCACCATCACCTGCTGGGCGAGCAGGTTCCAGCGGCTGCCGCCCGTCAACCCTTCGCCCAGCCAGCGCTCCTGGCGCTCGCCCAGCATGGTCTCCACCGGGTCCGCGTCACGGCGGCACGGCTTGGTCTCGTTTGCGCTGCAGCGCTGGTCGGTGCGGTATTGCCGGGTATCGAGAATGTGCACGCGCAGGAGGCTGCCGTAATCCAGCCGGCGGAACATGGTCAGCTGGCCGTTGGCCGGCAGCTGCGCGCGGCGCACCGGCATGTTCTCATACCATGCCTGCATGGCAGCAAGGCGGCGCAGCAGGAAAAATTCCGGCGGCGTGCCATCCTGGTCGTGGGTCGATGCCCAGTTGTTGTCCACCTCATGGTCGTCGTAGGACGCCAGGAACGCCGCTGCGGCATGGGCCGCCTGCAAATCCGGATCGGTCTTGTACTGGGCGTAGCGGCGGCGGTAGTCATCGAGGCTGTAAATCTCGTCGCCCGCATGGGCGCGCACGCGCCCCTTCTTGCCGGGGTTGCCGGAGCCTTCGTAGATATAGTCGCCGTAGTGAAAAATAGCGTCCAGCTCCGGCTCCTTGGCCAGATACTGGTAGGCGGTGTAAAATCCGCTCTCGTAATGCTGGCAGCCCGCCACGCCGAGGCGCACCCGGTCAACCATCGCGCCTTGCGCCGGGGCGGTTTTTACCGTGCCGACCGGGCTTACCTCGCCGCCTGCCGAGAAGCGATACCAGTAGCGCCGGCCCGGTTGCAGCCCGCTTGCCTCCACATGCACCGAATGGCCCAGCTCCGGCCGGGCCTCCGCCGTGCCGGTTGCAACGATGCGGCGGAAACCCTCGTCCTCTGCGATTTCATAGCCCACCGGCACGATCGCCATGGGCATGCCGCCATGCTCCTCAAGCGGCTTTGGGGCGAGGCGGGTCCACAGCACGAAGCCGCCCGGCCAGGGATCGCCCGAGGCGATGCCAAGGGTGAAGGGATAGGCTCCCAGCGATTTCGCCCACGTCATGTGGGGCGCAAGGCCGGAGAAAATCGCCAGGCTGCCTGCGGTCTTGAGGAGCGAGCGACGGTCAAGCTTCATGGTGGCGCATCCTTGAAAGCGAAAAACGCAACGGCGAAAAAGGGGAAGGGCGAGGGGCATTTTCGCCGCCTCGCCCGTCCCCGCATTTTTAGAGGGGCTTGTAGATCAGGTTGATGAAGAAGGACCGGCCGGTCTTGATCGCCGCGCGGCGGATCGACAGGTCCTCCGTGTAGCCCAGGTACATTTTTTCATCCAAAATGTTGTTGGCCTGAAGCTTGACGATCCAGTCCTCGCCCACGCCGAGGCGGACGGAGGCATCCAGCCGCCCACGGCCCTGCGGGCCCCGGTTCAGCCACGGGCTTGCACCCACGCCGTCGATGTAGTCGCTCTGGTAATTGTAGGCGACGCGCACCTCGCCCTTGTTGGGCAGCTGGTAGAACACCGCCGCGTTGCCCATCCACTCGCGCTGGAACATCATGCGGTTGAGGTGCTGCTCGATGTCGCCGGACTGGAAGTCCATGTCGCCCCAGGTGCGGGTGACATTGAACGACACGCCCAACCGGTCCTTCAGGAAGCCCGGCAGGCCGGGGATGCGGTTGTTGACGTATTGGAACTCAAGGCCGCGCATTTTCGAGGTGTTGGCGTTCATCGGCGTGCTGACGGTCCAGCTCACGCCGTCGATCAGCTGCTCGGTCTTCAAGTCGTAAATGTCGTCCTTGATGAACTTGGCGAACGCGCCGAAGCTGACGAAGCCCTGACCCTGGTTGAAATAATATTCCAGGTTGGCATCGAGGTTGTCGGAGACGCGCGGCTTCAGGTCCGGGTTGCCCCGGCTGATGGAGAAGCTGTCCTCGTTCACGGTTTCCGGCTGGGCGATGTCCTGCGGGGCCGCGCGGCCAACCGTGCGGCTGTAGGAGGCCTTAAGGCGCAGGTCGTCGCGGAACGCGTGGATGACGTGCAGCGAGGGCAGGAAGTGCTTGTAGTCGCCGTCGTAGTCCTTGAACGTCGTCTGGTAGACGCCGCCCACGGCGTAGGGCACCGCCGCGTTGTAGTCCGCCGCATCGAAGCGCACGCCGGCGATCACGCGGGTGGTGTCGGTGGCGTAGGACGCCGAGGCGTAGGCGTAGGCGATGGTCTCGCCGTAGGAGTAATCACCGCTGATGCCGTTGTTGGCTGAGGCGGTTTCGTTGACGGCGAGGCCCGGTTTTACGGTGTTGGCGAAGGCCTCCTGGTCGATCCACAAAACCGGCGCGTTGAACATCCACGGCGTGTAGTTCGGGTTGTAGGCGATATCGCCGAGCACCGATTTATCGGAGACGTAGTTGAGGTAGCTCTTGTCCCGGTTCATCGACATGTCGCGCACGCCGCCGCCGAGCTTGTAGCCGAAGCCCGTGCTGTCCACGTCCAGGTTGTGGGTGTAGTCCAGCTTGATTTCCCAGGTCTCGGCCCGGGCCCGGTTCCACATGTCGCGGGCGGAGAGCAGGGTATAGCTGCCGGCGTCCGTCAGATATTCCGGGTGGTTGAGCGTGAAGGTGTCGGTGCCGCCGCTGGCGTCGTAATTGACCAGCAGGTCCCCCGGCTTGGCCTGGTAGATCGCCTCGTTGAAGTCGTCGTTGAAGTAGGACTTCACATAGCCCGCGCGGAACTGGATGTTCGAGACCGGGTCAAAGTCGTGGCAGGTCTTGAAAATCGCGCCGCGATTTTCGGTCTCCCAGCGGTCGTACTGATATTCGGTGCGGATATCGGGCACCTCGAGCGTGCCGCCCGTATCCGTCTGGTTGGTGATGTTGCGGAAGGCGCGCAGCGTCGCCGCGTTCATGGTCTGGTGCTCGATCTGCTTGTAGTCGAACACCATCAGCGAGGCGTACCAGTCGATCGACGGGCGATATTCCAGCATCGCCGAGCCGCCGAAATTCCGCACCAGGTTGGTATAGTCGTAGCTCACGAACGCCTGCGGCGCCGGGTAGAGGCCGTTCCAGTCCGGGCTGTCCGGCGAGGTGCTCTCGCCGTCGGCCGTGTAGTAGGTGCGCCCGTTCGGATTGAACTTGGTCTCGTCGTAGGATTTTTGCTGGAACGTGCCGCTCAGCACGATGCCGAACTGATCGTCCGCGCCGAAGGTCTTGGTCCACAGGCCCTTGATGCCGCCGCTCCACGGCGAGCCGGTGTATTTGCGGCTGTTGCCGCCCGGCACGTCGTCATAGTCCCGGTAATTGGCGAAGGCGTCGACGAAGAATTTCCCGTCACGGCTGTCAAAGGCGCTGTGCGGCACGATATTGATGATGCCGCCGACAGCGCCCGATTCCTGGTCCGCCGTGAAGGTCTTGTAGATTTCCGTCTTGCGCGCGGCCTGGGCAGGGATCAGCGCCAGGTCGACGCGGCGTTCCGCATTGCCGCCGTTGGAAAGCGAGGCCATGCTGATGCCGTCGATCGATACGTGGTTGAGGTCCGGCGTGATGCCGCGCACCGCCACGTAGGTGCTTTCGGTTTCGGCGTAGAGCACCTGCATGGTGGACACGCCGACGACGCGGGTCAGCGCTTCGGAAAGGGATTGGTCGGCAAGGTCGCCCGTGTCGTCCTGCGCCAGGGTGTCGACCACCACCAGCGAGTTGCGGCGGGTGGCGATTTCCTCGGCATTTTTATAGGCGCTGCCGGTGACGGTAATCTGGTCAAGCGCTGCGGTCTCGGCAGTGTCCGCCTCGGCGGCGAAGGCGGGCGCGGCCTGAAGCAGCCCAGCCACCAGGGCGATGGCGGAAGCCGCGCGCCCATAAAGCAGGCGCGCGCGGTCAGCACGGTCAATCATGATACATCCTTGATTGTCGGTAAGGGAATTTTCGGATTTTTGCGATGCGGCCGATGCGGCATCGCGGCGAATTTCTGCGCGGCGAATTTCTGCGCGGTAAATTTCTGAGCGGTTGGATGCGCTGCTCCCACCCTCGGCGGGGCCGATCCGGGCGGGGGATTTTTTCTCGGCTCGCCAGGAGCCATCATCCGAAAAATACATTTTGCAACGCCACCACTACGCTTCGTGTTGGCGTGCTCATGTTCGACGACTGTTACAGTTTAATGATTCTCATCCTGAAACGATGGCAGCCACGCGCGTGCCGGCATGAGCGTGATAAAAATACAATGAAGGATTTATGACGAAGGCGGGGTGGATGAGGGGAGGAAGGATCGGTGTTCGCCGCCCTGGCTGAATGGACGGTATCGGGCCACGGCGACTCATCACCGGTAGCAACGGTTCGTTTCCCTCGGCGGCTTTGCCGTGGCGGCCAGGGCGGCGTCTGCCCGCCGCAGGCCTTGGCAGGGCCGCCCTTCGTGATCGTTGCTCCTCTGCAAGCAATCTCGGGAAGATTTCTGGCGTTGTTGTGATACTGTCCGCCCGCGTCCGGCCCTGGTGGGCTTAAAACAATCGATTGATCGATTCAGTCGATATTTAAGTCCAGTTATATCAATTTTGACATTGAGAGCCGGGCTGCTACATCACAATCCGTTCAACCAACCAAACACAAAGGGAGCTTCCATGGCGCTCATCAACACCGAGATTAAGCCGTTCAACGCCCAGGGCTATCGCGACGGCAAGTTCGTCACCGTGACGGACGCCGACGTGAAGGGCAAGTGGGCCGTGTTCTTCTTCTATCCGGCTGACTTCACCTTCGTGTGCCCGACCGAGCTGGAAGACCTGGCCGACAACTACGAGACCTTCCAGAAGCTGGGCGTGGAGATTTTCGCTGTTTCCACCGACACCCACTTCTCGCACAAGGCCTGGCACGACACCTCGCCGGCGATCGGCAAGATCAAGTTTACCATGCTGGGCGACCAGTCCGGCACCATCACCAACAACTTCGAGGTGATGCGTCCGGGCCAGGGCCTGGCTGACCGCGCCACCTTCCTCGTCGATCCGGACGGCATCATCCAGTTCATGGAGATCACCGCCGAGGGCATCGGCCGTAACGCTGCCGAGCTGATCCGCAAGATCAAGGCTGCTCAGTACGTCCGTTCGCACCCGGGTGAAGTCTGCCCGGCCAAGTGGGAAGAAGGCGAGAAGACCCTTGCTCCCTCTCTCGACCTCGTCGGCAAGATCTAAGCCGCAAGGTTGATGCTTGTCCCGGCACCGGACCGGCTCCGGTGCCGGGGCGTTTCTCCCCCGTGTAGTTTAGACGTTGGAACCCGATCATGTTGGATGCGAAGCTCCAGGAACAACTGAAGGCCTACCTTGCGAATATCACGGCGCCCGTAGAGCTGGTCGCGTCACTTGACGATGGGGCCAAGTCTCAGGAAATGCAGCAGCTGCTGGAGACCATTGCCGGTCTCAGCGATAAAATCAGTTTCGTGCGCGCCGATGATGACGCGCGCAAGCCCTCCTTCCTCATTCGCCGTGCGGGCACGGACATCGGCGTGCGCTTCGCCGGCATTCCGCTCGGCCACGAGTTCACCTCGCTGGTGCTGGCCCTGCTGCAGGTCGGCGGCCACCCGCCCAAGGTAAGCGAGGATGTGATCGACCAGGTGAAGGCGCTCGACGGCGATTTCGTCTTCGAGACCTTCTTCTCGCTCTCGTGCCAGAACTGCCCGGATGTGGTGCAGGCGCTCAACCTGATGAGCGTGCTCAATCCCCGCATCCGTCACGTCGCCATCGACGGCGCGCTGTTCCGCGAGGAAGTGGAGGCCCGCAAGGTAATGGCGGTGCCCACCATCTTCCTGAACGGTCAGGAATTCGGCCAGGGTCGCATGGATATCGAGCAGATCCTCGCCAAGCTGGACACCGGCGCGATTGCCCGCGCCGCCGAGAAGATCAAGGCCAAGGAGGCCTTCGATGTTCTGGTGGTCGGTGGCGGCCCGGCCGGCGCGGCTGCGGCCATCTATGCCGCCCGCAAGGGCATCCGCACCGGCGTCGTGGCCGAGCGCTTCGGCGGCCAGGTGCTCGACACCATGGCGATCGAGAATTTCATCTCGGTGCCCTACACCGAAGGTCCCAAGCTCGGCACGGCGCTGGAGCAGCACGTGAAGGAGTATGACGTTGATGTCATGAACCTGCAGCGCGCCACCAAGCTCATTCCGGCTTCCGAGCCCGGCGGTCTTGCCGAGGTGCAGCTGGAGAGCGGCGCGAGCGTGAAGGCCAAGACGGTCATTCTCTCCACCGGCGCGCGCTGGCGGCAGATGAACGTGCCCGGCGAGGATGAATACCGCAACAAGGGCGTGGCCTACTGCCCGCACTGCGACGGCCCGCTGTTCAAGGGCAAGCGCGTTGCGGTCATCGGCGGCGGCAACTCGGGCGTCGAGGCGGCGATTGACCTTGCCGGCATCACGGCCCACGTGACGCTGATCGAGTTCGACAGCAAGCTGCGCGCCGACGAGGTGCTGCAGCGCAAGCTGCGGAGCCTGCCCAATGTCACCATCATCACCTCGGCGCTGACCACCGAAGTGCTCGGCAACGGCGAGAAGGTGGTGGGCCTGACCTACAAGGACCGCAACAGCGACACCGAGCACAGGCTGGAGCTGGAGGGCATCTTCGTCCAGATCGGCCTGGTGCCCAATACCGAGTGGCTGACCGATACCATCGCGCTGACCCCGCGCGGCGAAATCGAGATCGACCATCGCGGCCAGACCTCGGTGGCAGGCGTGTTCGCGGCGGGCGACGCGACGACCGTGCCCTACAAGCAAATCGTCGTCGCCATGGGCCAGGGCGCGACCGCGGGCCTGTCGGCCTTCGATTACCTGATCCGTCTGGCGCCTGCCGATAAGAAGGTGCAGGCGGCCTGAGGCAAGGCTGAGCCTTCGGGCAAAGAACGGTTTCTCCCTGCCGCCCCGTTCCCGGTCTCTCAAGGCCGGGGCGGGGCGGTTCCGTTTTCGGCCTTACCCTTCCTCGCCGACTTTCGGCGGCAGCGGGAACAGGGTGGCGAACCGCTCCGCGAGCGCGCGGTCGCCCGTCACCTTAAGCGCGCCGCCGGCCTCCATGCCGGCGAGCGGCAGGCCGCCATAGATTGCCGCCACCAGGGCCGAAACCGGCCCCTCAAACACCACGTCCGCGCCCTCCGGCTCGCCGCGCGCTACCTCCAGCCGCCCGCTCTCCAGGCGGCCGACATAGCTTTGCGCGCCGAAGCGGAAGCCGATGACGCCCTTAAGGCCCTCGGCCCGGCACGGGTCGAGCATGGTCCGCAGCGAGAGCAGGAAGCCGGTCTCGGTCAACGGCAGGCTCGGGTCGTGGTGCGGCGAGCGCGCCGCCCACCGCCCCAGCACCTGGAGAATCGGCTCGGCCTCGTAGCCCCATGGCGTCAGTTCATACACCTGCACCGAGGCGGGCGGCGGCAGCTTGCGCCGCAAAGAATGCCCACGGCCTCCAGTTCCTCCAGCCGCTGGGTGAGCACATTGGCGCTGATGCCCGGCAGGTCGCCGCGCAAGTCGCTGAATCGCTTGGGGCCCAGCATCAGCTCGCGCACCACCAGCAGGGCCCAGCGGTCGCCCACCAGCTCCAGGCCGTGCGCGGCGCCGCAGGCGTCGTCATAGCGGCGGCGCGGGCCTGAAGCTTTTTTGGTTGTTTTTTCTAACTTCATACTTTTCATTCATAACTCATTCTGGTACACCCGGCAAGCAATGAGAGGAGGGGGGAACCCCAATGCAACGCATGATCTTCGTAAACCTGCCTGTCCGCGATCTGGCTCGGGCGACCAGCTTTTATCAATCCATGGGTTTTACCAAGAACGACCAATTCTCCAATGACGATGCCGCATGCATGGCCCTGTCTGAGACCATCATCGTCATGCTGCATACCCCGGAGCATTTCATGCGCTTCAGCCCCAAGCCGATCGCTGATTCCTCCAAGGTCTGCGAGGTGCTGCTGTGCGTGTCGGAGGAAAGCCGCGCAGCGGTCGATGGCTTTGTGGACAAGGCGATTTCGGCCGGTGGCGTGGTCGATCCGTGTCCGCGTCAGGATTACGGCTTCATGTACGGCCGCAGCTTCGAGGACCCGGATGGCCATATCTGGGAAGTGATGTGGATGGACCCGGCCGCCGTCGAGCGCGGCTGCGCGGAAAATGCCGCCATGGCCGAGGCTGAAACCGCCTGAACCTGCCCTTTCCCAACCTGCTTTCCTGAGCCGGGCGATCGCCATGCCGTTTGGTGGCGTCGCTCCGCCGGAAGCGAGGAGAAAACACCATGACGAGCATTTCCACCTGCCTCTGGTTCGACGGCAAGGCGGAGGAGGCAGCGCGCTTCTATGTCTCCGTGCTGCCCAATTCCCGCATCGATGCCGTGCTGCCCTATACGGTCGAGACGCCGGGCGGCAAGCCCGGCGACGTCATGGTGGTGGAGTTCACCGTGGCGGGCCAGTCCTGTATCGCGCTCAACGGCGGGCCCTACCAGACCTTCACGCCCGCCATGTCCCTGTTCATCACGGTGGACAGCCAGGAGGAGATCGACCAGCTGTGGGAGGCGCTGACCGAAGGCGGCGCGCCCGTCCAGTGCGGCTGGCTGACCGACCGCTACGGCGTCTCCTGGCAGATCGCACCCCGGCAGTTGATGGAGATGCTGCGCGATCCGGACACTGACCGGGTCGTCCGCGTTACCCAGGCGATGCTCGGCATGGTCAAGCTCGACCTGCCCACACTGATCGCCGCCTATGAGGGCAAGGGGCCGGTCGCAGGCTGACCGGGGCGCGGCTCAGCGGGCGGCTGTGCCGCCCGCCTCGGCCATTACCAGCCCCATGTGGAGGCTTGCGCCCGCCACCACGCCATCGGCCGCCGCAACCGTGATGGCGGCGCGCGGGTTGGCGGCATCTCCGGCCGCATAGACGCCAGGGATGCTGGTCTGCTTGCTCTCATCCGTGCGGATGAGCGTGCCGACCGGCGTCTCGTCAAAGGCGCAGCCAAGCTGCTCGGCGAGCGGGCTCGTCATGCGGACCGGCGCGGCGACGAACAGGGCGCGGATGGGCGCCAGCCGGCCGTCGGTCAGGCGGATGCCGCTCAGTTGCGGCGCCTCGCCTTCAAGGCCCGCCACCGGTGTTTCCTCGATCAAAACCCCGCGATTGGCGAGCATGGCCCGGCTTGCAGCATCCGGCGTGATCTCGCCATTGGTAAAAAGGGTAACATCGCCCCAGTCGGCAACGAGTGTGGCCTTGTGAACGGCCATGGCGTTCGTTGCCAGAACGCCGATGGGCCCGCCGCCAATCTCGTAGCCGTGGCAGTAAGGGCAGTGGAGAACGGTTGCGCCCCAGCGCTCGTGCAGCCCCGGCAGGTCGGGCAGATCGTCCGCAACTCCGGTGGCGAGCAGCAGGCGCTTGGCCGAAACCGCGCCGCCGTCCACCAGCCTTACCTCGAACCGGCCCTCCTCACCCGCGGCGGAGAGGGCTTCGCCCGTTTGCAACTCGCAGGTGGGGTAGGCGGCCAGCTGGGCTCGGGCGTCCCTCAGAATGTCCTGCCCAGGCCGGCCGTCCTGGCCGATGAGGCCATGGGAATGGCTGGCAAAGCGGTTGCGAGGACTGCCCGCATCGACCACCAGCACCCGGCGGCGTGCGCGGGCAAGCATGGTGGCGGCGGCAAGACCGGCAAAGCTGCCTCCAACGATCACAGCGTCATATGTCACGAGGTTACCCTTCCTTGGAGCAGTGCTTGCGGCGTTTGGCGATATCGGCAGCCAGCGCCGCCAGGGTGATTGTCTCGAAGCGGGACATCAGCAGGGCGCGGGCTTCTTCGAAGGCGTCTTCCATGGCCCCGTTGACGGCCTGCTCAACAATGCAGCCGGGGCTTTCGGTATGCGGGGCCATCTGAAACACCATCGGCTCGCCAAGGGCGGCATAGACGTCGCGCAGGGAAATGCGGCCGGGCTCCCGCCGCAGGCGCCAGCCGCCGCCGTGCCCTCGTTCGGAGGCAACAAGGCCCGCCTCGCGTAGGCCCGCCATGGTACGGCGGATGACCACCGGGTTGATTTGAAAGCAGGCGGCCAGTTCTTCCGAGGTCAGGGGTTCGGCTCGCTCCGTCATATGGAGGAGAGCGTGAAGGGCAACGGAGAGCTGGCTGTTCCTTTTCATGTAACTATTGATATTACGAAACTGCCCGCCCGTCAACGGGGGGCGAAGCAGCCCGGCTCAGCAGTCAGTCAGCGTCGGGCTGATTGTCGGGATGGGCGGCAGCAAAAGCGGGCAGGCTGCGCGCCAGCGAAGCCGCTTCCATCAGCTTCGGATAGGGGGAGAGATCAACCCCGAACCGCTCGGCGGAATAGACCTGTGGCACCAGGTAGCAGTCGACCAGCGTCGGCGCGTCGCCATAGGCGAAGCCTTGGCCATGACGGGCGATAGCCTGCTCCAGCGCCGCGAAACCGTCGCCGATCCAGCGGGCGATCCAGCTGTTCACCTGCTCCTGGCTCGCGCCCAAGCTGCCCTTCAGCGCCTTCAAGACCCGCAGGTTGTTGAGCGGGTGAATATCGCAGCCGATGGTGGCGGCCATCGCCCGCACGATGGCCCGCTCGTCCATAGTCTTCGGCAAGAGCGGCGGCTCGGGAAACCGCTCTTCCAGCCACTCCAGAATGGCCGGGCTTTGCGTCAGCGTCGCGCCGTCCACCTCCAGCGCGGGCAGCAGCCCTTGCGGGTTGAGCGCCTTGTACTCAGGGCTGTTCTGCGCCCCGGCGCGCAGGTCGAGCGTCGTCTGCCGGTAGCTCAGGCCCTTGAGGTTAAGGGCAATCCGCGTCCGGTAGGACGTGCCGGAGCGCCAATAACCGTAGAGGACGATTTCCATAAAACCAGTCCTTACGCCGCCGGGGCTGGGATGATGATGCCGTGGCAGGGGCCAAAGCCGATCGGCACATATCCCTCTCGCTGCGCCCGGCCACTCAGGAACAGTTGGTCGCCATCCTGCAGGAAGGTGCGTGTCTCGCCTGTCGGCAGGGTGATGGGCTGCTTGCCGCCACGGGTGATTTCGAGAAGGCTGCCGAAGCCGTCGTCCGTCGGGGCCGAGATGGTGCCTGTGCCGAGCAAATCGCCCGGTTGCAAGTTGCAGCCGTTCGAGGCGTGGTGGGTGATGATCTGCGCTGCCGTCCAGTACATGTTGCTGGCCGGGCCCCGGCTCAGCCGCATCGGCGGTACGCGCTCCTCCCGCATCCTGGCGGAAGCGATGGAGACCTCAAGCTCGATGGCGAAGGCGCCCGCCTTCTGGTCCTCCTCGCTCCACAGGTAGGGCAGGGGTCGGGGGTCGCCCTCGGGCCGGGGCGGTTGGGCAATGCGGAACGGGGCCAGCGCCTCGGCCGTCACAATCCACGGCGAGATGGTCGTCAGGAAATTCTTGGCGAGGAACGGCCCCAGCGGCTGGTATTCCCACGCTTGCAGGTCGCGCGCCGACCAGTCGTTGAGGAGACACAGCCCGGCGATGTGCCGGTCCGCCGCCTGGATCGGGATGGGCTCGCCCAGTTCATTGCCTTCGGCGATCCAGATGCCCATTTCCAGCTCATAGTCGAGCCGCTGGGAGGGGCCGAAGGTGGGCGCATCCGCGTCCGGGGCCTTGCGCTGGCCGTTGGGGCGGCGCACCGGCGCGCCCGAGGCGCGGATGGACGAGGCCCGCCCATGGTAGCCGATCGGCACGTGCTTGTAGTTGGGCAGCAGCGGGTTATCCGGACGGAACACCCGCCCGACGTTGGTGGCATGGTGAATGCCCACGTAAAAATCCGTGTAGTCGCCAATGCGGGCAGGCAGGTGCATGGCGCAGTCCTGCGCCCTGTGCAACAGCGGCTCCACCTTGGTGCGCTCCGGGCTGCCCTCGGCGAACAGGGCGGAGAGGCGGCGGCGCAGCGCCCGGCGCGGCTCCGCCTCCATCGCCAGCAGCGGGTTGAGCGTATCGCCCATGGCGGCGCGTGCCGCCAGCAGCGGCACGCCTTCGAACAACCCGGCTTCCACCGCGCCCGCCAGATCGAGGATCATATCGCCGATGGCAACGCCGCCGCGCGGCACCTGGCCGGGCGGGCTGAAGATACCCAGCGGCAAGTTCTGGATGGGGAAATCCGCATGGCCGTTGGCCGAGGCGACCCAGCTTTTGAGGGCCGGGTCGTGGGTTTCATCAATAACAACCGTCATAATTACAATTTCGCCTTCTCAAATCCGCCCCAGCACGCGTCATAATCCTGTTGCAGCAGCGGGGTCTCCAGCGCCCAGCGGGTGGGGCGGATGACCCAGCGGCTCTCGAACATGAACGCCATGGTGTTCTCGATCTTGTGCGGCGCAAGCTCGGCCGCAACCGCCTTCTCATAGCTCGCCTTGTCCGGGCCGTGGCCGGACATCTGATTGTGCAGCGACGCCCCGCCCGGCAGGAAGCCCCCAGCCTTGGCGTCGTAAGCGCCGTGGATCAGCCCCATGAATTCGTTCATCACGTTGCGGTGGAACCACGGCGGGCGGAAGGTGTGCTCGGCCACCATCCAGCGTGGCGGGAAGATGACGAAATCGCAGTTGGCGGTGCCGGGCGTCTCCGAGGGCGCGGTCAGCACCGTGAAGATCGACGGATCCGGGTGGTCGAAGCTCACCGTGTTGATGGTGTTGAACCGCCTGAGGTCATAGCGGTAGGGCGCAAGGTTGCCATGCCAGGCCACTACATCGAGCGGCGAGTGGTCGAGCGCCATCGTCCACAGCCGCCCCTGGAATTTCTGCACCACTTGCGTCGGTTCGTCCCTGTCCTCGAACCATGCCTGCGGGGTCTCGAAGTCGCGCGGGTTGGCAAGGCCGTTGGAGCCGATCGGCCCCAGCTCGGGCAGGCGAAACGGCGCGCCGTAGTTCTCGCACACATAGCCTGTCGCCGCGCCGTCCGGCAGTCTCACGCGGAAGCGCACGCCGCGGGGAATGACGGCAATCTGCTGCGGCTCGACCTCGAAAGCGCCCAGTTCTGTCTCCAGCCCCAGCCGGCCGGATTGCGGCACGATCAGCAGTTCGCCGTCCGCCGAATAGAACACCCGGTTCTCCATCGACTGGTTGGCGGCATAGAGGTGAATGGCAAGGCCAGCGCCCGTGCCCACGTCTCCATTGCCCCCGTAGGTGACAAGGCCATCCACGAAATCGGTTGGCTCCGCCGGCATCGGCAGCGGGTCCCAGCGCAAACGGTTGGGCGGGGGCGGGGCCTCCTCGAACGGGGCGGCGCGCAGGAGCGTCTCGCGCGCATAGGGCTTGTAGGCCGGGTGGCTGGCGGTGGGGCGCAGGCGATACATCCAGGTGCGCCGGTTCTCCGCCCGCGGCGCGGTAAAGGCCGTACCCGAGATCAGTTCGGCGTAGAGGCCGAAGGGCACCTGCTGCGGCGAATTCTGGCCGATGGGCAGCGCGCCCGGCACCGCCTCCGTGGCGAAGTGGTTGCCAAAGCCGGGCATTCCCACCGAGCCCGTATTCCGTGACGCATGGACCACCCTGTCCTCAGCCGTCGCTGTCGCCATTTCGGTCTCCCTCCTGTGCATGGCCAGCCATTTGCCCGGTAACCGGGTCCTTCCGGGCCGCAGCCGCCACCTCTATGTTCTGCTCAGCAACGCAACCAGCCACAAGACTTGCCAG
The DNA here is from genome assembly GCF_022569295.1 of Pedomonas mirosovicensis. Classification (NCBI taxonomy): domain Bacteria; kingdom Pseudomonadati; phylum Pseudomonadota; class Alphaproteobacteria; order Sphingomonadales; family Pedomonadaceae; genus Pedomonas; species Pedomonas mirosovicensis. The sequence continues at coordinate 801,229 of NZ_JAKFIA010000002.1, read as the reverse complement.
GGTCGCAAACCACAGGGTGTATCTTGCCATCCGTTGTCGGCGTCTGGAACGACCGGGGATTACCCGGTTCTCCCCAACCGGGCCGCGTCCCATGCCAATTCTTGATGGTTTCAAAGGCTTACCGTCCGGTCGAGGAATTTGCCAGCCTTGTTTGCAGGCAACCGCAGGCCTGGGCGCCGGCCATTGCCGCTTCCTCGGGCGGCTTGGTGAAGACGATATTGTAAGCGGATGTATTGATGACGGCCGAGCCCGGCCTTAGGTGCGTCAAGGCCACAGCCTGCCCTACAAGAGGATAAGAAACCGGAACCAGCGGAAACCATACTGCGAACGCGCGTTCACCCCGTCAGGAAACGAGTGGGGGGCGACATGCGCTTCATCGTCAACAACACGCCATATGAAGTAAACGCAGATGTCCGCACATCGCTTCTCGATCTGCTGCGCGAGCATCTGGGGCTGACCGGCACCAAGAAGGGCTGCGATCACGGGCAATGCGGGGCCTGCACCATTCTGGTCAACGGCCGGCGCATCAATTCCTGCCTCACCCTGGCTGTCATGCACGAGGGCGACGCCATCACGACCATCGAAGGGCTGGGCACGCCGGAGGCGCTGCATTCCTTGCAGCAGGCCTTCGTGCGGCACGATGCCTTCCAATGCGGCTACTGCACGCCCGGCCAGATCTGCTCGGCCGTTGGGATGATTGACGAGGTTGCCAGGGGCTGGCCCAGCCATGTGAGCCCGGAGCTGGACCATCCCCCCGGACTGACGGACGCGGAAATCCGTGAGCGGATGAGCGGCAACCTCTGCCGGTGCTCGGCCTATCCCAATATCGTCGATGCGATCCGCGACGTGGTGGAGAGCAGGCAATGAAGGCCTTCGATTATGTGCGCGCCGACAGCCCGGAGGCAGCCGTCAGCGCCTGCGGCATGGGGGAGGCGCGGTTCATCGCCGGAGGCACGAACCTTCTCGACCTCATGAAGCTTCAGATCATGGCGCCACAACGCCTCGTTGATATCAGCCGGCTCGACCTTGCCGACATGAAGGAAACGGAGGAGGGCGGCCTTTTGATCGGCGCATTAATGCCGAACGCGGATTTGGCCGCCCATCCGGTGGTGCGCCGCCATTACCCGGTGCTCAGCCGGGCGTTGCTGGCCGGAGCCACGGGCCAGCTCCGCAACAAGGCCTCGACCGGCGGCAACCTGCTCCAGCGCACGCGCTGCTATTATTTCTATGATCCCGGCATGGACTGCAACAAGCGTGCGCCCGGCTCCGGCTGTTCCGCGCGCGAGGGGTTCAACCGCAATCTGGCCATTCTCGGCACTTCCGAACATTGCATCGCAACCCACCCTTCCGACATGGCGGTTGCCATGCGGGCTCTGGATGCCACCATCGTGACCCTGCGGTCGCAGGGGGATGGCCGGCGTATCCCCATCGCGGATTTCTACTGCCTGCCCGGCGACACGCCGCATATCGAAAATATTCTGGAGCCGGGCGAACTCATCACCCACATCGAACTTCCCCCACCACCGCCGGGACAGCAGCTTTACCGCAAGGTGCGGGATCGCGCTTCCTATGCCTTTGCGCTGGTCTCGGTGGCGGGTGTTCTGGACATGAAGGAGGGACGGATTTCGTCCGTCGCCCTGGCGTTCGGCGGGCTGGCGCACATGCCCTGGCGCGATCCGCGCGTCGAGGAACGACTGCTGGGGCAGGAGCCATCACCGGCATTGTTTGAAGCCGCAGCTGATATCCTGCTTGGCGAGGCCCAGGGCTACGGCAGCAATGACTTCAAGATACCGCTCGCGCGCCGGGTGCTCGTCGCCGCCTTACGCGAGCTGACCGGCGGAGGGATCCAGTGAACGACATCACCTTCTTTAAAATGGATCGCCCCGTTGAGCATAGCCTGCTCGATACCGGTGTGCAGGCGGTAATCAGCCGCCCCATCGACCGCATCGATGGCCCCAGGAAAGTCTCCGGCAAGGCGACCTATGCGGCGGAATACCAGCTCGAAAACATGGCGCACGGATTTCTGGTCAGCGCCAAGTTCGGGCGCGGGCGCATAAACCGCATCGATGTTGAGGCTGCACGCGCCATGCCGGGCGTGCTGGATGTTCTTGTGGATCTCGATGCGTTCATTCGCAACCCGCAGCAAGGGGCCCAGGCAGAGGCTCCTGAACAGGGCGTGCGCGACGTGCAGTACTACGGAGAGCCTGTCGCGCTTGTGGTTGCCGAGACATTCGAGCAGGCACGGGCAGCCGCGCACGAGGTTGTAATCGACTGGCAACCCGAACCTGGCTGCTTTGACTTCGAGGGGCGCCTTGAGACGGCGGAGAAGCCCTCCGGCGGTTTTCTCGAGGCGCACCACAATCAGGGCGATATTGATGCGGCAATGGCGGCGGCGGAGGTAACCGTTGATGCCGTCTGGACCACGCCGAGCCAGAACAGCGCCGCCATGGAGCTGCACGCCTCCATCGCCGTGTGGGAAGGCGACAGCGTTACGCTTTACGGTTCTCTCCAGATGCCGGCCTATAATCGCAAGCAGCTTGCCGATGCGCTTGATTTGCCGCTCGAACAGGTGCGGATCGTCTCGGCCTATGTGGGTGGCGGTTTCGGCTCCAAGCTTGGCATTGCGTCAGAGGCGGTGGCCGCAGCCATCGCCTCCCGCAAGCTGGGCCGGCCGGTCAAGGCGGTCATGACCCGCCAGCAGGTTTTCGATGCCACCGTTCGCCGCTCCAACACGCGCCAGCGCATCCGTTTGGGCGCAACCCGCGACGGTCGGCTGCTTGCAGTCGGCCACGAGACGCTCTGCAGCAACCTCGAGCGGGAGGATTTCTTCGAGCCGGCGGGCGCAGCCACCCATTTTCTCTATGCGGGCGAGGCCCGGCGCATTACTCATGATATCGTCCGCATGAACTGGCTGCTGTCCGGCTCGATGCGCGCGCCGGGCGAGGCGGCTGGCATGCTCGCGCTTGAATGCGCCATGGACGAACTGGCCGAAAAGCTTGAGCTGGACCCTGTCGATCTCAGAAAGCGCAACGACCCGCCGGTCGATCCCGAAACGGGTCACCGTTATTCAACTCGCCAGTTTGTCGAATGTCTCGATGAGGCGGCGCAGCGCTTCGGCTGGGAAGCGCGTAACCGCACGCCGGGCGGGCGACGCGAGGGCGAATGGCTCATCGGCCACGGCATGGCGGCGGCGGCGCGCAGCAACCTCCTGCATAAGTCCGAGGCCCGTGTCTTTCTGACGCCTGAAGGCCGAGCGGTCATCGAGACGGATATGACCGATATCGGCACCGGCACCTATACGATTTTGGCCCAGATCGCCGCGGAAATTCTCGGCTTGCCGGTGGATCGGATCGACGTGTGCCTGGGCGACACCCGCTTTGCGCCGGCAGCCGGATCGGGCGGCTCATGGGGTGCGGCCAGCAGCGGCTCGTCAGTTTATCTCGCCTGCCAGAGCTTGCGTGAAAAGCTGGCTGAGGCCATGGGCTGCACCGCCGAGGAGCTGGTCCTGAAGGACGGCAAGGCGATCTGCGCGAACCGCAGCCAGCCCTTGGAGTCTCTTATTGGTTCAGGGCTGAGCGCCTATGGCAAGATCGAGCCCGGTTCGATGCAGAAGGAAACCCGGCAGGCGGCCTATGGCGCGCATTTCTGCGAAGTGAAGGTCAATGCCGTCACCGGTGAAATTCGCGTGGTTCGCTGGGTCAGCCGCTTTGCCTCCGGGCGTATTTTGAATGAGAAAACCGCGCGCTCACAGTGCATTGGCGGCATCATCTTCGGCATCGGCGCGGCGCTGAGCGAAGAGCTGCTTCATGATCCGCGCAACGGCAAGATCGTGAACCGCGATCTTGCAGAATATCATGTGCCGGTGCATGCCGATGTGCCGCATCTGGATGTGGAGTTTTTGCCGGAGCGCGATCCCTTCGCCAACCCGCTCCACGCCAAGGGGCTGGGGGAGCTGAGCATCTCCGGAGCCGGTGCGGCGGTGGTGAATGCCATTTACAACGCCACCGGCATGCGCGTGCGTGATTATCCGGTTACGCTTGATAAGCTGCTGCCCGGTCTGCCGCCGGTATAAGGGGCCGGCGCAAGCGCGCAGCCGCAGGGCAGATACAATTTGCGACAATTTCGAAGCGTGGCGGCGAAAATCCTGCGACAGGCCGATGGCACTGTCTCCTTATCGCCAGAAGTCGGCGTTAATGGAGAAGTCCCCGTGAAGAAGTTCGTCATTGCCGCGCTTGCTGTTTCGGTTCTTGCCACGACCACGCCAGTCATGGCTGCTCCCGGTCACGATCGGGGCCGGTACGAGCATATGGGTCACCGGCATGTCGAGGTGCATCGGGAAGTGGTCACCAAGGTCGTCCGTGTTCCGGCTCGGCGCCATGTGGAGTATCGCGCCTGGCACAGGGGGATCGCTTCGACCATCGCTATGCGCCTCGCTATGTCATCATCAAGGATCCGCATCGCTACCGCCTGCACGATGCGCCGCGCGGCTATCACTGGGTCCGCTCGGGCAACGATGCGGTCCTGGTCGGCATCACCAGCGGCATTGTTGCCGCCGTTGTGACCAGCGTCCTGATCAACTAAGAAGAAAAGGCTCCACCCATGGCTTGGATGGAGCCTTTTTGTTGCAGGCAGCAAGGGCGAAGCGATGACGACGGAGCCTCACATCCTCATCGTCGATGACGAACGGGATATCCGCGATCCGTTGGCCGCCTACCTCAGCCGCAATGGCGTGCGCGTCTCCAAGGCCGAGAACGCGGCGGCGGCCCGCCAGATCCTGGCGGCCCATGCCATCGATCTGGTGCTCCTCGACATCATGATGCCCGGCGAGGACGGGCTGGCGCTCACCAGCTTCATCCGCGCCACCGCCAGCATTCCGGTTATCTTGCTCACCGCCAAGACCGAGGAGACGGATCGGATCGTCGGCCTTGAAATCGGGGCGGACGACTATGTGACCAAGCCCTTCTCCCCGCGCGAGCTGCTTGCCCGCATCAAGGCCGTGCTGCGGCGGACCACGGGGGCCGGCGGCGCTCCTGTCCATGCGCCCGAGGCGGAAGGGTATGCCTTTGGGTCCTGGGTCTTGAAGACCGGAGAGCGCGAGCTGGTGGGAACGGATGGCGTTGCCGTGCCGCTCTCAACCGGCGAATACAATCTGCTGCTGGCGTTCGTCACCCATCCCAAGCGGGTTCTGACCCGCGACCAGCTGCTGGATCTGAGCCAGGGCCGGGAACTGGCGGCATTCGAGCGCAGCATCGATAACCATATCAGCCGCCTGCGAAAAAGATCGAAGAAGACCCACGCGAACCCAAACTCATCAAGACCGTGTGGGGCGGGGGCTATACGCTCGCCGCCGACGTGCGCCGGCTGTGAGGCGCTTCCTCCCCCGGAGCCTCGCCGGGCAGATGGCGCTTCTCATCGGAGGGGCGCTTTTGATCGCGCAGCTGTTCAACTTTGGCCTCATTCTCAACGAACGGCAAAAGCTGAGCCTGGCCAGGAACGAAGGCCCGGCCATCAACCGCTTCGCCGCAACGATTGCGGATTATGCTCAGGCTCCTGAAGAATTTCGGAATCTTGTCCTCGTTGATGCCTCACGGCGCGGCGCCCGCTTCACGCTCGATCCGCGACCGCGTATCCGCCAGAATGTCCAGCGGCGGGAGGCAACGGAGGAGCGGCTGAGAGCTGAGCTTGCCGCAGCCGATCTGCCCGCCGATGATATCCGCGCCGCTATCCGCTGGGTTGGTCGTCGCACGCCCGGCTCGGGTCTTGAGCGCAGGGCCGAGGCGCTGTTTCTGTCGGTGCGGCTTGAAGACGGCCAGTGGCTGAATGCCAGAATTTTCCTTCCGCCCCGCGACCCGCTGCTGACCGTGCGGCTGGTGCTGGCAACCATCGTTCTCTACCTCATCGTACTGGGCGCGGCGCTGTTCATCGCCCGGCGGCTGTCCCGGCCGCTTGGCGACCTGACCCGCGCCGCCGAGCAGTTTGCCGGGCGCACCGCGCCGGCAGCGGTCGAGCCGCGCGGGCCGCAGGACTTGCGGCGCGCCATCGAAGCCTTCAACGCCATGAACCACCGGGTGCTGGCGCTTCTGGATGAAAAGGACCGGATGCTGGGCGCCATTGGCCATGATCTGCGGACGCCGCTCGCCTCCATCCGCATTCGCCTCGAAGGGATGGAGCCGGAGGAGGAGCGCGCGCGGGTGACTGCCAGCATCGAGGAGTTGACGGCGATGATGGAGGATATTCTCGTGCTCGCCCGCTCCGGCCGCGCGCGAGAGACAGCGCGGGACATGGATGTAACGGCGCTCGTCGATGCGCTCTGCGAGGATTACGCGGAGCTTGGCCATGACGTTGCGATGATGCCGTCCGAACGACTGGTCCTTGCGGTCCAGCCGAATCTGCTCAGGCGGGCCATCCGCAATCTTGTCGATAATGCTCTCAAATACGCAGGCTCCGCGCGCCTCCAAGTACGTCGCGCGGGAAGGGTCGTGGAAATTGCTGTGCTTGATAATGGCCCCGGTCTGCCCCTGGGAGAGCTGGAGCGGGTGCTGGAGCCCTTTTACCGGGTCGAGTCCTCCCGCAGCCGAAAGACTGGCGGCAGCGGCTTAGGACTGGCCATCGCCAGGGCCGTGGCCGAAAGCCATGGCGGCACGCTCACGCTTGCCAACCGTCCGGAAGGTGGTCTTGCAGCTGTTTTACGGCTGCCCTGACGGCCGACTGACCGGCCATTTCGCTTGCGACAATTTGCGACAATTTCAGGCCTCCCTCGACAAACTCCCGCGACAGTGGGCTGCGAAAACCGATCCTGACGGCGCCCAAGGGTGCCTTAGGACAAGAAGGATCTGCCCCATGAAAAAGACGTTGATCGCCGCCGGCCTCTCCGCCCTGACCCTGCTTTCGGCCGGTATCGCCGTCGCCCAGCCGGGCGCGGGCCAGCCGGCGCCCAAGGCTGACCTGCAGCGCGCCAAGCTGGTCGAGCGGCTGGATGCGCGCTTTGCCAAGTTCGATGCCAATAAGGACGGCACTATCGCGACGGCCGAGCTGAAAGCGGCGCGGGATGCGCGGATCGCCCAGCAGTTCAAGCGTCTGGATACGGACGGCAACGGAGCGATCACCCTGGCCGAGATGCAGGCCGCCCATGACAAGCGGGCGGATCATGCCAGGCAGGGTGATGGCAAGCGCCATGCCCACTTCGGCAAGCGCGGCCACGGCTTCCGGCATGCCGGCTCCATGGGCGCCCTGCGAGATGCCAATGGCGATGGCCTGATCTCCAAGGCGGAGTTCGAAGGCCCGGCCCTGGCCCGGTTCGATAAGATGGACGCCGACCACAACGGCGTCGTGACCGCCGCCGAGCGGCAGGCCGCGCGCGAGGCCATGAAGGCTCAGCGGGCTCGGAACTAAATAGAACATGCGTTGCGCCTCCCATGGCGCAATGCGGGCTGGAAGGGCCGGGGCTTGCTGTGCGAGCCTCGGCCCGCACCATATTGGGCGGAATATCTTGCGACCGGCACAATGATCTTTCCGCCTCAGAGGCCATGGGCGCTTTTGGGATCCCCGATCAGCCGCCATCGCTGAACTGGGCGAATCCAGTCTTGATTCTATATGCTTGTGCGCCGATGTTGTTTGGCGGAGCGAACCCATGATGCCCTGCTCATTCCCTGATCCACGGCCACTGTCATGACGGAGGGGCAGGCCCCGGACACCGCGGCGCGCCAGTCGCCTTTCTCGCCGTTCCGGCACCCGGTATTCCGGGCGATCTGGATTGCCAGCCTGATCTCGAACTTTGGCAGCCTGATCCAGTCTGTCGGCGCGTCATGGATGATGACGTCCATCGCCGGCTCGGCGGACATGGTGGCATTGGTCCAGGCTTCGACCACCCTGCCGATCATGCTGTTCTCGCTCGCCGCCGGGGCCATTGCCGACAATTTCGATCGGCGGGTGGTGATGATCGCGGCGCAGGGGCTGATGCTGGCCGTATCCATTGCGCTGACGGCCATCACCTTCCTTGGCCTGATGACCCCCTGGCTGCTGCTGTCTCTAACCTTCCTGGTCGGGTGCGGCACGGCGCTGAATGGTCCCGCCTGGCAGGCATCGGTTGGCGAGCAGGTGCCGCGCGAGGATCTGCCGGGCGCGGTTGCCCTCAACAGCATCAGCTTCAACATTGCCCGTAGCGTCGGACCGGCCATCGGCGGCGCTCTGGTCGCCGCGGCGGGCGCGGCGGCGGCATTTCTTGCCAATGCGCTGAGCTACGTGGGGCTGATTACGGTTCTCGTCGGTTGGCGGCGCAATCCGCCCCCGCGGCAATTGCCGCGCGAGCCCTTGGCCTCCGCCATGATGGCCGGCATCCGCTACGCCGTCATGGCCCCGGCGATCAGTCGCGTGCTGCTGCGTGGCCTCAGCTTCGGCGTTGCCGGCAGTGCGGTCTGGGCCTTGATGGCGCTCATCGCGCGGGAACGGCTGCATGGCGGTCCGCTGACCTATGGCCTCATCCTTGGGGCTTTCGGCATCGGGGCCGTACTCGGGGCCTTTGTTTCCACCCACCTTCGCCGCAGACTCCGCAACGAAACCTTGGTGCGCTGGGCCATGGCCGGTTATGGCATCGGAACGGCCATCGCCGGCGTCAGCACGGTGCTGCCGCTCACCATGGCCGGGCTGCTGCTTGCCGGTGCCGGGTGGGTGCTTGCCCTGTCCACCTTCAACGTTTCGGTACAGATGTCCTCGCCCCGGTGGGTGGTGGCCCGGGCGCTCGCCGTCTACCAGACCGTCACCTTCGGCGGCATGGCGATCGGCAGCTGGCTTTGGGGCCATTTCGCGGAGCAGGTGGGCCTTGCCGACGCCATGGTGGCCTCAGGCATTGCGGTGCTCGCCAGCGCTGCCCTTGGCTTGTGGCGGCGCTTGCCGCAGATGGAAACCCTCGACCTTACCCCTGTTTACCGGGATGCTTTGCCCACGCCCAAGGTGGAACTGGACCTGCGGAGCGGCCCTGTCGTCCTCCAGATCGAATATCGTGTGGACCCCGGCGATGCCATGGCCTTTCTCGCCGTCATGGATGAGCGCCGCCGCATCCGGCAACGGAACGGGGCGAGGGGATGGTCGCTGATGCAGGACCTGACGCAACCGGAGTTGTGGATCGAGCGCTACCATAGCGCCACCTGGGGGGAGCATCTGCACCAGCGCGCTCGCATCACGGTGGCGGACCGGGAGGTGGATCGCCGGGTGCTCGCCTTCCATCGCGGGGAGGAGCCGCCGCGCATCCATCGCCTTCTGGAACGGCCACCGGGCGCTCTGCCGGCAGGCAGCAGGCAAGCGCCGCGCGACCTCTCGCGCGGCGCGGTCGTCGACCCGACGTTGCCGCCCCAGTCTCCGCCCGTGGCGAAGCCGGAACAATAGCGCCGGCAGTGATCATCGATGCTGTCGCGCGCGGCAAAGCCTCTGGCTTTCCCGCTTGCCCAGCCCGTCAATGCGTGCCGTTGAGCATATCGAGTGTCTGCTCGAATCTGCCTTCAGCTTCGGCGTCCCGCAGAAACGCCACGCGTTTCACCTTGATTTCCAAAGGAGTGGGCTGTTCCTGAAATGCAGCCATCGTTTCAGTGATGAAGTCCGCAAGCGGCATGGCATGCGGATCCTCGGCGTGGCCCGGCATGAGATCGGTCTGCACGGACGGGGGGGATCAGCTCCAGCACTTCAACGGACGTGTCCCGCAACTGACGACGCAGCGAGATCGTGTACGAATGGAGTGCCGCCTTTGTGGCGCTGTAGGTTGGGGCACCCACGAGGGGTACGAAGGCAAGACCCGACGACACATTAATGATTGTTGCTTGCGGACGCCGCCGCAGATGCGGGAGGAGGGTCGCCGTCAGACGGATCGGGGCAAGCAGGTTCGTTATGATCGTCGCCTCGGCCACTGACAGATCGATCGTCTCAGCTGTGAGGTCTTCGGCTTTCATGATTCCGGCGTTGTTCAGAAGCACGTTCAGATCCGGGTGGTCCGCAGCCATCTTCGCTGCGAAGTCCTGGATCGCCTGAGCATCGTCGACGTCCAGAACATATCCCACCATGCCGGGATGGGCCGACGTGATTTCATCAAGGAGTGCCTTGCGGCGCCCGGCAATAATGACCTTGTTGTCGAGCCCATGGAACTGATGGGCGAGTTCACGGCCGATCCCCGATGTGCCGCCCGTAATCAGAATGGTGTTTCCAGAAGGCTTCATGGTCGGTCTCCGCAATGTGGATGTTGCCGCCCGATCCATATAAAGGCTACAAACCTCAAGAAAGTAGGCACCTGAAAGATTTATACTTACCAAAAAGAGAGTGACCTTATGAGTGTTGCACAGGCGAAAGGCCATGCCGTAGCCACTGCTGCCCTCGGGGCAGCTCCCCCACCACCCGAGGAAATCGATCCACGCGTTGAGGCATTGGTGACCGAGCTGATCGGCCGCGTGGCCGACAAGTGGACCATGCTCATTCTTGAGGTGCTTACCGAACACGGGACTGTTCGGTTCACCCGACTTGGCAAGCTTGTGGGGAAGATCAGTCAGAAGATGCTGACGCAGACGCTTCGCCAGATGGAGCGCGACGGTCTGGTAAGCCGGACCGTCTATCCGGTCATTCCGCCGAAGGTGGAGTATCAGCTGACCGAGCTTGGCTCCACGCTGAGCGCGGCCTTCTGCGGCGTCTGGATCTGGGCCGAGCAGAACCTGGCAAAGGTGGAGACCGCGCGCCGGGCCTTCGACGAGCAGGCTGACCGGAAGTGACTGGTTCGCCTGTATAACAGAGGCTGCAAACAGGAAGAGGCGGTGCGCGGTGTCGGTTCAAGCTGTTGCGATCGTAATCCATGAAGGCGTCCAGGCACTGGATGTTGCAGGGCCCGTGGATGTGTTCACGGAGGCAAATACCTATCTAGATGGCGCAGAGCGCTACGAAATCATGCTGGTCGCGGCAGACAGGGCTCCGCTGCGCGCGTCGAACGGCATGCGAATGATGGCTGATCTCACCTTCGAGGAGGCGCTGGGCGGCTTTGATATCATTCTGGTGGCTGGCGGGCCTGGGCTGCCAGCAGCAGCGCCGGATCCGCGCTTAGTGCAGTGGGTCAAAACCGCACCATCACGCGCGAGCATTTATGGCTCGATCTGCACCGGGGCCTTCATCCTTGGCCATGCTGGTCTTCTGGATGACCGGCGGGTGACGACCCACTGGCAAGACGCACAGGCGCTGGCCGCAAAGTTTCCAAAGGCTAAAGTTGAGCCGGATCTGATCTATGTTCGCGATGGGCGTCTCATCACCTCGGCCGGAGTGACGGCCGGGATAGATCTGACCCTGGCGCTGGTGGGGCAGCGGCATGGAGCTGAAATAGCCCTTAAGGTCGCGAAGCGGTTGGTCGTGGTGGCCCAGCGTCAAGGCGGACAGTCTCAGTTCAGCCCCTATCTTACTGCCCCCGCTGATCCGGCCTCGCCGATCGCGCGCATCCAGGATCATGTTATGGCCAACATCAAGGGCCGTCACACGTTGGGATCGCTCGCGGCGGTGATTGGAATGAGCCCGCGGACGTTCTTGCGGCATTTCGTTCAGGAAACGGGGATCACGCCGCATGAGTTCATCGAGCGGGCGCGCGTGGATGCGGCGCGCATGATGCTGGAGGGCAGCGATCGGCCGCTAAAAACGGTTGCCTATGACTGCGGCTTCGGCTCGGCGGATCGCATGAGGATCGTCTTTTCCGCCCGTCTTGGGGTCACGCCCGCCCAGTATCGCGCCAGCTTCCGCCGCGCCGAACCGGCGTAGACCGGCGGAAAATCTCGCAGCGCAAGGCGGCCTGCCGTCACGGAGGATCCTTCGGGCCTTCCATGGCGCGAAACGATGCCTCCTTGTCCTGATCGGCCGCCTGCCGCCGATTGAGCATCAGTGCCGATGGCGGCACACATCCAGCTGGAAGCCGTCCTCTCCTTGCCCAGTTGCAAGCAGGCGGCGCGGCTCCCAACCAGAAACCGGCAATGCCTTTCGCGTGACGCGTCACGCCGCGCTGGAGGCTTGCCCAAGGATGGAGTCTATTCTCATGTCTCAGACAATCGCCGGCATCCGAGTGCCGGATAGCCCTATCGCACGCGCCGCAACCCAGCTCGTTCGCGATACAGAGGATGACTTGCTCTATAATCACAGCCGCCGGGTGTTCTTCTGGGGCGCGCTGACCGGGGAGCGCCGGGGGCTGAAGTACGACCCTGAGCTTCTCTACCTGGGCGCCATGTTTCATGACATGGGACTGACGGAGCGCTACGCGAGCCCTGACCTGCGGTTCGAGGTCGATGGCGCCAATGCGGCGCGAGACTTCATGAAGGGATATGGCATCCCTGAGCGCGACATTGAAGATGTTTGGACGGCAATTGCCCTTCACACGACGCCGGGCATTCCTGAGCATATGCGCCCGACGATCGCATTGGTTACCGCCGGCGTTGAGATGGACGTTCTCGGCATTGCCTATGATGAATTCTCGCACGAGCATCGCCATGCGGTCTGCGCGTGCCACCCGCGCGAGACGAATTTCAAGGAAAACATCATTGAGCACTTCGCCAACGGCATCAGGAAGAAGCCGCAGACGACCTTCGGCAACGTCAAGGCCGATGTGCTGGCGCTGAAGGATCCAACATACAAGCGGATGAACTTCTGTTCGATTATCCTTGGGTCAGCCTGGCCAGGTTAAGGCTTGGAGCCAAACGTGGCGCCGAGCGGCAAAAGCTGAGTGGACGATCCGCCAGGCCGGGTCTTCGGATCAGTCTGATCCCTGAGTACGGGCTGCAATGCGGTGCGGATCCCATTCGGCGAGTAGCCGCTCGGCGTCGTTTGATGACATCGGCTTGCCGTACATATACCCCTGTCCAAAGGCACAGCCCCTTGAGCGCAGATAATCAGCCTGAGCAGGTGTCTCTATTCCCTCCGCCACGATGGCGATGCCAAGGCTCTGTCCGAGAGTGATTACGGTGCTGACAATTGCCGCATCGCTGGCGTTGGTTTCTAAATTTCGGACGAAGCTCCGATCGATTTTCAAAATATCGACAGGAAACTGTTTCAAATGGCTGAGAGAGGCATAGCCGGTGCCAAAATCATCCAGGGCAATTCGTACACCAGCCTCGCTCAGTGCCCTGAGGGCGCGCTCAACATCACCCGAACCCGAGCCCAGGAAAACTGTCTCTGTTACTTCCAACTCCAACAGGTCAGGCGAGATGCCCGCAGCCTGCAAACCGCTCAGCATCCGCTCAGCCAGATCGCCACTCCGGAACTCTGCCGCTGAAACATTGATGGCAACATGCCCAAAATCGATCCCCTGGCGTCGCCACCGCTGCATATCCGCCAGAACGCATTCGAACATTCTCTGGCCAAGGCCAACGGCCAGCTCGAATTCCTCAAAAGCAGCGGCAATTGTGGCTGGAGGCTGGATTCCTTGGGCGTGCCGCCATCTGAGCAGGGCTTCGAAGCCGATGATCCTTCCCGAGACAAGGTCGACCTTCGGTTGGTAGAAGGGAAAGACCTGGCGGCTGTCCAAAGCTTCGCGCGCCAGATGCAGCATGGAGATGCGGCGCTGCATATCGGCTCGCATCTCGGGCCGGAACAGCTCCAGTCCGCCTCGGCCGGCCTTCTTGGCGGTGTAAAGAGCAATGTCTGCGTGTTTGAACAGCTCGACCGGATCAGCGGCGTGGTCGGGGAAGAGGCTGGCTCCGATGCTGGCCCTGCAGTCAAGCGTGCGTCCCTCGTAAGAGAAGGGCTGGCGCAGGCGATCAAGAACGGCATGGGCGATGGCTTCCATAGCGTCGACGCTTGCAACCTGCTCCAGCAAAATCACGAATTCATCGCCAGCAAGGCGTGCGACAAGAGCATCACTGCCAACCGTTGCCTGAAGTCGCTTGCTCAGCTCCTTGAGCAGGGCATCACCGGCAATATGGCCCAGACTGTCATTGATACGCTTGAACTCATCAACATCCAGCAGGAGGAGGCCCACTTTCCCTGCCGTTGCAGCGGCATGTGCGAGCGCTTCATTCAGGCGCTCCTGGAACAGGGATCGATTGGGCAGGCGGGTTAGGGAGTCATGCGTAGCGGCCCACCGAACGCGCTCATCAGCAATGCGCCTCTCCGTAATGTCCCGAATGCTGAGAATGAGCCTTCGCGGAGCGCCGTGCTGATCTGTAAGCCTGCGGCCGTCGACGGCAAGCCAACGCCAATCGTTGTCGGCACCAGGGCGCAGCCGGAAGCAGGACTTGAAGGCCTCCCCCGCGGCAGAACCCTGGCCGCTCAGCAGAGCTTCCGCCTCGTCTCTGTCATCAGGGTGAATGAGCGGGAGCACAGTCTCGAGCCTGGCAGGGGAGGCTTGATCGAGACCGAAAATGTCCCGTAGGTGGTCGGACCAGCGAAGTGCGCCGGATCGCAAATCACAGTCCCAGATGCCAATTCCTGCAGCCTCGATTGCCAGCTGCAGCTGCTCCTCGCTGGCGCGGACAGCCTCGCTGGCAAGCCTGTGGTCATGGACATCTTCGAGGGTGCCGTACCAGCGGACGATCCTGCCATCCTTGTCCAGGCGGGGAGAGGCGCGGGCGCGACACCAACGGTAGTTTCCTTCAACCGTTCGGATTCTGTACACGACATCAAAAGGTTTGCCGGACTGCACGGCATCGGCCCAGGCGGTTCTGGTTGCGCTGGCGTCATCGGGGTGAATGGAGGCGATCCATCCGTTGCCGCGCGCTTCGGCCGGATCCATCCCCGTCAGCGACGCCCACCGCGGCCCGACTTCGTCGATGCGCCCGTCAGGCGTAGCCGTCCACGGGACTTGCGGGCTGAGTTCAACAGAGAAGCGGTAATGCTCTTCGCTTTCACGCAAGGCCTCCAGCGCCCGCATGGATTCCGTGACATCGCGCGCGACGCTGACGACGCCGACGGCCTTGCCGCCGCGGAACCATGGCACCTTCACATTATGAAGAATGCGCTTCTCGCCCTGGATCTCGATGACTTCATCCAGGGCGAGCGGGGTCCCTGACATCATCACGTGACGATCATGGTGAAAATGGGTCTGGATGGATTGAGCAGGAACGCGACCTTCTTCCAGTGAGCCAGCGCGCAGCCCCAAGTGCTCAGAGGCTGTCCGGTTGACCAGCACCAGCCGCCCGGTCTGGTCCTTGACGAAAATAATATCGGGTAGACTGTCGATTACAGTCTGCAACAATTCCCGGCTTGCCCAGACTTCCTGCTCGGCAGCCCGCCGATCGGTGATGTCGTCGACAACTGCGATCGTAGATGTCAGGTTGCCTTTCTTGTCGCGGACAAAGATGACATGGACGTTGCACCAGACAACAGTTCCATCTGGCCGCACATAGCGCTTCTCGACCTGGAACGGCTGGCCATACTGCAGGCGCTCTTCGAACACACGCTGGTTCCAGGCCACGTCATCCGGGTGGGTGAAGGCCGACATCGGCAATCCCGTCAACTCGTCGGCGCTGCGGCCAACCAGCCTGCAGAACTGCTCATTGACCATCAGTACACGGTGGTTGAAATCTCGCTGGAGAATGCCGACCCTGACCTGATTGAAAACAGTGTCTAGCTGTTGCTCCGTTCGATGCAGAACCGTTTCCAGTCGCCGGCGCTCGAGGTGTCCGACAATCTGGTCTGCGAGGGTCTGGAGCGCCTTGTATTGGTGTTCGTTTATTCCATCGGGCCGAGGCTTGGTATCAAGAACGCATAATACGCCCAGAGGCGTCCCGTAGGGCGTGCTCAGCCCGGCTCCCGCGTAGAAGCGCACGCCGGGAATAGCTGCGATGAAGGGAATGCCGTCACGGCTGGGTGCGCTGGCCAGGTCCGGAATCGAAATGATCCCCGATTGTAAGAGCACATGTGCGCTTTGAGATCCCTCGAGAGGGATCTGACTGAGGCCAAGGCCGAGCTCAGCAGGGAACCACAGCCTTTTATCCGCAACCAGGCAAATGGCGGCCATGGGCGCCTCGAGGATCGCCGCAGCCAACTGCACAATCGCGTCCAGGCTGGCTTCTCTGGGAGCATCCGGAATGCCGTAGGCTGCCAAAGCGGCCAGCCGATCAAAAGCGCTTCTTTCTGTTGTACGGTCGTAATGGTTAGGGGCAAGCATGGCCATAGTGGGCTGATCTTTAAGGATCTTCATGTTTGCATCGTCCATTGGATCGCCCCCGCAACACATAACGGCAATAAAAATATTTTATCAAATCCTATCCAATCAAGATAACGGTAAAATAAAGTTAAATATATTTAGGTGTTTTATTGAATCCATGCATACGCCGTGCCGCAGCATACGACCGCAAGCTTGTCGCTCGAAGCAGGGTCAGCCGCGACAGGCAGCGAATGTACGGGGAAAAGAGTAAAGGCTGTGCTGGCCGGGCTGGAACCATCCAGAATGTCACCATTGAGGGCAACCCGACAGAAGCGGGGCAGTCCGCTTCTGATCCGTCCGCTGATGCTCGCCTGCGGCGGGGATTTTCAGGAACGGGACCCAAACGGCTCAAATGGGCGCAGAGCACCCCGGCACTCAGATCGAGAACGAGGCGGAGCTGGCCGAGGTCTATTCAAGGCCGAGGCGCGCTGACGTCGGGCCAGGCGGGATCGTCACACCCACACTGGACCGAGCGTTCAGCGCTTCATAATCGGCTATGACTGCCTCAAGTGTCTCCGCCTCAGCCGTGTCTTGGTCCGATTAAAGTCGATCCTCCCATGGAGCTTCAGCGCGTCTCGTCGTCCTTGTGCGCTTTACGCCATGCCTGGAAGCGGTCGATGGCGTCTTCCTGCCGCAAGATCTTCGAATGGGGATCGAACGTGACCGTAGCTAGCGGCGCTACGGTAATCTCACCCCGGCCATCGGTCATGGGCAGGGTTACGACTTTTCCGTCGATCGCCACGTCGACTGGCATCGGGAAGGGCAGGTTATCCGGCGTCTGCCAGCGCACCTTCAGCGTATTGCCCTCTCGCTCGCTTACCAGATCGGGCAACTGCGCGCGGTAGAGATACACGTTGAAGAACCAGTCGTAGTTCTTTCCCGTTACCTGGTTGACGGTCTGCATGAAGCCCTTGGTGGTGCCGAATTGCGGCGTGAAATTGCCGGGCTTCGGATCAGGGCGGCCATAGGTGACGCGGCGGATGACCTCGTAGAAATCATCATCGCCAATCAGCATTCGAAGGGTATGCATCACCCAACTGCCCTTGGGATAGATGTCGCCGCGCGGGCCGGTGGGATCGGCATAGACCCACTTCTCTGATCGCTCCGCGCCGCTGACCAGCGGCTTTTCATTGCGGATGATCGCGCGCTGCGCCTTGAGCAGGGACATGTAATCAATGTCACCGTTCAGATACTTGCCGAGAAGAGGCTGCATGTAGGAACCGATGCCTTCGTGCAGCCACAGATCGTCATAATTGGCGTTGGAAAGCTGGTTTGCGAACCACTCATGCGAGAACTCGTGGTGCATCAGCGGATCAAAGCCGTACATCGTCTTCGTGTAGTCGATGCTATAGCCATTGAGCGTCTGGTTCTCCAGGCCTGAGAAGGGAACGCGGACCACTCCCATCTTTTGATCGGCCCAGGGGTAGGGCCCGATCTGAGACTCAAAGAAATCGAGCGCCAGCGGGAATTCCTTGAACAGTTCCGCCGCCTGTTTTTCCTCTCCTGGCAAATAATAGAACCGCATCGGGATCGTGTTGCCGAAGCGGCTCTTGTAGTCGCCTTCCATGACCTTGTAGGGGGCAACATCCAACACAATGCCATAGGTATGAGGGCTGCGGGCCCGCCAGTTCCACGTGGTCCAGTTGCCTTCATCCACCTTGCTGACGAAGCTGCCGTTACCCGGCGCCATCAGCCCCTTGGGCACCGTATAGTGAAGATCGGCGAGGGCCGTCTTGCCCAAGGGATGGTCGATGCAGGGGAAAAGCATGTCGCATCCGCCACCCCACAGGGAGGTGTCGATCCAAGGCTGGCCATCCGGCGTCTTGGTCCAGGTAACGCCCCCTTCCCAGGGCGGGCGCTTGGCGACCGGCGGCGTGCCCGCATAGACGACGCGCACCTCGGTGGCCGCGTTCGCGGGCAGTGGCTTTGCAAGCTTGATGCGAAGCTGCCCTTCCGGGTTGGTATAATCCGAGGGCGGCACTTTGATGCCATCGAGATAAATGCCTTCCACCTCGTATCCCGGATAAAAGTCAAGGATCAGCACTGGCACAGCCTTTGTGGCTCGCAGGCTCAGCTTGGCGTCGCCTTCGATCCGTTTCTGATCGGGATAGGCCTTGAGCGACAGATCGAGATGCTCGAACGAAAGCGCCATCTGCTCGGGCGGCTTTGGCCCGCCCTGCTGGCGCGTTTGCTCCGTTAATGCAGTACCGGTTGCCGCTGTCTTGGTATCATCCGGGGCGCCGCCTGGCGTACATGCGGTTGAGAGCGCCAGCAGTCCTATTGCCGTCGCCGCAGAGTAAAATCGCAACGTGCTCATATTTCACATCCCTTCGGTTCTTCCCCCGAGGGTCGCCCTCGGGGGAAGAGTAGCCACGCGTTAGAACTGCTTTTCGACGCGCACGAGGAAATAGCGCCCGCGCGAGTTGAACGTCGTCTGGTCGAACCCGTTGGCGAAATTGCCTTCCAGGAACGGCGGCATCTTGTCGAAGATATTCTCGACGCCCAGGGTGAACTTGGTCTTTGCGCTTTCGAGGAGGTAGCTCACCACGAGGTCGTTCTGGAAATAGCTACCGGCGCGCAAGTGCTCGCCGTTCACGAGCAAGGACCCCATATTCTCGACCGGCCCCACATACCGGACCGCGTAACTGGCGGTGAAGCCATCAAGCGACCAAGTAAGCCGGCCCGTTCCGCGGAATTTGGCCAGCGTGCCCAGCTCGTCGGTATAGGTGCCCCTGCGTTCCTCGGGATCGGCGCCGGGGGCTGGCGGTTGCTTGAAGCTGTCGAGATAGGTGACGTCGAGCCGCACATTGAATCGCCCGAATGGCCCTTCCTCTGTGGTGTAGTCGAGGCCGAGATCGAAACCCTGGATTTTCTGTGTCAGGAGATTTTCTCGGGTTGCGATGATCTCGGTAACGGCGAAGTTGTCGGCATTGCGGGTGATGCGATCAGCGTAGCTGCCGTTTGCGGCGTTCTCCTCCAGAATGAAGTTCCGGCTGACCGTGCTGATGACGTTGTCCTTGGTGATCCTGTAGAAATCGAACGTCAGCGAGAAGCGGGGCAGGAACTCCGGCGTGTAGACCAAACCCAGCGTCAGGTTTTTAGCCTTCTCCGGCGTCAGATCCGGGTTGCCGCCGCTGACGACGAACGCTCCGGTGGTGTTGGTCGGCGCCTGGCGGCCACCACAGCCCGGCAGCGACGCGAAATTGGGACCGGAGCAGGGGTCGACAATCGTCTGATACCCGCGGGAGCGGGGGCCGAAGGCCTCGGTGAAGGAGGGCGCACGGAAGCCAGTGCCCCACGAGCCGCGCAGCATCAGGGACTCAACCGGACGCCACTTGACGCCGACCTTCGGATTGGTGGTGCTGCCGAACGCATTGTAATGCGAGTACCGCACTGCCGCATCGAAGGAGAGCTGACGGAAGAATGGCACATCCTCCAGGATCGGCACGGCGATTTCGGAATAAACCTCGCTCACCTTGCGTGAGGGCGGGAACGCATCCGGCGTCAGCGAGCGCGCGACAAAGGCGTTGATCTCCGAGTATGGATCATAATCCACCGAGAAGCTGTCTTTGCGATACTCCGCGCCAACCGCCATCCGAACATCGCCCGCCGGCAGCGCGAACAGGGTGCCGGAGACGTTGCCGACCACCGAGTCCAGGCTGGCGTTGATCCGCGTGTAGCTGTCGGCTGAGATGAAATCGAGCATCTCGGGCGTGATCGAGCCGGGGCCGCCCAACAGATTGATCGGCACGCAGCCATTGTTCGCGGCGCGGCACGCATCGGAGTCACCGGCTGCCTGGATGAGACGATCGCGCAGGACGCCTTCGCCGCCGAAAGTATTCTGGTCAAGGTTCTGGTGATTGTAGGACAGGTCCCAGGTCCAGTCCCCGGCGATATCGCCGCGCAGGCCCGCCACGATACGGTAGGTATTCGACGTGACATTGGACTGCCGCCGCCCCCGCAGCGGCTGTTCGCCGATCGTCCGGGCGACGCTCAGGTCGACGCCAAACGGATTATAATCATTATTGGCGCTGACGATGATCGGATCGCCGTAAACCGCGCCGAAATAATCGGGCGCCAGATAGCCAAGCGATGTGCGGCGGTTATACGAACTCTCGACAAAGGCCGTGACGCTTGAGCTTATATCGTACTCGCCATTGAACCAGAGATTGACCTGCTCGATATCCGAGGCGCTGGTTTCATATTGCCAGTAGTTGATGCCGTCGTTCGGCCCGGTCTGGCCGGTGCCTGGAAACTGGAAGGCGCGGAAATCGGCGGTGGATGCGGCTTGGCCAACGCCCTCGCGCAGGATCATTTCCTGGTCCCCGAACCCAGGCAGGCCTTGCACTACGGCGACGGTCGGCAGCGGATCGCGGAAATTACGTCCGCCCTTGGAACGCCAGTCAGGGTCCCGGCTGATCGGGCGATCGGCGATCAGATTGCCGTCGGCCTTGCGCCAGCTGCCGCTGAACACGAAGCTGCCGCGGTCGAATTTCTGGCCGAAGGTCGCGCTGACTTCCCGGTTCGGCAGATCGCCGCGGCTCGAGATACCGTAGCCGCCCTTGATCATCAGGCCGTCGAAGTCTTTACGCATGATGAGGTTGACCACGCCCGCGATCGCGTCAGAGCCATAGACGGCGGAAGCGCCGTCCTGCAGCACCTCGACACGCTCCACGGCCTCGAACGGAATGCTGTTGAGGTCGACGATGCCGTCGCCGCTGCTGGGCAGCACGCGGCGTCCATTGATGAGCACCAGCGTATTGACGGCGCTCAGGCCGCGCAGCGCCACCGTTGCGCTGCCCCCATTGCCGCGCCCAGCCGAGTCGCTGGCCGAGGCGGTCGCAACCGGTAGTTCACGCAACAACTCACCGAGATTGGTCGCGCCGGTGGCATCGATTTCGGAGCGGTCGAGCACCGTGACCGGCGCGGCGGCCGTCAGGTCGCTGCCCGGCAGACGCGAGCCGGTCACGATAATCGCAGCCTCTTCCGGAGCGGCCGCTGGCGCGGCCTCCTGGGCATGGGTCGAAGCAGCCCACATCATGGGAGCTGCAGCGGTCAGCAACACGAACTTGGTGCGGATCATGCGATCTCTCCTCCTATTCGGCTGCGGTGAAGCAGCCGACCCCCTTTTTTGGTAAATATACGGTATACGATTTATGACCTTTGGCAAGAATTTAGGTAATCTGGATTAATCTGCTGTGGGCGGGCGCTCTCTGCGGGCCATGGCAGAGCCATCCCTGGGCACAGTCCGGAGAGGGTCGCCCCCGGGCATAACCCGGAGGCGATCTTCATCAGTGTCGGTTGCGCTTGGCCACGTTCGCACGGAGCAGTCGATTGACTGGGTGGCCCGTCGCCTTATCTGGCCTGCGCTCCTGCAGGCAAATGTTCGTGCAAATAATTGGTCATCAGCGTGAACAGGTGCAGTCGCGTGCCGGGCTTCTCGCTGATCCCGTGCGATCGGTCGGGGTAGGCCATCATCTGGAACTGGCGGTTGCTTGCCACCAGCCGATCTACGAGTTGCTCGAGATTCTGGTAATGGACGTTGTCGTCCCCGGTGCCGTGAATGATAAGCAGGTTGCCCTTCAGGTTCTGCGCGAAATTGATGGGCGAGCCTTCCGCATAGCCTTTGGCGTTGTCTTCGGGCAGGCCCATGTACCGTTCCTGGTAGATGGCATTATAAAGCCGCTGATTGGCAGGCGCGGCCACGGCAATCCCGGTTTTATACAGATCCGGATAGCGGAACATCGCATTGAGCGTCATAGCCCCGCCGCCGCTCCAGCCCCACACGCCGATCCTGTCGGCATCGATATAGGGCCGGCTGGCGAGCATGGCCCGCACCGCTGCCGCCTGATCCGCCGAGGCCTGGATGCCGACCTGGCGATAGATGCTCTTGCGCCACTCCCGCCCGCGCGGGGCCGCTGCGCCTCGGCTGTCAACGCTGGCGACCAGATAGCCCTGCTGCGATAGCATCAGATGCCACAGGTAGCGGTCTCCGCCCCAGCTATCGGCAACGGTCTGGCCGGCCGGCTCGGAATAAACATAGACCAGCAGCGGATACTTCTTTTCCGGATCAAAGCCGGGCGGCTTCATCATCCACGCATCGAGCAGCGTGCCGCCGCCGATATCGACCTTGAAGAACTCCGTCTTCTCGCGCGCAAGCCCCTCAACGAAGCTGTGCATTGCAGCGTTGCCGGCAATTGTCCGCACCGACTTGTGCTGGGGCAGGGAGACGATGTCCGTGACCGGCGGCGAGCCGAAGCGGGAAACGGTGTGGAATGCCCAGCGCCCATCCGGCGCGATATCGTAGGCGTGATAGCCTTCCTGTCCCGCCGGCGTCAGCCGCTCCAGCTTCGGCGCGCCGGTCAGGCTCGCGCGATACAGGTATCGCTGCGTCACATTGGTGGGCGAGGCGATGTAGGTAACGGTGCCGTGCTCGGGATCGATATTCTCGATGCTCACCACATCGAAGTCGCCTGGCGTGCGTAGCTCGACCTTCTTACCATCGCGCGACACCAGGTAGAGGTGCCGCCAGCCGTCGCGCTCGCTCAGCCAGGTGAACCAGCGGCCCTTGATCCATGCGGGCCGGTCGTTCACGTTTACCCATGCGGCATCTTCGTCGAGGAACACTTGCCGCACCGATCCATCGGTGGCCTTGCCGATCAGCACCTCATTGCGATTTTGCAATCGATTCAGGTGCTGGATCAGAACTTCGGACGAGCTGTCTGCCCAACTCATCCGGGGGATGTAGCGCTGGCGCGGATCGCCCGGGATGGCGAACCACGTCGTCGCGCCGCCTTCCACCGATACCGTTCCTACCTGCACCGCCGAGATGGTGGTGCCGGGCTTGGGATATTGCTGCGGAATCGGCTTGGAATAGATGCCGTCGGTGTTGTTGATGAGATAGAAAGTGCCCACGCCAGAGGTATCGAACCGCCAATAGGCGATACGGCGCGAGTCCGGGCTCCACTCGAACGCCTTGCCGAGGCTGAACTCCTCCTCATAGGCAACGTCGCTCCGGCCGTTGAGGATGAGCGTTCCGCCGTCTTGCGTCAGTTGGGTGATCGAGCCATCCGCCACTGTCTCGACGAACAGGTTGTTTCCGCACACATAGGCGATGCGGCGGCCATCCGGCGAAAAGGTCGCATAAAGCAGACTGTATTGCGCCGCATCGCCTCCGAGCCTGTGCAGGGCCTTGGTTTTCAGGTCGAACAGCCAGTAATCGCCTGCCGGGTTGCCGCGCCGGGCACCGGGCGCACGGACGAAGAGCAGAACCTGGGCCCGGTCGGTCGACCAATCATAATCCGAGATCTGCAGCGGCACTTTTGCACCGGCGGGCACCAACCAAGATGCATCGACGAGCACCGATCGCTTGCCGGAGGCCGTTTCATACCGAACCAGATCGACGCCTCCAGCTACGGTGGCCGACTTCTCGATGGCCGTATAGGCCTTTCCCGCTTCAAACCATTTGGTGACCAGGCTGTCGTCGAGCTTGACCGCGTCGGGCCCATAGATGGCCTTCAACGTCAGAGTAGAGCCATCTGCCGTGGCGCTGGCGGCCGCCGGCCCGAACGGCGCCGCCAAGGCCACCGATAGCACGAGACCGCAGATTGCAGCTGCACGTCTTGCTTGCCTCACATCTTCCTCCCCTTATTGTATACTGTACACGATAATGGGATGATATCGGCAAGACAACCATCGTCAGCTTTACAACCATTCCGTGATAGCTGCGGCGAGGGGGAGGGGCGGCTGCTACGAAGCGGATGACCGGTTTATCGTAGCGGGCGTTGGGCACCCAGGGCATGACCAATCCCTGGGCTCATGCAGGCAGCTCCGGTATCGGGATGCGGGTGACGAGGCTCAGCATGAAAAGGGAGAAGCCCAGAGCGCTGGCGCTCATGAGAAGCGTCAACAGGGCGAGGACACCGACCATGGTGTAGCATTGAACCGGAATGCGTTCGCACTCCCTCACGGGTCGACTTAAAACGTATAATCAAGATTATGTTAAATTAAAGCCATGCCCAGCTTCGATCCACATTTCCGTATAGGGAGCAACCACTGCCGACTTCCTGCCCACGGTGTCTGCGATTCAGAGGTGTGATTGGCCGGAAGATATGCTCGGCTTATCCACACAAACTGTGGATAACCGTGTATATTCTTCATATATAACGCCTCTAAGGCATTGATATGCCTAAGCCTGCCGCCATGTGCTGAAAAAATGAGCACTTAAGTCCCGTCTCGCCTGGAAAGGACAATGCCGGTCTTTCAGGCCCCTGCCCTCAGACGGTCATTAGCTCGAGCAGCCGCGATCATGGCCGCAGGGGAGCACCGTTTAGGGACCTGGCCGTAATACCAGGTAAGCAACGCAACTTGCACTGATAAGCAAAGCAACTCGCCTTACGTCACGCGCACTATGGAATGTCCGGGGTCCGGAAAACAGCTGTGGAATCTACAGTATTTTTGGCCACTTTTTTGCGTGAGCATCATCCTGATGTCTCGCCGAACACAGCTTGCCGCCCCTGCTTCACGCCATCTGACTGTTAAGCCTGGGGCCTGATTGGTCGTTGATTTCTCAATTCTCGGTTTTCTGTGTTCGCGCTATGTTGCGAGTACTCGATGTCGTAGGGGGGCGGAGTCGGGGCAATGAGACCAGACGGGCAAAAACCGGAAATCGTCTATGTCATCGATGACGATGCTGCGCTCCGCCGCACGGTTGCGCGCCTTCTGCAACGGCAGGGCTATACTGTCGAATGTTACGGGTCCGGCCTGGTATTTCTGAATGACATCGAAGCCAAGCAGCCGGGGTGCATCCTGCTCGATATCAGGATGCCGGCAGTCAGCGGCCTCAAGCTTCAGGAAGCGCTCGCCAGCCAGGGTGTCACGTGGCCGCTGGTCATTCTGTCCGGCCACGGTGACATTACCGCCGCCGTCACCGCCATGAAGGCCGGCGCATGCGATTTTGTCCAGAAGCCCTATCAGGGCAAGGCTCTGGTTGCCGCAATCAAGGCAGCGTTCTTGAAGTGGGAACAGCAGGACAGCGGGACCAGCGAGACAGGACGGAGCGCCGAGCTGCTCGCGAAGCTGAGCAAGCGTGAACTGGAGGTCCTGCAGGCCCTCGGGCGCGGGCTCCCGAACAAATTGACCGCCCATGAACTTGGCATCAGCATTCGCACGGTCGAGATGCATCGGGCCAACCTCATGGGCAAGCTTGGCGTCCGCTCCCTATCCGAGGCGCTCCGCATCGCATTTGAGGCTGGCATGCTCTCACGAGATGCTAGATAATACATTTGTTCCAATTGCGCCGCCTTGGGCGACAGGACAGTAATGAGACGGACACTCGTAACGTTCAGCCTCAATTCTCAAACTTTCGGGCTTTGGCTTGAGGATATGGTCGAAG
Organism: Pedomonas mirosovicensis; assembly: GCF_022569295.1. NCBI lineage: Bacteria > Pseudomonadati > Pseudomonadota > Alphaproteobacteria > Sphingomonadales > Pedomonadaceae > Pedomonas > Pedomonas mirosovicensis. The sequence goes on along the minus strand of NZ_JAKFIA010000002.1, from coordinate 775,691 downwards.
CCGTTCGCGCCGTTGCGATTACGCCCCTGGCCCGTGCGCCCGCTGCCGTGGAAGGCATCATCAACGTTCGGGGTGAGGTGGTGCCCGTCTTTGACCTTCGCACCCGCTTTGGCTTTCCCCCCGCGCCGGTACGTCCGGCAGATCACCTGCTGATCGCCCGTGCCGGCGACAGGAAAGTCGCCTTCCGGGTCGACCATGTCCTGGGGCTGAGGGAGGTGTCGCCGGACGAGATTCAGGAGATTCAATCGCTGGTGCAGGTGGCAGGCGGCATTGCCGGCGTCGCCAAGCTTGCCCAGGGGCTGGTTGTCATCGCGTCTTTGGAGACGTTCCTGTCTGCCGCCGAGGAAGCAACGCTCGACGAGGCTTTGGCGGAAACAGCGGAGACAACGATATCGTGATCCGCTCCCTGCCCTCTTCCGCTGGTATCGACAGCGCAATCGATTACCTTCAGGACCGTTTGGGGCTGCTCATCCCACCCGACCGGCGGGCAGAGATCGAGAAGAGGATTCAGCGAACCATCGCCATCCGCGGAATGGCGGACCCGGACTGGCTGCTGCATGCCCTTCACACCGACGAGGCCATGTTCGAGGCGCTTGTCAACGAGATTACCGTTGGTGAAACCTACTTCTTTCGAGACCCCGCCTCATTCGAGCTGATCCAGAAGACGATCTTGCCGGACCTGGACCGGGGCCGCCCGGCCGGCGCGCCCATTCATATCTGGAGCGCTGGCTGCGCCACGGGCGAGGAAGCCTACTCGCTCGCCATCCTTCTCGAAGAAGAAGGCTGGGCGGAGCGCGCGCATATCCTGGCGACGGACATTTCGCGAGATGCCCTGCACAAGGCGCGCGCCGCTGTCTACGGCCCGTGGGCGCTCAGAGGCGACGGCAGCGGGCAGCTCGCGGACCGCTATTTCATGAAGGACGCCGGCCGGTTTCGCCTGGCCGACCGCTTTCGGTCGCGCGTCAGCTTCCGTTATCTCAACCTTGCCTCCGAGTTCCGGCCCTCCCCCAAGGATGGCCTGACCCGGATGGACCTCATTCTCTGCCGCAACGTTCTCATCTATTTGGATGCCGCGACGACGCAGGCGGTTGCCCGGCGACTGTTCGATTGCCTGGCCGATGGCGGCTGGCTGCTCACCGGTCCGTCAGATCCACCGTTGTGGCCCTATGCCCCCTACAAGACCGTCATCACGGCGGCTGGGGTGCTGTACCGGCGGATAGACCAAGCCGACCTGCAGCCCATGGCCGAGACGAAGATCCTACCGAAAGTCCTCGATCATGCGCGGCCCGCAGCGCCACCAAGGGCGGCCTTTCGGCCAGACGCGCCGCAGCTGGCAGACATCCCCTCGCCCTCCGGTCCGACCGGCCGGCGGAAACCTGGGGCCAACAATCAGAACATCGATCTCGCGTTGATCCGGGCGCTTGCTGACCAAGGCAAGATCAGCGCCGCGCAGCAGGCCGCAGAGGAGGTGATCCGGCGCGTGCCGTTATCCGTCGAACCACGCTATCTGCTGGCCACGCTGGCTCTGGCTGATGGCCGGACGGAGGAAGCCATCACATCACTGCGTCAGTTGCTCTATATCAACCCCAGTCTCGCCGCAGCCCATATGATGCTGGGCATGGCGCTGCTGGGCAAAGGTGATCTTATGGCCGCCCGCCGGGCATTCGAGAACACATTCGCTCTATCTGCCGAAAGACCCGAGCAGGAAATCGTACCGCTTACGGACGGGGAGACGGCCGGAGACCTTGCGCGGGCTGCGAAGCGGCAGTTCGATCAACTCCTCTCATCCCTTGAGGAGGCGATATGACGGACACCACATCAAGTCAGGGGGCGACAGATTGGCAGCGGCTCCGGCAGCGTCTTGCGAGGGCATCGGAAGCGGTAGAGGCCGCCTTTGAGCCGTCAACCGAGCATGCCAAGGAATGCCTTGAAAAGCGCGCCAGCGCTCTGGCCCAACCCTTGCGCCGGGAAGAGGATGTTGCCGAGGGACTCGAAGTGGTCACGTGGCGCGTGATGACGGATCGCTTTGCCTTGGAAACGGCCTATGTTCGTGAAATTGCCAAAGTCCGCGATCTGACGATCGTGCCAAGGACACCCTCTTATCTTGCGGGCATTTGCAATGTACGCGGCGAAATCCTGCCTGCATTCGATTTGAGGAAATTGTTCGATTTCACATCCCAGGGGCTGAGCGACCTGTCCTATGTCATTGTAGTCGGCCGGGAAATGGGTGAGTTCGGCATTCTCGCCGACAGCGTGGAGCGGGTCATCCGCGTGCCCAGCGACGCCATTGTCGCCAATCAGGCCTTTGCCACGGGTGGAACATGCGTGCGAGGCATGACCGCCGATGCGCTTGTCATACTGGATGGCGCGGCGTTGCTTGCGGAACCGGCTCTTTTCATTAGCGGATGAGGCATTCAGGGGGGACCGACGACATGACTGCAAGCTCTCGCTTCACCGCGAGTCTTTCAACAAGGCTCACGCTGATACCGATCGCGCTCTTTATTCTGGCGGTGGCATTCGCTGCCTGGAATATTTACGAAGCGAAGGGATTGAAGGCCGATCTCGCCGCCACCTCGCTGACCGCGAAGGCGCGTACCGCCCATCGTATCCTCTACTTTGCGTACAAGCATCATTCCGAGACAGGCGCAACGCGCGCCGAGAATCTGGATCGCCTGCGGCAGCAGATTGAGCTGACCGAACAGAATCTGGAAGACATGGCCAACGGCGATCGCGCCAGAGGCATTGCGGCGGAGACCGACCCGGCGGTTATCACGAACATCCAGGAACGCCAACTGTTCTGGCGTACGAATGTCCGGCCTGTGCTCGATCGCTTTCTGGCAACCGAGGATCCGGCCGTGGCAGAGGCTGCTCTTGCCCAGCTTGACCGTTCGCTGAGCGACTATTCAGCCTTGGTCGATCGTGGTCTTGACCTGCGCGAGACGGCCTCTCGCCAGGCCGTTGAAGCTTTTAACATCTCCCAGTGGCTTTTCGCTGGCATCATCCTCCTTGCCCTCCTGCCGCTCGTCGGCATGGCCCAAAATATCTCGAGGCGGATCCGTGCGCTCGCCTCGGCGGCAGACCGGATCAGCGGCGGCGATCTGGATGCCGCAGCCCCCGTTCAGGGCGAGGACGAGCTGGCTGCTCTTGGCACGTCATTCAACGAGATGACGAGCCAGCTACGCCAGCGAATAGAAACGGAAGCGCGAGACCGCCAGGCGCTTGAAGACCTGCTATCCGCCATCTCCGAAGCCGTCAGCAGCCTCACGACGGCAACTGCGGAAATCCTCGCCGGCACCAGCGAGCAGGCGGCCGGCATGCGGCAGCAATCCTCTGCCGTTGCCCAGACCATCACGACGGTGGATGAGGTGCTGCAGACGGCAGAGCAAGCTGCCGAGCGGGCAAAGGCCGTCGAGGTCTCGTCACAACGCGCGGTCGAGCTGAGCAGCGCCGGTGAAAAGGCCGTGGCGGACACCACCTCTGCGATGGAGGCGGTGCGCCGTCAGACCGAGTCGATTGCGGAAAGCGTTGTAAACCTGGCCGAACAGGCGCAGTCGATCGGCGACATCATCGCCGCTGTCACCGACATCGCCGAGCAGACCAACCTTCTGGCGCTGAACGCCGCCATCGAGGCCTCTCGCGCCGGCGAGCACGGCAGAGGGTTCACGGTTGTGGCGACCGAGATCAAGGCATTGGCCGATCAGTCGAAGAAAGCGACCGCCCAGGTGCGCCGCATCCTCGGCGATATTCAAAAGGCAGCGAACCGATCGGTGCGCGTTACGGAGGAAGGAGCCCGGAGCGTTGAACAGGCCTTGTCCGCCGTCAGCGAGGCGGGCAACATCATTACTCAGCTGGCCGCCATCATCGCGGACGCAGCGCTGGCAGCTGCTCACATTTCTGCGTCCTCCGGGCAGCAGGCCACTGGCATGGGCCAAATCCACCAAGCCATGATGCACATCAATCAGGCGAGCAGCCAGAATCTGGCGGCGACACGGCAGGCGGAACAGGCCGCAGAGAATCTCAATGCGTTGGGCGTTACCCTTAAGGAGCGACTTTCCGGGTATGGCCGCTGACGATGGAACGCAAGGATCTCATCAAACATCTTATGGCAACATTCCAGGGCGAGCTTCGAGAGCTCGTGCGCGACCTGGAACGCGATCTGTTGCGGTTGGAAAAGGAGGCAGACGCCCAGGAGCGGGCCGAGCTTCTCAGGAAGCTGTTCCGCACTGCCCATAGCCTGAAAGGCGCCGCGCGCTCGGTTGATGTTCGGCCCATTGAGACGGCCTGCCATCATCTTGAGGATATTTTCGCGGCGCTGCGCGATGGACAACGAGAGGCTGACCACGCCCTCTTCCAGCTGCTCTATGCCGCGGTCGACGCCATTTCCGAGGCCGGGCAACGGATCCAGCGCGGCGAGAAGCCGGAGGGCGGTGCCATGCGTGACCTGCTGGCGCGGCTGGCGGCCTTCGATGAAACGCCTGCGCCGATGCCCGGCAGTTCTGCCAGACCGATCCCGACGACCGAACCCGAGGAACCAGCAGCGGCAACCGCAACGGAGACCCATATCCGGCTTCCTGCCCAGCGGCTGGATATGCTGCTCGCCCAGAGCAGCGAACTGCTACTGGCCCGGTCACGAACCGGAACGATTGAGGAGGCGCTGGCAGACCTCCAGGCCAGACTGACCCAAACCCGGAACGACATGCGGGCACTTGTTGCCCAGCATCGCACCAAGGGGACCGGCCTGGCGGGCGAAGCGCAAATGCTCGCTGAGAACCTCGGCAGTCTTGAGAAGGGCCTGCAGGCCGTTGCTACCGGCTTTGCAGCCAACCGGAGATCGATCGACCACGCTGCCACCTCGCTCGAGGCCGAGATCCGGGCTACCCGGATGGAGCCCTTTGCCACGGCGTGCGAGGGGCTGGACCGGACCGTTCGCGATCTCCTCTCCGCCAGTGCCAAGGACGCGCGACTGATAATCGAGGGAGGACAGGTCGAAATCGACCGTTCGATCATTGCGGAACTTCGCAACGCGCTGCGCCATCTGGTCCGCAACGCATTCGACCATGGCCTTGAGACCCGCGAGGAACGGGAAGCAGCGGGCAAGCCGGCGCAGGGGCGCGTAACCGTTGCAGCCAGGCTGATCGGGGAGCAGGTGCAAGTCATTGTCGAGGACGACGGGCGAGGATTGGATATCAGCGCGCTCCGGAAACAGGCAGAACGCCACGGATGGGGCGAGGCCAACGATGACGAGGCCGCCTTGATTCGCCACATCTTTCAGCCAGGCGTCTCGACATCAACCGTGGTCACGGAGATCTCAGGCCGCGGCGTCGGACTGGATGCGGTGAGAAGCGCTGTCGAGGCCCTGCGCGGCGACATCTCCGTTACGTCAACGCCCGGCGCAGGCGCCCGCTTTTCGATCCGCTTGCCGCTGACAGTCACGACGACGCATGCATTGCTGGTCGCTTGCGGCAGCCAGATCTTCGCGATCGAAAGCCTGTATGTGCACAGGCTGATGCGCGTCGAGACGCAAGCGATCCGCCAGCTCAACGGTCGGAGCGTCATCTTGCAGGATGGCCTGCCCGTCCCGGTTATTGGGGCGGCGGAATGGCTCGGCGTACGCAACAAGCAAGACCCTGCCGGGCCAAGCTGGCTGAACGTCGTTATCGTGTCGGCGGGACAGGGCGAGATCGCGCTGGCGATCGATGAACCGCTCAGCGAGGCGGAGCTGGTGATCCGTAGCCTGGGCCGTCGGCTGGCGGGCATCACCTTGTTTGCCGGTGCAACCATCCTACCAAATGGCCGTTTTGCCCTCGTCATCAATCCCACGGCCCTCGCCATGAGCCTTGACCAGCAGGGTGCGGCTCTGCACCCGTCGATAGCAAAATCGGACGCCGCCCCGACAAAGCGGCGGCTGCTTGTTGTCGATGATTCAATCACAACAAGGACGCTCGAACAGTCGGCGCTGGCCGCCGCCGGCTACGAGGTTCTGGTGGCGTGCGACGGGGCTGAAGCCTGGGCGCTGCTCCAGGAACGAGACGTCGACCTGGTGGTAACGGATGTGGAGATGCCTCATATGGATGGCATCGCCCTGACGCGGGCGATGCGCCGCTCTGAAAAGCTGCGCTCCGTTCCTGTGGTCCTGGTGACTGCGCGGGAGACGGAGGATGACAAGACGCGTGGTCTAGAGGCAGGAGCCGACGCCTATCTGGTCAAGAGCGCGTTCGATCAGCAGCGCTTGCTCGATACTGTGGCGCGCATGCTGTGAGGTCGTCTTGATAAAGGTTGTTGTCGCCGAGAATTCGTTGCCCACGCGCGCTGCGCTCCTCCGCCTGATCGAGCAGGATCCCCAGGTCCAGGTTGTCGGCACGGCCACAACCGGACGCGAGGCGCTTGCCCTGGCGAAGCGCCATCGCCCCAATCTGGTCGTCCTCGGGCTCGATCTCTGCGTCTCGGAAGACTTCGACACGGGCCAGGAAATCATGATCGAGGCACCGACCCCGATCGTGCTGCTCAAGCAGGCAGGCCAGCCTATGCCGACAGGCCGCTCGATGCTTGATCTGTGCGGCGGCGCGGTCGCGGTGCTCGAGTTGCCGTCGTCTGATACGTCGGTCAAGCGGCGGATCGAAGAGGCTTTTCTGGCCAAGCTCAAGGCCATGGCGAAGGTCAAGGTCGTGCGTCAGTGGCGGCGGAACCAGCCGCAACCGCCAGCGCGGCAGGACATCTTCGAGGAGGCGCCCATTCGCCTCATTGCCATTGCCGCCTCGACAGGCGGGCCGGCCGCCCTGCGACATATCCTGGGCGGCCTGCCCGTGGATTTCCCGGTGCCTATCCTGATCGTGCAGCACGTCGCCCAAGGCTTTGCCCAGAACATCGCGACCTGGCTCGACAGCGTCTGCCCGCTGCATGTGAAGCTGGCGACAGACCAGGAACGCATCTGCCCAGGCACAGCCTATCTCGCCCCGGACGACCAGCATCTCGGACTGGCGAGCCGATCGCGCCTCATGCTGACAAGCGAGGCCCCGGTCGATGGCTTTCGTCCATCCGCCAGCTACCTGTTCCGGTCCGTCGCGCGTCACTACGGCGCCTCGGCCCTCTCGCTGATCCTGACCGGCATGGGACGGGACGGCGTTGAAGGACTGCGTGAAATCAAGCAAGCTGGGGGGCGAGTTATCGCCCAGGACGAGGCGACCTCGATCGTCTTTGGGATGCCGGGAGAGGCCGTGCGCGAAGGCGTGGTCGATACGGTGTTGCCACTCGGCGAGATCACCGCCGGCCTGATCGAGCTGACCCGGCGGAATATGACAGGAGTTTCGGGTGGCTAGAATTCTTGTCGTGGAAGACAGCAGGACCCAGGCGGCGGAACTCCGTTTCGTGCTGGAATCCGCCGGCCTCCAGGTTGAGATTGCCACGAGCGCCGAGGAGGCCCTGGCGCTGTTCGACCCTGCCCGCTTTGAACTGGTGATTAGCGATATCGTCATGCCGGGTATGACGGGTTATGACTTGTGCCGGCGGCTGAAGGCACAAAAAGACGGCGCGAAGGTTCCGGTCGTCTTGCTATCGTCTCTCAGTGATCCAATGGATATCGTCTCGGGCCTCGAATGCGGCGCGGACAACTTTCTGACCAAGCCCTATGATCCGGACTTGCTGATCAAACGTGTCCGGACCGTGCTCGACAATCGGACGGTCAGGCGAAGCGGTCAGGATGACGGCGGCGTCGATGTCATGTTCCTCGGTCAACGCTTCGTGATCCAGTCGGACAAGGAGCAGATCCTTGATTTGCTTTTGTCCACCTTCGAGGACATCGTTCACACCAACCACAAACTGCAGGCAAGCCAGGCGGAGCTGTCCGCCGCCAAGCGCATGCTCGAGCGGCAAACGCAAGAACTTGAGCGGCTGGTCCAGATCCGGACGCGCAACCTTGAGGACCAGAAGCGTCAATTGGCGGAAGCGCAAGCGATCGCCAGGCTTGGGAACTGGCGCTTGCCGCGCAACATCGACGCCGTTGAATGGTCGGATGAGATGCATCGCATCTTCCAATTGGAGAAGCGTGAAGGCCCGGTTCCGCTCGATGCAGTTCTGGCCAGGCTTCACCCATCGGACCGGGGCCGCATCGAACGGTCACTGCAACGGTGCTTTGCTTCCGGTATCGCGGCCCGTGAGGAATTCCGGATTATTCGCCCGGACGGCGACGTACGCTATTGCTGGTCGGAAATCCGGGCGGAGCGAGGTGACGATGGCGCACCCTCGGCGTTGTTTGGAGTTTGCCAGGATGTCACCACATTAAAATTGGCCGAGATCACGGCGCGCGAAAATGCCGAGCGCTATCTTGGATTGGTGGAAGCGCTGCCTGATGGCGTGCTCGTCGAAGCCGGGGGAGAGATCGTTTTCGCCAACGGGCCTGCAGCCCAACTGCTCGGAGCGCGGGACCCGGCCGTTCTGATCGGCAAGCGGATCAGTCGATTGGAACCGGCCCAGCAGAAACTCCTTGAGGCGCTTAAGAGCATGCCATCGCATCTGCCTGACATGCCGCGGGTGGAAAGGCTTGAGCGCCCCGATGAAACTGCGATCGAGGCGGAAATTATCGCCACTACGGTTAAATATAACGAAATGGCAGCCACGCAGCTGATTGTCCGTGACGTTACCGAGCGCAATGAACTGGCGAGACAGGTCCAACAGACGCAGCGCATGGACGCCATTGGCCAGTTGACCGGCGGCATTGCCCACGACTTTAACAACCTGCTCGCTGTCATACTGGGCAATGCCGAACTGTTGCGCGAGCTGCTCACCGACGGTACGGAGGAGGCAGAACTCACCGACGAAGTTCTCAGCGCTGCGGGACGGGGCGCAGACTTGGTCCGGCGGCTTCTCGCCTTCGCGCGCAAGCAATTTCTGGAGCCGAAGGCCGTCAATCTGAACGACCGGCTCTCTGATATCGTCGCCCTGCTCCGGCGTACGTTGGGCGAGCACATCCGCGTCGAAACCGCAACCTCTCCTGATCTCGGGACCGTGCTTGTCGATCCGGCGCAGGTGGACGACGCCATTCTCAATCTCGCCATCAATGCGCGTGATGCGATGCCGGGCGGCGGAACCATCACGCTCGAGACGGCCAATGTGCATCTGGAGGAGGCCGATGCTGCCGGCCATGCGGAGCTGACTCCCGGCGACTACGCCATGCTTGCCATGCGGGACACGGGCGTCGGCATGACGCCGGAAATTGCCGCGCGCGCCCTGGAGCCTTTTTTCACCACCAAGGAGCCAGGCCGGGGCACTGGCCTTGGTCTCAGCCAGGTTTACGGACTGGTCAGGCAATCCGGCGGATATCTGAAGATCGATACCGCGCCGGGACAGGGAACCACCATCAGGATCTACCTGCCCCGCGTCACCGCCACGGATGGCGTACGCGACGAGCAGCGGATCAGGACGACCCGCCTGCCCACCGGCACCGAGACTATCCTGGTTGTAGAAGACAACCCGGACGTGCGCGCTATGGTCGTCCGTCAACTCAAAGAACTTGGTTACAAGACAATCGAGGCTGAGAATGCGCCCCGTGCTCTGGAGCTTCTTGAAACCGCTGCCGCCATTGATCTGCTGTTTACCGACGTCATCATGCCAGGCGGCATGACCGGTTTCGATCTAGCGGATGCAGCGCAGGAGCGGCATCCGGGGCTGCGGGTGCTCTTTACCTCCGGCTATACGGAGACGGCATCGCAGAAGAGCCAGCGCAGCCTCCAGCACGGCGCAATGCTGAGCAAGCCCTACCGGAAGCATGACCTCGCCCGTGCCATCCGCTCAGTGCTCGAAGACGCACAGCCTTAACGGATGATAAGGCCAGCGCGGTCCTAGCCGCGCCGCTCCAGCCATCCAGTCAGCTCTGGCCCCGGCATGGGCTTGGCAATAAGATAGCCCTGCGCCTGATCGCAGCCCAGTTCCAGAAGCAGATCGAGAATGCTTTGCGTCTCTACCCCTTCCGCCGTCGCGGTCAGGCCAAGGTCGTGCGCCAGTTCAATCACCGATTTTACGATCGCACGCGAGTCACGCGACCTGTCCGCATTCTCGACAAAACGCTTGTCGATCTTGATTTCATTGAACGGAAGCTGCTGCAGTTGGGCCAGAGAGGCGTAGCCCGTGCCGTAGTCATCCAGCGAGATCTTGATGCCTTTCAGGCGGAAACGGCTCATCGCATCCAGAAGCCGGATGCTATGCTGCGTTGCCCCTTCCGTCAGTTCGATAACCAGATGGTGCGGCGGCACGCCATATTCCTCGCACTGGGCGCGCACGAAATCGGGAACATCCAGGCGGCCAAAGCTCAAGGCCGAATAGTTGACGGCAACATCGATGGTAAGCCCGGCCTCATGCCATTCGCGCCATTGCCGCAGGGCAGTTTTCAGAACATGATCCGTCAGCCGGTCGATAATATCGTATTTCTCCGCCAACGGCACGAACACGGTGGGCGGAATCATACCCAGCCTGGGGTGACGCCACCGCGCCAGCGCCTCGACCCCGACGAGCCTGCCGCTAGAAATTTCGGTCTTCGGCTGGTAGGCAAGCGTCAGATCACCACAGGCGATCGCCTCCAGGATATTCGTTGCGGTGATTTCAGGAGGCCTGTTGGAGCCAGACTCCTGGCGGTTGGCGATGGACTGCTTGAGCAGCGATCGGAAGGTATCCAAGCGGACCGGCTTGGAGATGACGGATGTCATCTTGAGCCCTAGCTGCTCGCCCAGGCGCCAGGCGGAATCGACAACCCGACGATCAAAGCCGCTGATAATCATGATATTGGATTGGCACCCTGCCTCCGCAAGGAAGCGGAATACCTCGATGCCATCAATCCCCGGCATGGAAAGATCAACGACAATGACCTTAACGTCATTGTTGATGTAAAGATCCTTGAACGTCCCGGCATCCGTCGCGGCCGCAGCGGAAAAGCCGCAGCTCTTCGCGACGCGTTTCATCAGCTCGCAAATGGCCGGATCATCGTCAACAATCAGAAAATCAACTTCGTCCATACGCCCCCCTACCCCAGCAGTTCATCGCAATGTCTTGTCATCGCGTCATGGTGGCCCAAACCATCAGGCGCGAACGCCGCCCATCGAACGGCATCCACGCCTCATCGACGTATGTTCGACGGGCTCAAGACAGAGATCGCTTGCAAAGCCCCCAGGCGAAGTCATTGTTCTTTATAATATATCATTATTATTTGCATGCGGCAATCTGATTAACCTTAGGAGTTTTGGCCCCTAGTTATTGGAAAGGCAGCATTTTTAATAAATACGCGCTGTTTGGCGCCTCTTTTGTCATCAGCCAAAGCCTGGAAGGCGCCGCCTATCAGAGGATGCATAACAACATCCAGCCTCCCTCCCTGCACAGATCTCCCACTTGCACTCTCAATTGGTAGCGCTATCATTTACTCAAATCATATGAGGAGGGGGCATTATGGGCAGCAAAACAAAACATCGATATCCGTGGCTGCCAGCGCTCCTCCTGGCCGCTCACGCTCTCTTCGTGCCCGCGCAGCTGCAAGCTTCAGGCACTCTGCAACGCCAGACCCCTTCTCCCAGCACAAAGGATCAAGAGACGATCCATCAGGATGCATCGCCGATGGAGGCGCTGATCGCCGAGGCGCATGCGCGGGCGGCCTCCTTGGTCGCGCGCATGACCCTGCTCGAGAAGGCGAGCCAGATCAAACACGATGCGCCCGCAATACCGCGCCTTGGAATCCCGGCTTACAACTGGTGGAGCGAGGGGCTGCATGGGGTCGCCCGTGCTGGGGAAGCGACCGTATTCCCGCAGGCCATCGGCATGGCGGCAACATGGGACGTACCGCTGATACAGCGCACGGCCGATGTTATCGCAACCGAGTTCAGAGCCAAGTACCTCGCCTCCCGCGGGGCCGATGGCAGCTCGGGACAGTATCGCGGCCTCACTGTCTGGTCTCCGAACGTCAACATCTTCCGCGATCCCCGCTGGGGACGCGGCCAGGAAACCTGGGGCGAAGACCCTTACCTCACGAGCCGCTTCGGCGTGGCTTTCATCCGAGGCCTGCAAGGGGACGACCCGCGCATGTTGAAGACGCTGGCGACAGTGAAACACTATGCCGTCCACAGCGGACCGGAGGCTGATCGCCACAGCGAGGACGTCCATCCCTCTCCGCAAGACCTGGAAGATACGTATCTGCCGGCGTTCCGGGCAGCGGTGACCGAGGGGCGCGCGGAAGGTTTGATGTGCGCCTATAATGCTGTTGATGGCGTGCCCGCCTGCGCCAGCCCATCGCTTGATGAGCGTGTACGCGGCGACTGGGGCTTCAAGGGCCATATCGTCTCGGATTGCGCCGCCATCGCTGACTTTTTCAAGCCTGACGCGCATCGTTGGACCCGCACACCCGAAGAGGCTGCGGCGGCAGCGCTGAAGGCCGGTACCGACCTTTTCTGCGCCGAGTTCGGCTGGGATAAGAGCAGCGACCCTGCAATCATCGTACGCGCGATCAAACAAAAACTGTTGCCCGTCGAAGTCCTCGACCGCGCGGTGACACGGTTGATGGCCGCGCGCATCCGGCTGGGGCTGATTGATCCGCCAGCCATCCCGCCCTACGCTGAAATTACCCCCGCAGATAACGACACGCCGAAGCATGCGGCGCTTGCAAGCGAAGTCGCCCGCGCCTCGCTCGTTCTTCTCAAGAATGATGGTCTCTTGCCGCTCAAGGTCGCGCCGCAACGCATTGCGGTCATCGGTCCGAATGCCGACAATGTGGACGCGCTCGTTGGTAATTACAATGGCACCCCTTCCCAGCCGGTGACGGTGCTGGAAGGGCTACGTCAGCGCTTCCCCGAGACGCGCATTGATTTTGTCGAGGGAACCGGGTTGACGGGCGCGCCCTTCAAGCCGGTGCCGGAGGACGCGCTTTGCCTCGATGCCCGGTGCACCGCGCGCGGCGTTCTTCGGCAAGTGTTCGCCACACCGACTCCCGCAGGCACGCCGACGCAGATCTCCACCGAGAAGACAGTCCACTTCAGCTGGGGACGCCCCAACCGCGAGGAGCGCAACGGCAGCGTACGCTGGAGCGGCTGGATGACACCGCCGACCAGCGGCGCGTACCGGTTCCAGGTGAGCAGCTTCGATGGATACCGGGTTACCATAGATGGCAAGGAGGTGGTCAACACCTGGGATGCGGCGGAGCCTTCGGATATCGTCGATCGCGAGATCGACCTCAAGGCTGGGGTGCCCGTCCGCTTCGTGATTGAGGCGCGACAGAAGGGATCGCGAGGCGACCAGAGCCTTGCCTGGAGCGGCGCTGAATCGCGCGAGGATGCCGCCATTGCCGCTGCTCGCCAAGCCGATCTGGTCGTTTTCGTGGGTGGCCTTACCGCGAAGCTGGAGGGTGAGGAAATGCGGGTCAACGCGGCCGGGTTTTCCGGAGGAGATCGCACCAGCCTTGATCTGCCGGCAAATCAAGAAGCACTGCTCAAGCGGCTGTACGCAACCGGCAAGCCGGTGGTTCTGGTACTGATGAATGGCAGCGCGCTGGCGGTTAATTGGGCGGACGCCCATCTTCCCGCGATCATCGAAGCCTGGTATCCGGGCGGGACCGGCGGCCGTGCAGTCGCTGACCTGATTGCCGGCGATTTCAGCCCCTCCGGCCGCCTGCCCGTGACCTTCTATCGCTCGGCGGGCGACCTGCCGCCATTTAAGGATTACGCGATGGAGGGGCGAACCTACCGCTACTTCCGGGGTAAACCGCTTTATCCGTTTGGCTATGGGCTGAGTTACACCCGCTTCCTCTATGGCCCGTTGCGGCTGAGCAGGCAGAAAATCGCAGCGGGCGAGCTCATTGATGTCACCGTGCGGGTTCAAAATGTTGGCGCGCGCGACGGCACGGAGGTCGCGCAGCTTTATGTCTCGCATGAAACCCCAGGCGCACCCATTCGCGCGCTTAAGGGATTCCAGCGGATCATGCTCAAGAAGGGTGAGGCGAAAGACGTTCGCTTCACGCTTGATCCGGAGGCGCTGAGTGTTGTCGATGCTCAAGGGCATCGACACGTGCCGGCGGGCGAAGTGGATATCTGGGTGGGCGGTGGTCAACCTCTGGGCGCAGCGCACCTGCAGCAACTCCCGGGTGCGGCAGCAACGCTTCAGGTTATAAGTGAGCCAACTCCTTCGGAAGGAACCAATGTTCCCCGTTCGCCGTTCGCTTCTCGGGAGGAGCGCAGATGATCGGCCGAACGCTATGGGCGATTGCGGAGGGCTATATTCCGTCTACGAGCGTGGATCCAACGGATCGCGCGTTCGTGTCCCACGAGACCGCCTGCCTGCTGAACGCAGGCGATGAGGATGCCGAGGTGGAGATCATGCTCTACTTCGCCGATCGGGAGCCCGCTGGTCCCTATCACTGCACGGTCCCAGCCCGGCGGACCCTGCACTTGCGGTTCAACGACCTGGATAATCCCGAGCCGGTGCCGCGTGATACCGATTACTCCTCCGTAATTCGGTCGAACCGGCCGATCGTCGTCCAGCACACGCGGCTCGACAGCCGGCGGGCGGAGATCGCGCTGCTGTCCACCACGGCCTATGCCGATGCCTGAAGTCGTGGTCGTTACCGGCGGAACGGCGGGGGTCGGGCGAGCCACCGTCCGGGAGTTTGTCCGGGCCGGTGCAAACGTCGCGATCCTGGCGCGTGGGCAAGACCGGATCGATGCTGCCGTCGCGGAGGTGGAAGCGATGGGCGGGCGGGCGCTCGGCCTTTCCGTCGATGTCTCCGATAATGATGCGGTCGAGGCGGCGGCGGAGCGGATCGAGCGGGAGCTTGGACCAATCGATATCTGGGTGAACAACGCCTTTGCCGGCATCTTTTCCACCTTTATGGACATGAGCGACGAGGAATACCGCCGCGTCACCGACGTCACCTATCTCGGCCAGGTGCATGGCACCCGCGCGGCGCTGAGGCGGATGCTGCCGCGCAACCGGGGCGTGATCGTGCTCGTCGGTTCGGCCCTCGCCTATCGCGGCATTCCGCTCCAGTCTGCCTATTGTGGGGCGAAGCACGCCATCCAGGGCTTCCTCGATTCCATCCGGCCGGAGCTGGAATATCGGCGTAGCAAGGTCCATGTCACCATGGTCCAACTACCGGCAATGAACACGCCGCAGTTCGATTGGGCGCGCGCCCATATTCGCAATAAGCCGCGTCCTGTCGGCCGCATCTATCAGCCGGAGGTCGCCGCCCGTGCCATCCGCTTCGCAGCGCAGGTGCGGCGCAAAGAGGTATGGGTGGGCTATACGACGGTCGAGGCAATATGCGCCGACGAGCTCGCCTCGTCCTTGGTCGACGACTATCTCGCTGCGACGGGCGTTGAGAGCCAATCCTCCGCCGAGCCGATTGAAGCAGACAGGAAGGACAATCTGTTCGAACCCGTGCCCGGTGATTTTGCTGCCCATGGCCGGTTCGACGAGCAGGCGCACGAAACGAGCTGGCAGATGTGGCTCAACCGCAATCGCGCTGCGATCGGAGTGGCGGCATTGACGGCCGGCATCGGCTGGCTGCTGGCGAAAAGGCGAGACTAGATCGCGCCGCGCTCCTCCATGAGGAAACTGCCATCCAATTCGGAGGGAGACCGGCAGCTAAGTAGCGCCAGATCCCGCTCCATTTCATCGGCCAGGATTTCAATGGCCCGCAGGGCCCCTGCCCTGCCCGCGCCCGCCAGACCGTAGAGCGGGGCGCGGCCGACCAGCACCGCATCCGCGCCGAGCGCCATTGCTTTCAATACATCGCCCCCGGTTCGGATGCCGCCATCCATCAGCAGCGCGATGCGGCCAACGGCGACCTCACGTGCAGCAGGAAGGACATCCAGTGGGGCCGCGGCCCAATCAAGCTGCCGCCCTCCATGATTGGAGAGAACCGCTGCGTCGGCACCAATAGCGGCGGCCTTGTCGACATCTTCTGGTCGCAGGAGCCCCTTGATGAGCAGCGGTTTCTTCCACCTGTCGCGGATGCGCGCGACGCTTTCCCAGTCAGCACCCTTGTCCATATGATCCCTGATCCAGAAGGCGCTCCGGAACAGGCTTCTCCGGTCGTCCGGCAGCCAGTCCTGGAAATTGGGAAATCGCGGCAGCCCGGCAGGAAGAAGGGTACGCGCCAGCCAGCCGGGGTGGAGGGCGGCGTTCCACTTGGCAGCAAGCGTTAAGCTCGTCGGGTCGGTACGCTCCCGCTTGCTCCAGGAGCGTTTGCCGAAGATCTGGGCATCGGTCGTGATGACCAGCGCCTCGCACCCGGCGCGATCGGCGCGGTCAACCAGCGCGTGGGTGATTGCCTCCTCCTTCATGATATAAAGCTGGAACCAATGGCGAAGGCCCGGCACGCGCGCTACCGCCTCGATGGTTTCATTCGACATGGTGCTCTGGGTAAAGGGGATGCCGACCTTTGCCGCCGCCTCGGCGAGGAGGATGTCCGCGCGATGGCAGAAAAGGCCGTTAAGACCGCTCGGAGCAACGATCAACGGCAACGGAAGATCGGTTCCGAACAAAGGTATCGACAGGTCCGGCTCCGCCGCGCCGGCAAGCGCATGAGAGAGGAAATGCCAACGATGGAAGGCAGCGCGGTTGCCGGCAAGCGCACCTTCCTCCTCTGCGCCGCCTTCCAGATATTCAAGGACGAAACGGGGCAAACGGCGGTGCGCCATGGCGCGCAGGTCCTCGATGGAGGATGCGCGTCTCGGGTCGCGGCCGTGATAGAGGTGCCGGGCCGGGCTGCTGCCAAGCTGCGCCGCCGCGCTCACAGCCTCAGCGGGCAGACTGGGGCCGCCGCCGGGGCGCATCAGTGGCCGTTGCCCAGCCGATCTACGGCTGGACCCCTGGCCGCTGACAGATTGTAGGCCGTGTTGATCAGACCGACATGCGACAGCGCCTGCGGGAAATTGCCCAGCATCGCTTCGTGTGCCGGATCATATTCTTCAGCGAGGAGGCCGAGGTCATTCGACAGACCGCAAAGCCGTTCGAACAGTGCCACTGCCTCCTCCCGCCGTCCCTGCAGGTGATAATTGTCAGCAAGCCAGAAGCTGCAGGAGAGGAAGGCGCCTTCGCCCGGCGGCAATCCATCCGGCGCCGTATCGGAGCGGTAGCGCAGGACAAGGCCGTTCTCCATCAAGTCGCGCTCGATCGCGTGCGTTGTACCGACGGCGCGTGGGTCGTTGGGGTCAATGATGCCGACAAGCGGCAGGAGAAGCGTGCTCGCATCGAGGTCATCGGAGTCATAGTCGCGTCGGAAGGCCTTCCGATCCGCATTGAAGCCTTTGTCCAGCACCTCGTTACGGATAGTCCTGCGGACCGCGTCCCAGGCGCCGTTGCCCTCCTCCCGCACCATGCGATCGAACGCGACCCAGGCCAGCGCCTTGGAATGGACGAAGTGTCTCGGCCGGGCGCGGATTTCCCAAATGCCGGAATCCGGTTGCCTCCAGCGGCTTTCCAATACCTTTAGAAGGCTGCGTTGCAAGTAATCGGTGCGCTTGTGATCGGGCAGGCCATGTTTGCGAGCAAGATGGAAGGCATCGATCATCTCGCCGAATACATCGATCTGGAGCTGATCGTGCGCAGCATTGCCAACCCGAACCGGCCTTCCGTCGTTAAAGCCTGAAAGCCAGGGCAGTTCCCGCTCGAACACCTCCTTGTCGCCGTCCAGCGCATAGAGCGGCTTCACATGAGACGGCTCTCCCGCCACCGCGCGAAGCAGCCAGTTGCGCCAGGCCTGGGCCTCTTCCTTGTAGCCGGCATGGACGAAGGCCAGCAGCATGAAGGCTGCATCGCGGAGCCAGCAGTAACGATAGTCCCAGTTGCGCGTTCCGCCCGTTTTTTCGGGAAGAGAGGTTGTCGCTGCTGCCACCGTCCCGCCGGTCGGCCGGTAGGTTAGAGCCTTCAGCGTGATAAGCGATCGCACGACCTGCTCGCGGTACGGCCCCTCATAAGTGCAGCGGCCCGCCCATTCGGACCAGAAGTGCTCCGTCTCCCCGAGCGCCGCATAAGGATCGACAGGATCCGGCAGGCCACAGTAAGAGGCAAAATAGGTGAGAACAAACTCGACACTTTCCCCGGCCCTTAGCTCGAAATCGCAGCAGATGGCACTGCCTTCGACCTTCAGGTGACAACTGCTGCGTAGGACCACGGCATGCGGCCCTGCTAGCGCTGAGATTTCGTATCCGTTCACTCGATCGACCAACGGTCGCAAAGCGCCATAATCGAAACGCAAATCGAGCACTGATCGCATCCGTACCTTGCCGCTCCGGCCCCGCACGATACGCACGATATCGGACGCCTTGCCCCGAAGCGGCATCAGGTCGACCAGTTCGACCTCGCCCTCCTCCGTCACGAACCGACTTTCAAGGATTAACGTATTGCCACGATAACGTCGGAACGCGTCCTTTACATTCGCCCTGGGCGCGACCCGCCAGAAGCCGTTCTCTGCGTTGCCGAGCAGGGCGGCAAGGCACGCCCCGGAATCGAAACGCGGCCAACAGAGCCAGTCAATCGAGCCTGTGCGGCTGACGAGCGCGGCCGTCTCCCTGTCGCCGATAAGGCCGTAATCCTCGATCCGGCGGCGACCATCCCTGGCGCCGTCCCGCCAGAAGCTCTGATCCACATCAGTCATCGCTTGGGCAACACAAGAAAGCCGCCCTTGGTTCCGCATGATGCCTCCAGGGATGAGGGAACAGTCGTGAAAGGCAGGGGTTCACCTCGAAAGACAGCCCCTTGGCAGTGGAGAGAGCCATGGCCACCCTGACCGCAGGCGATATTCTGGTCGAGACCCTGATCGAATGGGGGGTGGACACGATCTTCGGCATACCCGGAGACGGCATCAACGGGGTGATCGAGGCGCTCCGGAAGACGCAGGACAGAGTTCGCTTCATCCAGACCCGGCATGAGGAAGCCGCCGCCTTTGCGGCCTGCGCCTATGCCAAGTGGACCGGAAGGCTTGGCGTCTGTCTGTCCACCTCAGGCCCCGGCGGCATCCATCTTCTGAACGGCCTTTACGATGCGAAGCTGGACGGTCAACCGGTGCTCGCCATTACTGGCCTGCAATTCCACGATCTGCTCTCCACGCACACGCAGCAGGACGTGGAACTCGACAAACTGTTCATGGATGCTTGCGCCTACAGCACGCGGATCATGGGGCCGGCTCATGTCGAGAACGTAACCGAACTGGCCTGCCGCACCGCGCTCGCCTATCGTCAGCCCACCCACATCACCATTCCCGTCGACGTTCAGTCGATGCCCATGTCCAAGGCCAAGCGGTCCAAACGCAATGTGGAGGATCATGTCTCCAATCTCATGGCTCGCAGCGCCCATGTGCCGGACAGGCGCCAACTCGAACGCGCCGCATTAATTCTCAATGCCGCCGAGAAGCCGTTCATTCTCGCGGGTCGCGGCGCTCTTGGAGCACGCGCGGAACTGGAAGCCGTCGCCGAACGGATTTGCGCGCCGGTCGGCACAGCGCTTCTCGGCAAGGGCGCGATCCCGGATGAAAGCCCCTATGCGACCGGTGGCGTCGGCCTGCTCGGCACCACTCCGTCTCAGGATGCGCTCGAAAAATGCGACGCGCTGCTGATCGTCGGATCCTGCTTTCCCTATATTGAATATTATCCAGATCCCGGCCAGGCGCGTTGCGTACAGATTGACATAGATCCTAAGCGGATCGGGCTTCGCTATCCGGCCGAGGCAGGCCTCGTCGGCGACAGCCGTCAGGTGCTCACCGAACTGCTGCCGCTTCTGCGCGCGAAGGATAATCGCAGATGGCTGGAAGACGCGCAGAAGAACATGGCCGAATGGCGCGACCTCATGAACGAGCGCGGCACGAGGCGCGACATGCCGATGAGGCCACAGATCGTCACCCATGAGTTGAACAAGCTTCTGAGCGACGACGCCATCGTCATTACCGATAGCGGGACGATCACCACTTGGGTCGCGCGGCATATCATGATGCGAGGGAGCCAGATGTTCAGCTGCTCCGGCACGCTCGCCAGCATGGCCTGCGGCCTTCCCTATGCGATCGCGGCTGCCGTCGCTTATCCGGGGCGGCAGGTCATCGCTGTCATCGGCGATGGATCGGCGGCGATGCTGATGGGTGATCTCGTCACCCTGAAAAATACGGTCTCGATGTGAAGCTGATCGTCATCAAGAACAACACGCTCGGCCAGATCAAATGGGAGCAGATGGTGTTCCTTGGCAACCCCGAATATGTCTGCGAGCTGGAGCCGATCAACTTTGCCAAGGTTGCCGAAGGTTGCGGCATACGTGGCGTCACGATCGACGATCCCGAACGCTGCGGCGAGCAGCTGCGCGACGCGCTGGCAACGCCCGGCCCCTGCCTGATCGAGGCGGTGGTGGATCCCGACGCCCCGCCGATTCCGCCCAAGGTCGAAGCCAGGCAGGTGCTGCACTTCGCGGAAAGCCTCGCCAAGGGTACGCCCCATCGCGGCAAGATCGCTCTCACCGTCGCCTCCGACACGGTGCGGGAACTGGTGTAAGCATGGCGGACGAGAGGATCAGGAAAAAGGCGCCGTCAGGGCGGATCGAAGCGGAGTACGCGCCTTTCGCCGCGGAAAAGGCAAAGGCACTAGAGCGCGACCTTAAGGCCACGCTCTCCTGCGACGTCGACTTCGGACCGCAAGGGCGCGCCCTCTTTGCCGCCGATGCATCCAACTACCGGCAGGTCCCTATTGGCGTTGTCACGCCCCGTACCCGCGAGGACGTCATCGAAGCCGTCCGCCTCTGCCGCAAGCATGACGCGCCAATCCTCGCCCGCGGCGGCGGCACCAGCCTCGCCGGCCAGTGCTGCAACGTCGCCGTTGTCATCGATTTCTCGAGGCATCTGAACCGAATCTTGTCGCTTGATCCGGACCAGCGCACCGCGGTGGTGGAGCCGGGCTGCATCCTCGATACACTCCGCAATGCTGCGGAAGAACATCACCTCACTTTTGGCCCCGATCCCGCGACCCACGATCACAACACGCTGGGCGGCATGATCGGCAACAACAGCTGCGGCGTTCATTCTGTCATGTCCGGCCGCACATCTGATTATGTCGAGCGGCTGACGATCCTCACCTATGATGGCCATGTTCTTGACATCGGCCCGACGCCGGACGAGACGCTGTCGGCCCTGATCCAGACTGGCGGACGGCAGGGGGAGATCTACAAGGCGCTGCTTGCCTTGCGCGATCGCTATGGCAGCCTGATCGAGCAAATCTATCCGCAAATCCCGCGCCGTGTATCGGGCTTTGAAAATCTCGATACTCTTTTGCCTGGTCACGGGTTCAATGTCGCCAAGGCGCTGACCGGGACCGAGGGCACCTGCGCGATCATTTTGGACGCCACGCTAAGGCTTATACCAAGCCCGCCCTGCCGGGTGCTGTGCCTCATGGGTTTCGACAGCATCTTTGAGGCCGCCGATGCGGTGCCCGATGTGCTGCGCCATGGCCCGGCCGCGCTCGAAGGCTTCGATGATCTCCTCTACGATGCCGTGAAGCGTGGCAATGTCGACCATAGAGGCCTGCGCTTCTTTCCCGAAGGGAAGGGCTGGCTGATCGTCGAGCTGGGTGGGAACAGTGTCGCCGAAGCGACGGCAAAGGCTACGGCGCTACAGGCGGCAATGGAAGGCCGCTGCGCCGCGTCCATCGTGACCGACAAGAAGCAGCAGAAGCAAATTTGGGTAATCAGAGAAGCCTCGCTCGGCGCAACCGCCTTCGTGCCTGGCCAGCCTGACACATGGCCTGGCTGGGAGGACAGTGCCGTCGCGCCGGAGCGTGTCGGCGCTTACCTGCGCGATCTCAAGGCGCTGTTCCACAAATATGGCTACAACCCCGCCGTCTACGGCCATTTCGGCGACGGCCTCATCCACTGCCGCGTCGATTTTGACATTCGCAGCGAGGAGGGCCTGGCCACCTACCGGGCGTTCGTCACCGACGCGGCAAGGCTGGTCACCGACTATGGCGGCACTCTTTCCGGCGAGCATGGCGATGGCGAGGCGCGCGCCGAGCTTCTCGAGATCATGTACGGGCCGGACCTCGTGAATGCCTTTCGCGCCTTCAAGGCGATCTGGGATCCGGACAACCGCCTCAATCCCGGCAAGGCGATCAATCCATACCCGCTCGACGCCAATCTCCGGCTCGGCCCTGGCTACGATCCGCCCAAGGTCGAGACCCACTACGCCTTTCCTGCCGACAAGGGCTCTTTTGCCCGCGCAACGATCCGCTGCGTCGGCGTCGGCAAGTGCCGACGCAAGGATGTGGGCGCGGAAGTGATGTGCCCCTCCTATCTCCTCACCAATCAAGAAAAGCACAGCACACGCGGCCGTGCCCATCTTCTCCACGAGATGGTCCGCGGCGGCGTGATTGAGGACGGCTGGGATAGCGCGGAAGTGGAGGACGCCCTTTCCCTCTGCCTCGCCTGCAAGGGGTGCAAACGCGACTGCCCAGTGGCGGTGGATATGGCCACCTACAAGTCCGAATTTCGCGCGCATCATTATGCTCATCGCCGGCGCCCGCGCTCGGCTTATTCCTTCGGCCTCATCCACCGCTGGGCACAGCTCGCCGAGCCTGTCCCGTGGCTGGCCAATTTCGCATTTCGTACGCCAGGCCTCGCATCTATCGCCAAGTGGGCAGGTGGCATCGACCAAGGCCTGGATGTGCCCGCCATGGCCCGGCAATCCTTCCGGCGTTGGTTTCGGAGGCGGCCTTCAAGAACCGCAGGCGAACGGGTCATCCTCTGGCCTGATACGTTCACCAACCATTTTCGTCCTGAAGCCGCAATCGCCGCCACGCGTCTCCTTGAGGCAGCGGGTTTTGCGGTCCACATCCCATCGCATCCCCTCTGCTGCGGCCGCCCGCTCTATGATTGGGGAATGCTCGACCGGGCCAAGACGCTTTGGGAGCAAACCCTCGCTGTCCTTGCTGATGATATCGCCGCCGGCACGCCCATGATAGGTTTGGAGCCCGCCTGCACCAGCGCCTTCAAGGACGAACTTCCCAACCTGTTCTCCGGGCGGAAGGAGGCAGAAAGCCTTTCGCATCAGACAATCCATTTCACCGATTTCGTGGAAGCGCATATCGATCGCTTTCCCGAACCTCGGCGCGGCGGACATGCGATTGTCCAGGCCCATTGTCACCACCATGCCATCATTGGCTTCGACAGCGAGCTGTCACTGCTGGACAGGCTTGGGCTTACCGTAGAGCGGCCGCCTCAGGGCTGCTGTGGCATGGCTGGCCCGTTCGGCATGGCGGTGGAAACCGCCCGTTACGGCGCCGAGATCGGCGAGCGTGCGCTTCTCCCCCGCATTCGGGCGGCTTCCAAAGACACCATCATCGTCGCCGACGGCTTCTCATGCCGCGAACAAATCGCCCTGCGCGGGGGGCGCACAGCTATCCATCTGGCCCAGCTCCTGGCAGAGCGCATGCTCTCCTGAGCGGGGCAAGGCACCGCCGGAACCAGGCGCAGCGCAGGCCGTTCCCTTGTATTGAAAGGGGGCTGGGCGTTGGCACAAATATTCGGGCCGTCCGCTGACACTTGGCTACGCCTCGCAAACGGAGGCCTTGTTCTCCTCACGCTCGCCCTCTTCCTACTCCTCTTTCTAATCGGGGGCGGCTATTTGGATTCAACCTATTCGACCGGTGTAAACTGGGTGATAAGCCAGCCGGTGCCGTTCAGCCATAAGCACCATGCCGGTGAACTCGGAATCGACTGCCGCTATTGCCACACGAGCGTCGAGACGAGCGCCCGGGCAGGCCTCCCAGCCACCCACATCTGCATGACCTGCCATTCGCAGATTTGGACCGATGCTCCGGCATTGGCGCCGGTTCGGGAGAGCTTCGCCACAGGAAAGCCCATTGCCTGGAACCGGGTCGCCCAGCTTCCTGACTTTGTCTTTTTCAACCATTCAATCCACGTGAACCGCGGCGTTCCTTGCGTCACCTGCCACGGCCGGGTGGATCAAATGCCGCTCACCAGTCAGGCAAAGCCGTTCCAGATGCAATGGTGCCTGTCTTGCCATCGCAACCCGGCGCCGCATCTCCGCCCCCCCGCCATGGTGACGCGGATGGACTGGAGCGGTTGGACGGATGAGATGTCAAAGCGCTTCGGAGCGCAGGCAATGCAGGCCCATGCCATCGACCCCAAGCTTCTTGATAACTGCGGGATCTGCCATCGATGAGCAGGCTTGATTTCCCTGGCCTCGATGCCGCCCTAAGCCGCCTTCGCGAGACGCGGGGCCGGGCGTTCTGGCGCAGCCTCGATGAGCTGGTCGATCGCCCGGATTTCCGGGCCACGATTGAGGCGCGGTTTCCAAACCTTGTACGATCGACGGCCGACTGGCGGCGGCGCGATATCCTTAAGTGCCTCGGGGGTGCGATCGCACTTGCGGGCCTTGACGGATGTGAGCGCCGGCCGGATGAACGCGCCTTGCCTTATGTCGTCGAGCCGGAGGGAACCGTGATCGGCCTGCCACGCGCCTATGCGACGGCGGTGACGATGGAAGGGATCGCCCAACCGGTGATCGGCCAGACGCGCGAGGGGCGGCCGGTGAAGCTGGAGGGCAACCCGCGCCATCCCGCGAGCGGCGGCGCGACCGACGCCTTCACCCAGGCTGCCCTCCTCGACCTTTATGATCCGGACCGATCGGCAGCGCCGCGCCATCTCCAGGCAATGACGAGTTGGGGGGATTTCGACCGCATGTTCGCGGCAGAGGCGGCGCGTCTTGACCAGAGCGGCGGCGCGGGGTTCCGCCTCCTGACTGGCCCCCTCACCTCGCCCACCGCCCTGCGCCAGATCGAGGTGATGCGCCGACGCTGGCCCCATGCCCGCTGGCACAGCTTCTCGGCCACCGAAGGGCGCTGGCCGGAAGCTGCGGCAGCGTCTTTCGGCAGGCAGCTGGATCGGCGGCTGCAGCTCGAACGCGCCCATGTCATTGTCAGCCTGGACGACGACCTGCTCGGGCCGGGGCCGCTCCAGACCTTCCACGCGCAGGGCTGGATGCAACGCCGGATTGCCTATCAATCCGGTAATGGCGATGCCCTGCTGCTGGTCGCCGAGCCGACGCCGACGCTGACCGGGGTGACGGCTACGGACAGGCTGCCCGCCGCCGTGTCTAAATTGCCCGCCTTATTGATCGGCATTGCCCAAGCGCTCGGGGTCGATGGTCTCAGGCCTCAGCCGTTGAATGCGCGGGAGAAAAGCTGGGTAGAGGCCGCCGCATCCTCTCTGAACCAGCACCGGGGCCGGGGGCTGCTGACCGTTGGCCTGCATGCAGCGCCGGCGCTGCAGCAATTCGCACTGGCCCTCAATCAGCGGCTCGGCAATCTTGGGGGGCGCTTGAACTCGTAGCGCCGCCCGCCGCCTCGCCGGCCGATGGCCTTTCCTCCCTCGCCCGTGACATGGCGCGCGGCGAGGTTCGCATCCTGTTTATGCTCGACGTTAATCCCGCCTACACGGCTCCCGCAGGTCTGGCTTTCGCCGAAGCCATGGAACAGGTGCCACTTCGTATCCAGGCCGGACTACACCATGACGAGACTGCCGTCCTCAGCCACTGGCACCTGCCGCTGGCGCATGGGCTTGAAAGCTGGGGCGATGCCCGGGCGGCGGACGGCTCCATGGTCATCTCGCAGCCGCTCGTCCGCCCCTTCCTCGATGTCCGCCCGGCGTTGGCGCTGCTCGCACGCCTCTCCGACGAGGAAAGCCGCGATCACGAGGCGGTACGGGCAACCTGGGCGCACGCTTGGGGCGAGGACTTTAACGAACGCTGGCAGGAGGCTTTGCTCGCTGGTTTCGTGAGCGACACTGCGCCAAGCAGTGAGCAGGTGGGGCAGATTGCGTTTCCGCCTATCGACGTCGCATCTAGCAAGACCAATCAGAAGGACCTCACCGTTATCGTGCGTCCCGACCCCTGCATCTGGGACGGAAGCCGTGCGTCCAATCCATGGCTTCAGGAACTGCCGAAGCCGCTCACCAAGATTACATGGGGCAATGCTATCCACATCAGTCCCGCGCTCGCCCGCGAGCTTGGGCTCGAAAACGAGGATGAAGCGGAACTGCGCGCTGATGGGCGCTCCGTTATCGGGCCGATTTGGATCATGCCGGGACAGGAGCGCCGAACCGTTCTTGTACACCTCGGCTATGGGCGGCGAGGCGGCAGTCGGGTCAGCGAGACGGTCGGGTTCGATGCCTATACCTTGCGGAGCGCGGCAGAGCCTTGGGCTGTGAACAGCGCAACCCTCCATCCCACCGGGCGCAAGGTGCAGATCGTCACGACACAGCATCATTTCGCCATCGAGGAAGACGAGTTTGTGCGTTTCGTCCCATCGCCACGCGACCGCCTGCCGGAGGAGTCGGGCACCCCCAACTTCTATCCGCCCCAGCCAAAGATCAGCCCGGCTTGGGGCATGTCGATCGACCTCGACCTTTGTATCGGCTGCAACGCCTGTGTGGTTGCCTGTGTGGCGGAAAACAACATCCCGATGGTCGGGCGGGAGCAGGTGGCGATGGGGCGCGAAATGCATTGGCTGCGCGTCGATCGCTACCATGAAGGTCCGCCAGACGATCCAACTCACGTCTTCCAACCCGTGCCCTGCATGCACTGCGAGAATGCGCCGTGTGAAATGGGCTGTCCGGTCAATGCAACCGTCCACAGCCCCGATGGTCTTAATCTTCAGGTCTATAACCGCTGCATCGGCACTCGCACCTGCTCGGCCTACTGCCCCTACAAGGTCAGACGCTTCAACTGGTTCGACTATACCGGCGACGATCCGCCCGCCGTTCAGGCCGCCCGCAATCCGGAAGTCACGGTGCGTGGGCGCGGGGTGATGGAGAAGTGCACCTACTGCATCCAGCGGATCAGCAATGCCCGGATCGAGGCCAAGAAAGCAGGTACAGCGATCCCCGACGACGCGGTCAAGACGGCCTGCCAGCAGGCCTGCCCCACGCAAGCCATCGTCTTCGGCAACGTCGCTGATCCGGACACAGCGGTCAGCAAACGCAAGGCGAGCGGGCGGGACTATGCCTTGCTTCCGAAAGCCAACACGCGACCCCGCACCACCTATCTCGCCCGGATCAGGTCCGGAGGGAAATCCGTATGAGCAGTGCCGCGCCTCCCTACGGCGCAATTACGCGCGAGGTGGTCAGCATCCCCCCGCATTTTCCGGCGCGGCGCACCTGGTGGATGCTGTTCCTCTTCTCGCTCCTCCTGCTCGTGCTGCTGGTTGTCTCGCTGGCGGTTCTCTTCCTGCGCGGCCCTGGCATCTGGGGGAACAACATTCCCGTCGGCTGGGGCTTTCCCATTTCCAATTATGTCTGGTGGCTCGGCATTGGCCATGCGGGAACACTGATTTCTGCGATGCTGCTGCTTCTCGGCCAAAGCTGGCGCAACACCCTCAACCGCTTCGCCGAAGCGATGACGCTGTTCGCGGTCACCTGCGGCGCGCTCTACCCCATCTTCCACCTCGGCCGACCATGGTTCTTCTACTGGATGGCGCCCTATCCGAACGTAATGGACATCTGGCCGCAGTTCCGAAGCCCGCTGACCTGGGATTTCTTTGCCGTCCTGACCTACCTGATCGTCTCCATTCTCTTCTGGTACATCGGCATCATCCCAGACCTCGCCACTGCGCGAGACCGGGCAAGGAAACGGCGTTGGCAGGTTTTCTTCGGTCTGTTTGCGCTTGGCTGGCGGGGCAGCGCATCACATTGGGCGCGGTGGCGTCAGGCCTACCGGCTGATCGCGGCCATCGCAGTGCCGCTGGTCGTCTCAGTCCATTCGGAAATCTCGCTGCTGTTCGCCGCCGGGCCAATCCCAGGATGGAATTCGACCGTCTTCCCGCCTTATTTCGTGCTCGGTGCTGCCTTCTCGGGTTTTGCGGTCGTCTCGATGATCGCGGTCGGCCTGCGCTCCATGCTAGGACTGAAGGATCTCGTCACCCCCTGGCATCTCGATATGCTCGGCCGCCTTATGCTCGCTACCGGCTTCATGACCGCCTATGGCTATGTGGCAGAGGCCTTCACGAGCGCCTATGCGGGCGGTCCGGAGTTTGAAACGCTCCTCGACCGCGTGAGCGGCCCCTATGCCTGGAGCTACTGGGGCGCGATAATCTTCAATTTCATCCCGCTCCAGTTCCTCTGGCTGAAAGGTGTGCGGCGCAGCCCACTGCCGCTTTTCGCCATCGGTCTTTGCGTGGCGGCTGGCATGTGGCTGGAGCGCTACATGCTGCTGGTGACGAGCCTTTATCGGGACTGGCTGGAATCCTCGGTCGGCTATTACCACGCGACCTTCTGGGACTGGGCGCTCTATGCGGGCCTTATCGGCCTCTTCCTCGCGCTTTTCCTGTTGTTCGTGCGGTTCCTGCCGGTGATCTCGGCATTCGAAGTAAAGGCAGAAAAAGCGGAGGAGGCGCGCCATGGCTAAGGGCAAGCGCCTCTATGCGGTCCTCGCCGAATTTTCGCGAGCCGAGGCGTTGCTCGACGGCGCACGGCAACTGCGGGCGGCGGGGTTTGACAATGTCGAGGCCTTTACGCCTTTTCCGATCGAAGGTCTTGCGGAAACATTGGGCTTTCATGACCAGGGCGTGCCACGCGCAACCCTGGCGGGCGGTATCTTCGGATTCGTGGCCGGTTTTTTCCTCCAGGTCGGCGTCAATCTCGATTTTCCGCTCGACATCGGCGGCCGGCCGCTAGTCCCGCCTCAGGCCTTCATGTTGATCTCGTTCGAGACGATGGTGCTGTGTGCGGTGATCGCGGCGGTCGCCTCCATGCTCCGGCGAAATGGTCTACCGCGCCTCCACCATCCGCTGTTCGATAACCCGCGTTTTCATCTTGCGTCCGACGACCGCTTCTTCCTCGCGATCATGGCGGGACCCGGCACGGACCGGGAGAGGGCGCGAGCCGCGCTCGAACAGCTGAGCCCGGCGACGCTGACCGAAGTATTCGAGAGGCACGGACCGTGATGCGCGTGGGGGCAATTCTTCTCCTCCTTGGGGCTTGCGACGGCAACATGGTGCAGCAGCCGCGCGCCGATCCCTATGAGGCGTCTGCCTTGCTGCCGGACGGCATGGTGATGCAATCGCCTCCGCCCGGCACGATCGATCAGGGCGCACCTGTCCGAGCTCAGGCGGCGCAGAGACCACCGATGAGCCTTGCGCTCCTCGAGCGTGGGCGGGAGCGGTTCAACATCTATTGCGCCGTTTGCCACGCTTATGATGGCTCGGGGAACGGCGTGGTGCCGGGGCAGGGCTTTCCGCATCCGCCCAGCTTCCACGAGCCGCGTCTGAGGGCCGTGCCCGCAGCCCACTTTTATGAAGTGATCACGCAGGGCTACGGCATCATGTATTCCTATGCGGACCGCGTCTCGCCCCCCGACCGCTGGGCGATCGCCGCCTACATCCGCGCGCTGCAGGTGAGCCAGGCCAGACGACAAGTAACGGAGGGCGGCGATGCGGATTGATCTTGCAAGGCCGGCCGGGCCCACCTTTCTCCTCGCCGTCGCCTTCTGCGCTGCCGCGCTCGCCGCAGCGCTTCCTGCGCCCGAGGATGCGCTGACCGGCTGGCTCGGGGCTGCCGTCCTCTTCCAGTCGGTTCCGGCGAGCGCGGTTTTCTTTCTTATGCTGATGCGCCTTATCCCGGGCGCATGGGAGCGGGATCTGCGCGTCCCGTGCGAAGCGGCAACCGCCCTTCTCTTCCCCGCCGCTGCCGCCTTTGTGCCCGTGCTCTTCGGCATTCCTTTCATCTACCACTGGGACGGCGGGGCGAGCGCCTTCCACGCCTTATGGCTCCAGCCGCTGTTCTTCGCCGCGCGCACGGCTCTCTACTTCGCCTTCTTGTTCTGGATGGTCCGGCTTCATGTCGGCCGACGTCCCTCCGCTGGTGCGGCGGCCGCAGGCCTTATTCTCTTCACGCTGCTGGCCACGATGGCCGCGACTGACTGGCTGATGTCGCTCGACCCTAGCTTCGCCTCATCGGGTTTCGGGCTGCAAGTCCTCTCGATAGAAGTGGTGATCGGCTTTGCGGCCCTCCTGCTCGTCCGGCTGGCCAGAGGACCGGCGGAGCGCCCTGGGGTGCTCGGCGGACTGTTCCTCACCCTCATGCTGCTCTGGATCTATTTCCAGTTCATGCCCTATTTCATCATCTGGTCAGGCAACCTGCCCGATGCGGTCGCCTGGTATCAGGCGCGGAAGCAGGCCTCCTGGCCGCTCACCCTCTGGCTGGTCGCCCTGATCGGTGGGAGCACGACCGCCGCACTCCTGTTTTCCGCGTTCCGGGCGAACAGCCGCTGGCTCTTCACCCTCGCAGCGGCCACGGTCGGCGGCAAGGTGCTGGAGATGGCCTGGTTCGCGCTGCCGGGGCGCGGGGCAATCGCCGTTCTTGCCTATCTTGCCGCCGTTCTCGGCCTTGCGATCCTCGGGGTAATTCAGCTTCTCCGCCGCCGGGAGGCGCCCACATGATCCGCAAAAAGCAGCCAGGTACGAAAGCCCAGCGCGCAGATAAGGCGGAAGCGGTCCCGAAGGACGTGCGCGAGCGCGGCTTCGAGCCAACCGACGTTCCGGCCAGCGGCGTCGGCAAAGCACTCCTCCTCCTGTATGTCTGTTTAGGGATCAGCGGCGCTGCGATCGCTGGTCTTCTCCTGCTCTCCAAAGGGACGGAGGCCGGGCGACAAACACCAATCCTGGCACGCGTCTCGCCGCCGCCGCCCCGGCTGGAGACCGCCCCCCTCGCCGACCGACTGGCCCTCGAGGCGCCAGCCAAGGCCCGGCTGCGGGGCTATACAGGGCGGCAGCCGGGCGCGCCGCCCGCCTCAATCGAGGATGCCATGCAGGCGGTCGCGTCCGAAGGCTGGCGCGATGCCACCCCGCCGCCCGGCCCTGCCGCGACGGCCAAGGCCCATGCGGAGAGCGCGCGATGATCCGGGTGGCGCTTCTCCTCTTCGCAACGCTTTTGCCCGTGATGGCTCGGGCGGAAGGGCCGTTCGATCCGTTCGATGTGGCGCAGATCATTGAGCGCCCCGGTGCCCGCGTGCCGCTTGATCTGCCGCTGCGCGATGCAGAAGGCAAGGCAACAACGCTGCGCGCATTGGGCGCTGGCAAGCCGATCCTCCTCATCCCCGTTCTTCATACTTGCCCGAACTTTTGCGGCATCACCCTCGCTCGCCTCGCCGAGGCCGCCGAAGGGCAGCGCTACAGGCCCGGCGCTGATGTTACCCTGCTTGCCTTCGGGATCGACCCGGCCGAAATGCCAGAGGATGCGGCAGCTAACCTTGCCCGGCTGCGAGACGAGCGGGACGGCAAGGCCGCGCCGTTCCAGGCGGCGCTGGTCGGCCCGGCCACATCAGTCCGCGGCACGATGGATGCGCTCGGCTACCGCTACGCCTTCGACCCCCGCATCGGCCAATATGCCCATGTCGCTGCCAGTGCGATGCTGACCGCGGACGGACGGCTCGTTCGCTGGATCTACGGCCTCGACCCCGAGCCGGCCGTCATCGAAAAGGCCGTCGCCGACGCGAGAGAAGGCCGCACCGGCGGCCTCGTCGATCGTCTGATCCTCCTCTGCTATCATTTCGACCCTGAGACGGGCCGCTATACGCTCGCGATCGAGCGCGCGGTCCGCATTGCGGGCCTTACCACCGTCCTCCTCCTCGCCTGCCTTCTTCTCAAACTCGCGAGGCGGCGCGCATGAGCCACTCAGTCGACCTCTGGCCGGTTCAGGCATCCGCTCACGCCGGGGAAGTCGACCTTCTGATCGGCAGCTTCGGCGCGTTGGTATTCGCCCTGTCCGCGCCCGTCTTCCTGCTGCTGGTCGTCTTCGCCGTGCGCTACCGCAACGGCCGGCGTGCCGACCGAACCCACAAGTTCGATCGCAACATATGGCTGGAAGTCTCCTGGTCGATCATCCCTTTCCTCCTCATCATCGGCTTCTTCGTCTGGTCGACCTTCCTCTTCTCCCAACTCCGCCGTCCGCCCGAGGACAGCTTCGTCATCAACGTCGTCGGCAAGCAATGGATGTGGAAATTCCAACATCCGTCCGGAGCACGGGAAATTGATGAGTTGCACGTGCCAGTGGGCACCTCGGTCCGCCTCATCATGACGTCGCAAGACGTGATCCATAGCCTCTACATCCCGGCGCTTCGCATCAAGCAGGACGTCCTGCCCGGACGCTATACGAGCATGTGGTTCGAGGCGACTCGCCCCGGCGTCTACCCCTTGCGCTGCGCCGAATATTGCGGCGCGGAGCATAGCCGGATGATCGGGCGCTTCGTTGCGCTCAGCCAAGCCGATTATTCTGAGTGGCTCGAGACGACCGGCGCCAGCCGCGACCTGGCAGCGCAGGGAGAAACCCTGTTCCGTCGCTTCGGGTGCAGCGGCTGCCACACGCCAGGCTCAAGCGTGCACGCACCCTCGCTTGCCGGCCTTTACGGCTCACCGGTCCCGCTTTCCGACGGCCGGGTGATCCTTGCCGACGAGCAGTACATCCACGACAGCATCCTGCTCCCGAACCGGGACGTCGCCGCCGGTTACCGGCCGATCATGCCGACCTTTGCCAATGTCCTCAGCGAGGAGGAGGTAATGCTTCTGAGCGCCTACATCAAATCCCTGGGAGGGGCTGAGAGATGAAGGCCCGCACTGCTCAGGACGTCATTCCGGACACCAAGGCCGAGCAGGTGAGCTACCTGCGGGCAGGCATAAGCCTTCGGTCCTGGCTGCTCACCACTGACCACAAGCGCATCGCCATTCTTTATATTTTATCGATCACCTTTTTTTCTTCCTGGGCGGCGCGGCGGCGGCGCTGATGCGGCTCGACCTGATGACGCCCGCCGCCGACCTGATGACGGACGACGGCTATAACCGCGCCTTCTCGCTCCACGGCATCGTCATGGTGTGGTTCTTCCTGATCCCGTCCATTCCCAACACCTTCGGCAATTTCCTCATCCCGCTGATGATCGGCGCGCGCGACCTGGCTTTCCCGCGCCTCAATCTGGCAAGCTGGTACATCTACCTCGCAGGCGGCCTTGTGACCCTGATGGTCGTGGTACTGGGCGGCGTCGATACGGGGTGGACCTTTTACACGCCATTCTCCTCGGCTTTTGCCAACGGCTATGTGGTTGCAGCCATGTCGGCGGTATTTGTGAGCGGTATTTCCTCAATCCTGACCGGCCTTAATTTCATTGTCACAGTGCACAAGCTGCGCGCGCCGGGGATGACCTGGGGCCGGTTACCGCTCTTCGTGTGGTCACATTACGCAACCGCACTCATCCTCGTCCTCGCTACACCCGTGCTGGCGATCACCCTCGTCCTCGTCGCGCTGGAGCGGCTCTTTGGCATCGGCATCTTCGACCCCCGCCTCGGCGGCGATCCCCTGCTCTTCCAAAACCTGTTCTGGTTCTACAGCCACCCAGCCGTCTACATCATGGTGCTTCCCGCCCTCGGCGTCGTGAGCGAACTCATCACCTCGGCCGCCCACAAGCGGGTCTTCGGCTACTGGTTCATCGCCTATTCCTCGATCGCGATCGCCGTCATCGGCTTTCTCGTCTGGGGGCATCACATGTTCGTCGCAGGCCAGTCCCTTTATGCCAGCGCGATCTTCTCGTTTCTCTCGATCGCGGTCGCCGTGCCGTCGGGGATCAAGGTCTACAACTGGACGGTGACGCTTTACAAAGGCGACATCTCGCTCGATGCGCCGTTCCTGTTCGCGATGGGCTTTATCGGCCTGTTCGTCATCGGCGGGCTGACCGGCCTTATGGTCGCGATGCTCGCCATCGACGTTCACGTCCACGACACCTATTTTGTCGTCGCCCATTTCCATTACATCATGGTCGGCGGGACGGTCAGCGCCTTCTTCGGTGCGCTCCATTACTGGTGGCCGAAGATCACCGGGCGGCTCTACAACGACATCTGGGCGCGCGTCGCCGCCCTGTTCGTCTTTGGCGGCTTTAACCTCACCTTCTTCCCGCAGTTCCTGCTGGGCTATGAGGGCATGCCGCGCCGCTATCATGTCTACGCGCCGGAATTCCAGGCGCTGCATGTGCTCTCGTCAGCCGGGGCCTCACTGCTGGCGCTCGGCTATCTTCTGCCCGCCTTCTATCTCTTCCGCTCGCTGCGCTACGGCAAGCCCGCTGGGCCGAACCCGTGGGGCGCGACGGGTCTTGAATGGACAACACCCTCGCCGCCGCCCCAGCATAATTTCGATGAGCCGCCCATCGTTGACAGCGGCCCTTACGCCTATCCGCTGCAGGAGACGAAGGATGGCGCATGAGGAAGAAACGGCGACCACAGAGAACCGCCTCCATGGTCCCTTCCACGACACAGCCCGCCAGCACGAGGCGGACCGGCTCGGCATGCTCGTCTTTCTTGCAAGCGAAGTTATGCTGTTCGGCGGCCTGCTTGGCGGAGCTCTTGCAATCAGGCTCCTGCACCCGGTCGACTATGGGCGGGCAGCGGCTCAACTGCACCTCTGGCTGGGCGGCCTCAACACGGCCATACTTCTGACCTCCAGCCTGCTGGTCGCCCTCGCCGTCGAGGCGGTACGCTCAGGCCAAGCCCGGCTGGCGGCATGGCAGCTGCGCGGAGCCATGCTTCTCGGCATCGCTTTCCTTGCCGTGAAGGGACTGGAATACACCCTCGAATACCGCGACGGCCTGGTGCCGGGTCTTGCCGGGGCGCATCTCGAAAGCCTGGTCCATGCGCTCTTCATGAACCTGTATTTTGCGGCGACGGGGCTGCACGCGCTCCACGTCATCGGCGGCCTCGCGCTGCTTGGCTTTGCAGCGGCAAGCCGGCTGGCGCAGGCCGATCGCAACGCCGTCGTCGTCGGCAACATCGCCCTTTACTGGCACTTAGTCGATGTCGTGTGGATATTTCTCTATCCAACCCTTTATTTAGCGAGGCCTTCATGACCCGCGCCACAGGCCGGTTGCTGATCGTCTGGGCTGCCCTCATGGCGCTGCTCAGCCTCACCATCGCCGCCACTCTCCTCGGGCTCGGCCCGGCCGCGCCCTTCGTCAGCTATGGCATCGCCCTGACGAAAGCCGGCCTCATCCTCTGGTTCTTCATGGACCTACGCAAGGATCGCGGAACCGAGCGTCTCGCCGGCTTCTCCGCCTTCGCCTGGGCAGCAATCCTGTTCGTGTTTCTGGCAGCGGACTACCTGACGCGCAGCACGTTTGCGAGTTCATAACCCTCAGGCGAACACGTCGGAGACATAGCGGCCGCGCACATGCTCGAGTTCATCGGCCCACTTTTCGGCTTCGGCGTCGCTATACCCGGTTGCTTCCTTGAGGATCTTGACCAACGCCTCGCGCACGGCCGGGGCCATGTGCTTGCCATCGCCGCAGACGAAAACGATAGCGCCCTCGCGAAACAGCGCCTCGATGCGCCGGCGCTCGGCCCAGACAAGGTGCTGGACGAATTTAATGTCCCCATCGGGCTTTGCCGAGAACGCCGGTAGAACTTCAACCACGCCGTCCCGCTGCCAGGAGGCAAGCTCCTCATGATAGAGGTAATCGACCTCCGGGTCCGTCGTCCCGAAGAACAGGAGCGCAGGGCCCACCTCCTGGCCGGCCGCCTTCTGGGCCGCCCGCTCCTGCAGGAAGCCGCGAAAAGGCGCAATCCCTGAGCCCGCACAGATCATGATGATCGGCGTCTTCGGGTCGGCAGGCGGATGAAACCTGGCGTTGGATGGGCGCACGGCGATCGATACTCGGTCGCCGGGCTGCAGGCGCGCAAGATAAGACGACGCCACACCCTGATATCGGCCCTGGCCGGAGAGTGCCGGGGCATCGACCACCGACACCGTGAGCGTGGCATGCTCCGGATTCCACAAGGGAGACGAGGAGATCGAATACTGCCGCGCGCGCATCGGCGGCAGCATGGCAAGATACGCGCCGAGGTCGATCTCGCAGGACTGAAACTGCTCTAGAAGATCGATCACGCTTGCTCTTTTGCCGAGCACCTCGGCGTCATAGTCATCACGGGCGAGCCTCTCCAGTGCTTGCTTCTCCGGCGGGCAGCGGGTGGCGTTCGCCAGGGCCGCGACCTGGGCCTTTGTTGCTGGCTGGGATAGCTCGACGAAGCTCGCGAGAAGATCGCCGCAGCTGATCGGCTGGTCGGTCGGCAACCCACCCGCGTTCGCGCCGCGCGCATGCAGGATGATCCGGGTGTCTGAGGCAATGCCGAAGCGGCGCAGCACGCGGTTGACGAGAGCATCCGGGTTGCGGGCAAGCACAGCGAGATAATCGCCAGCGCGGTAGGACATGCCCCTCGGCAAGGCGAACTCGATGTGGCGTTTGGAGCCGGCGATCCGCTTCGAGACATCCACCAGCTCGCGGTTCTCAACCACGATGCCCTGCTGTAGCTCGCCGAGCCGCAGAAGGGTCTCCCGCCCGGCCCGCGCAAACTCGACGACCAGCTTGTCATCAACGGTGGCGTCAACTGGCTCGCGGCCGAACGCCCTCTCGAACTGGGGCCAGATCTTCTCGTCCCAGGCATCGAACATCCCGAAGAAGTCGCCGCCGGAATCCGCCTCGCCCCGTTCGGCGATGCGCTTCGCGCCGGCCGCAGCTAAGGCAGCATCTACCCGTTTAGGGATGGCCTGATAGGTTCTCGCCCACTGGAGGTTGCCGCAGCCGAACACTGCGTATTTGAGTCCGGCGAGCGCGCCGCTCCCGAGCCCCTCGACGTAGCTGACGAACTGGCGCGCATTGGCGGGCGGCTGGCCCTCATAGGAGGCCGTCACCACGATCAGAGCACCTGATCTCGGCAGGCGCCCGGCAAACTCATCCATGGCGCCGACCGTCGGCCGGAAGCCATGGGCTGTGGCTTCCACCGCCAGACGGTTGGCGAACGCCTCCGATGAGCCGGTGTTGCTGCCATAGAGCACCAGAAGATCCGTCGCCTTCTCGTCCAGCGGCGCGAGGCTAGGCGCCCGCCGCAGAACTGACGTCGGCGCGGCGAGCGCCGGTGTGGTGAGCAGAGTGCGCGCCAGCGACCCAGATTGCCGCCGGGCTTTAGCACGGATGTGCAGTCCCTCTGGCTTGATGGTCAGCGTCTCGTGAATCCTCAGCGTGTAGCCTGGATCATCGAGCACGAAGTCGAAGCGCTGGAGCATCATGGAGAGAACCAGCTGCGCTTCCTGCATGGCGAACGGCCGGCCGATGCATGCGCGCGCGCCATTGCCGAAGGGCTTCCAGCAATTTGGCGGCAGCTTTGCGGCGTTCTCGGGCGCGAACCGCTCGGGTACGAACGCCTCGGGGTCGTCGCCCCAGACCGCAGGATCGCGATGGAGCATCGGCGCCAAAATCATCACCGTGTCCGTCGGCGCGAGCGGATACCTGCCGGCGAGCACGGTGTCGGCCAGAGGCTTGACCGCAAAGACGGAGGCTGTCGGCCAGAGGCGCAGGCTCTCCATCAGGATCTGCTCAATATAGCGCAGCTGCGCCAGATGCTCGACGCGGGGCATCTCGTCGCCCAGAACCTCGTCGACAAGGCCCCGTGCCTTCTGCAGCACGTCGGGGTTCTTGAGGAGGAGATAGGTGGCGAAAGACAGCAGCCCGCTCGTCGTCTCATGGCCGGCGATCAGGAACGTGACCATCTGATAGCCGATGTTCTCGTCGCTGAGCTTCTCGCCGGTCACCGGATCGACACCGTTGAGCATTACGTTGAGCAGGTCGTCCTTCTCGGCGCCATGCGGATCACGCCGACGCTCATTGATGAGATCATGGGCGACCTTGCGCAACAAATCCTGATCGGCGGCATACTGGCGCGCTCTGGACAGCAGAAGATTGTTCACCAGCCCGAGCCGCCGGGCCCGCAGCCCCGCTTCGCTGAGCGCACCGACCATGGCACCGACGAAGGGGTGCATCTCGTTCTGATAGAAGCTGTTGAAGCGGTAGTTGAAGGCGCAGAGCGCGATCGTATCGAGCGTCAGCCGGGTCATGTTATCGGCGACATCAATCACGCTGTCAGGGCCAAAC
Organism: Pedomonas mirosovicensis; assembly: GCF_022569295.1. Lineage (NCBI taxonomy): Bacteria > Pseudomonadati > Pseudomonadota > Alphaproteobacteria > Sphingomonadales > Pedomonadaceae > Pedomonas > Pedomonas mirosovicensis. The sequence goes on along the minus strand of NZ_JAKFIA010000002.1, from coordinate 737,731 downwards.
CGCTCCCAGCGGATGAACATCTGATCGGCAATATCCAGCATCTGAGGGAACATGGAGCGCACGCCGATCGGTCCGAACGACGGCATCAGGAGCCGGTGGGCCTTGGCCCAGTTCGGCTCCTCGTTGTAGGCCGTGAACAGGCCGTCGCCGCCAAGGGCCCGAAGCTCTTCGAGCGCGAGGTGCACCTTCTTGTTGAAGCGTGTCTCGTCGCAGAGCTCATTGGCCAGCTCTTGGGAGCTGGCGACGTACACCCTGCGGTTGAAGATCCGAAGCTTGAAGAACGGCCCGTACTCCTGCGCCAGGCGCATGAGGCTCTGCACGGGCCTTGCCGGGTCGATCTCGGCAAGGTTGCCGACAATGGGCTTAAGCGGAGGCTGCGGGACGGCGGCGGACGATGACAAGAGCGCGGCTCCTTGACCTGTCGGCAACGATAATTTACAAACGTAAATGATAAGGAGATAATTGACGTTTGTAAAGTGGCCAAGTGAGGTGCCATGGACGCAAGATTGGAGAGAAGCCGGGACGCGATCATTCAGGCAATCACGCCGATGATCGAGACGACGCCGCTGGCGGATATATCGATCACGCGGGTGGTCAGCGAGGCCGGCGTGACGCGGCCGACCTTCTATCAGCAGTTTCCAGATATTCTGGCGGCGGCGCGCGTTGCCGCCTTCCGCCGGCTGGAGACGGCATTTCCGTTCCCGAAGCCGCTGCTGCCGGGAACAGTGCTGACGACCGAGAGAGTACGGGATTGCATCGTCAAGCAAGCCGAGCCTCTCTTCGAGCACTTGGCCGCCCACCGGGCATTTTACGTGAGCGTAATGGACGAGGCCGGCACCGCCGGGTTCTTTGACGAGCTGATCGACTTTACCGCAGCTAGGCTCCTGCCTGAGGCGATGGCCGCCTCGGCAGGCTCTCCGGAGCGGGTAGCCATTACGACGAAGTTCTTCGCCGGCGGCCTTACCTGGCTGACCATCAGGTGGTTGCGAGACGACACGACGTCTTCAGCGGCGGTCATGTCCAGGCAGGTTGCAGACCTGGTTGCGAATTTCATCGGAGGCGTCGTGTCGGCTGAGAGCGATCAGGCGTCACAACAAACTGCCCCCTGTCGGCATGAGGAATTTCCATGAAGGTTCATCTGAACGAGGGCTTTCCCCAGCGTAAGCGCTGTTTTCAGAACACGGAGCTGTTGTAGCGGGTTGAACAACAGCCCAAGGTAGAAGGTCGTCGAGACGCTTTGCCGGGTAGCCCTTGACAACCGCCGTCAGGGTGTCTGTCAGGTAGGCTTGCGGGTCGAAACCGTTGAGCTTTGCGGACTTGATCAGGGAGGCGATGATGCCCCAGTTGATTGCTCCCTAATCTGATCCAGCGAAGGGGGCATTCTTGCGATTGAGGGCGGTAGGCTAGATTGCTCGCTTGACGGCATTGATGTCCAGCTCGATCCGGCCGTCATCGAGGAAGCGGGTTAGATCCTCCCACAGTGGCGGGGTATAGCGGAAGGTCTTAGACAGGCGGGAGCGTCGCGACAGGCGAGCGAGCTGGGCCGTGACCGCTTGAACAGCGTGCGATCGAGACCACAAGTGACCAGCACCTTACGGAACCGCACAAACGCCGTGCGCTCGGGCGTCGGCTCGGCGCCGGAGAAGCCGTAGAACCGGCGGAACGAGGCGCGATCATCCAAAACCTCGGTCAGCTAGAAGCAAAGCCCCGAACATCGCTAGTGGCGATCAGGCAGCCTCTCCTTTAGCACGGGCATGGATCGCAAACAACTGAGCTTTGATCGGAGTCCAATCGACGAAGCCTGACAGCGCGTCCAGAAAAGAAACCGCCTTCGCCCTAACAGCAAACCCAAGCTGTTCCTGGCCGAAGCAACGATCCGCCATCAGTACCTCCTCTGACTGGAAAGCCCAGTGAATCGGGGGATTCTAGCCACGTCCAGACCGACCGGCGCACAGGTCTCCTAGCATCCAGAAGACTCTATCTCAAATCGAGGGAGACTACCGGGGCTAGGTCAGCCGCGTTGCCATCTCCATTCATTTACAATGAGGCATTGTTGCTCGTGAAGAGCAGCATTGCATATTGAATACTCTTTCAAAGTAATCTCGCAATGCACTACAAATAAATTATGCAGTCTATAGTTTTCATATTTTAAAATTATTTACTTAAACAATTTATAGTTTTTTTGTAAACAAATATGGCCCAATACAGGGCAACACACCAATGGAGGATACAATGAAACTTGGCAAAGTTACCGAGCAAACCAAGGCGGATTTCGTTAAGGGCGTGGACCCGATTGATCCGACTCAGCTGTATCGCTAAATAATTATCAGGAGACGTGCTTCTTAGGAGGCACGTCTCTTGTTACATTCGATATTGCCTTATACACTCAAATCACACAATAAAATATCTTTCAAACTCGCAACTATATATCGTGTTAGACAAATATAAATCATCCATATTCATCATTAAGCATAAACATACATGTAGTAAAGTTCTTCACCATAAGAACGTCAGTCATCTCGATATCAAATTAGGAGATAGGTCATGAAAAACAATGAGATGACATATTTTCGGATCGGAAAGGTGTATATAGCAAAACTAGAAAATAGTTATGTTATCGCCAATCTTAATAACAATGAATATTATTATTTTGACGGAGCCAAAGCATTATTTTTTGACCAATTATGTCTCAATCATTTCAATCCTGGCTCAAATAGAGCTACAGTGAAATGGAGCACTATTAAGCCTAATGATGAAATATTCTCCAAAGAAATTTTAGATAATTCCCTAATTTTGATTAAAAATAGCTATATAGAAATTGAGAAATTTACAATAAAGCACCCACACGAGGGAACCACATACCCATGGCCGACTGAGGAGATAAATATTAATTTGCTATACGTAGCATCATTTATGTTTTCCTATATCTTAGGAAGCATACTCTTTATGATACAGAAGCCGATGCTATCGGCAAAATTTGTCAAACTGATAAAATTTCGGCGTCAATATAACAAATATAATATACAGCAAATCAATAAAACATTTAGTATATTTTCGCGTATCAGGAAATATTTTTATACTGCGACCGAGAAATGTTATTATGATTCCCTAATTTTATCAATCTATCTCGGTCTCCTGGGTTATAACCCAAAGTGGATTTTCGCGGTGCAATTACACCCCTTCAAAGCGCACTGCTGGGTAGAAGTGGATTCCGTAATTGTCAATGATGATATTGCACATGTTACGCCGTACAATCCCGTTTTCGCAATTTAGATAGGAGCGCATAAAATGTTCGGATTGATTGCGATTTACAAAAACGGTAGGGATACGGCGAGTCGCACTGGGGCAGTCATCGAAAATATTATTAGGGATAAACTTCCATTTTACGTAAAATGCTTAGATAACGACAATTTAATTGTATACACATTTACTTCAGTTCCAGAGTTTTTTCAAATAATACGAGTTGGTTCGTCCGGCATCATTGCTGGCAAGATATTTAAGAAAAAGGACAGGGTGTCTAATAGCTTAAGGCAAGAAACATTTACAGATCTCAGCGTAGAAGAAATAATGCAATCTGATGGAAAAGCACTCATCTCAAATTACTGGGGTCACTATATTGCTGTGTGTCTTAATGAAGCAAGCGGAAATGGCTTTGCTCTTCATTCACCTCTAGGTGGTATACCATTATACTATACCAACATCTGTGACTGCAAAGTATTTTTTTCGAGACCAGTAGATATGGCCTCAATGGAACTGTCCAAATGGCAAATCGACTGGGACTACTTAAAATTTCATGAACGGTACTATTTTTTAGACACAGAGGATTCTGGTTTTCAAGAAGTCCGAAAAATACTACATGGACGACGCCTTAAATTCTCTATCGATCATGAAGAATTAGAAAATTTATGGCCGCTTAGTGATCTCTGCAAGCCTATTGACTATGGTTCACCATACGAACAAGCCAGAATTTTTAGAGATACACTTGTTGATTGCGTGGGGGCATGGGCATCTTGTTTTGATAGAGTATGCTTAAGATTATCCGGCGGATTAGACTCCTCAGTTGTCGCTTCGGCGATCTGGTTATCAGGTGTAGCGACAGATGTCATTTGTTATAATTTTTATGGACCGACAGCGGAGGGAGATGAGCGGGAGTATGCTCGGGCTGTCACAGAGAAACTAGGCTATAAGTTGATTGAGATAGCTGATAAGCCTGCCAATCAACGGTACGATCTACTGCCAAAATTTCCGTTAAGTGCTAAGCCATTGGATGAGATCATCTCGGCTTTTCGTGGTCCTACAGAATTCCCAATTCTCGAGTCAACTAATAGTAAAGTAGTATTTAGTGGAATGCCGGGAGACGCCATATTTTTTCAAGGTAATGTCAATTTCGCAACAGATTATCTGATAGACAGGGGATTTGATCTTGGTTTTATTAGGGCTGCTCGCTGGGCGGCAAGACGAACCAAGCAATCTATATGGGCAATAGTATTTGATGCTTTGCATTATCGGTTTAATAACAATGATGATATTGTCCGTGACAAGTTGGGAATGAGTGAGGCCCCCTGTTGTCTGATGAAAATTTCAAGGCGGCCCATGAGAATCATAGGATACTTGATTTAATGAAGTCGCTTGAGGGCCGAGGTCCAGCAAAGAAATTTCACGCAATGCTCGTTTCTAAAGCACCAAAAATACTAGCGACGGGACCTACCGGCATTCAATATCTCACTATTGATCCTTTGGTTTCACAGCCCTTCTACGAGCTATGTCTTAGTATACCAATCTATGATCTTGTATGGAAAGGTTGGGATCGGGGTTTGACGCGTCTGGCATTTTCCGACGTGCTCCCTCGGTCTGTATTAGTCAGAGAAGCTAAAGGCGGCATAGAAACATTTTTAGATGAAGTTTTTCTAGATAATTTATCGTTGTTTCGGCAATATTTTTCTGAAAGCGAGTTGGTGAAGCACGGTGTACTTGATAAGCAGAAGGTTGAAACGGGTCTAGCAGCTGAGATGGGACAAGGAAAATTGGCACGACAAGCATTCTTAGTGTCGATAGGAACGGAAATATGGGTGCGTCGGTGGTTAGATCATATCAATAGGTCCAGGGCGCTTACGTGTTAAGAAGTGTTTGTAAGAAAATTTCATTATTAACATGTCATTTACTAAGTTATTGAGCAGTCTTTCCAAACGATTGTGGTCTGATTTCAATGGCCGAGGTGGCCTTTAACAGCATGATGCCTTGAATAACGCACTGAATTGCGGGCCCACCGGTGCTTGATTTTTCAGGCCCGTAATTAGGCTCTGAGTGCAGTGGGTGATCCGCTGGAGCACCTGGCTACAGTGGTGAACTTCGGGTTTTCTCCAGCCTATTGATTGTAGCGCTCTGACGCAGTGTCGATGGCAAGAGCGGGCGACCGCCGTTCGATCTGATCATGTGATGTTCAAAGGTAAGCGCGGTTCGAAAGTCACCTTACGAGGCTGCCGCGTGGCCTGTTGATTATCGTCCTTCTCTGGAGAGACGGCGGGCATGGGCATGGACGATAACGTACAAGATCTTTCGGACTGGCTGCTGCTTCTAAATTTTCTGGAGGGAGCAGAACATGATCGAGAACGAAGGGGGCCCGGGCATGGGCGAGGTCATCCGCATCGATGAAGCTCGGATCCGAGACCATCTGGGCGAGATGGTGCGCGGGACGGTCGAAGAAGCGATGATCGAAATGCACCTAGTGGACGTATCCATACGCTGAGTGAAGACATTACCGAAGTGATCTTCCCTTGTTTTCCTGGACATGGGGCTTAGCTCGCTTGCCGTTCGGCTTGTTCGGGTGTCATGTACCCGATCGCGGACTGGAAGCGAGCTCGATTGTAGTATGTTTTAATATAGGCGAACAGTGCACGCCTAGCCTCCTCGCATGTCGCGCAGCGCCGCTGATGGACGAGCTCCACCTTCAAGATGTGGAAGAAATTCTCCATTGGCGCGTTGTCATAGCAGCAGCCTTTGCGGCTCATCGAGCCCCTGGCGCCGATCACGGACAATTGCTGCCGATAGATCTCGGCGATATGTTGGCTGCCCCGATCCGAGTATATATGAGGCCGCGCCAGGGGCCCCGGCGCCGCACCGCCATCAACAGCGCGGACAACGGCAGCTCGGTTCGTATGTGCGCGCGTGCATCCCCAACCAGCGACCTTGCGCGTCGTAAGATTAAGGACGGCGGCCAAACACAGTCAGCCCTCACTCGTGGAAGTGTAGGTGATACCAGCAAGCCAGATGCGGTTCGGCTCTGCCGTCTGGAGGTTCCGCGCCAACAAGTTGGGCGTGACCGGCAGTACATGGCGGCTGTCGGTGGTAGTCGGGCAGAACCGCCGACCCGCTACGGCCCGAACGCCATGCGAGCACATCAGTCGCACGACGCGATCGGGACTGCACCAAGATCGGCACGGCTAAACCTGCTGACAATTTCCAGCCCCTCGCTTGGCTCGAGGGGCGCACTGCACCCGTGTAACGCGAAGTCCGCCCCATTGAGGAATATCAACCGGAAATCAGCAGACCACGGCTCCGGAACAAACGATATCCAGCCACTCGCTCGCCCTCGTACCACCATCAAGCCGAAATCAAATGTTTTTTGATTATCCAATTTTCAAACAGGCACTCAAGGATTTTTAGTAACTAGGAATTTTATAGCCACAAGTTTTACATCGAGATCATCTAACTATTGCTTTATCTGCTGTAAGGACGCGTTGTATTGAGCCTTCTGACGAAGACGGCGCCATGTGGCGTATTGCTCTTTTTTCGAGGCTACGGTGTCCTCTCTGCCGCTAAGCCAAAATAACATCCAGTCAACCGTACCTTGGGACGAAGTATAACGTTGCTGAGGATTTTGAGGAGCATGCGAGGCGCCGTCATAAACATAGAACTCAACAGGCTTGCCAAGGCGCTTCATGATCGTAAATACATCATACCAGGCCACCGCACCAATCCTATCGTAAGCTTCAAGGCGTATTGCGGCGGTTATCTTATCCAATTTGTAGACTGGGTTGCCTTCAATCCATTTAATTAAGCCGTCACCCCACGGGTGACCTCCAACCTGCGCTTCTATCCACGCAGCCATGTTTTTAGGCCAACCCGCGGACAGAAAATAGGCCAGGGGACCAACGGGTGCTGCATCGGCAATTACGGCGGCCCGGAGTTTAAATTTTCCGCTGGTCAAAGCCGACAGCACCGCTCTCCCACCAGCACTCCATCCCACCATACCGATGCGATCGGAATTAACAATACCTTGCTCAGACAGTTGATCAATTATAGTTTTAACTGCTGTTGTAAAGCCATCATTGGCTTCGGGCCCCTGCTGCGCTGCTTCATTCGCACTACCACTACTCATTGGACTCATCTGTAAAACTACTACTCCTTGTGCAGCAAGTGCACGCCCTGCAAATGGCGCAGTCTCCTCATTATTACTGCTATCGCGCAAATACACCCTCTCGTCAAAGCAATGCACTTGAATTACAAGCGGATAACGATAATCTTTACGAAACCCTGGAGGAAAAATTAAGCCACCCTTCCAATTAGCACCATCAGTGGTATTCCAATGAATAACTTTCACTTCCGGCATTTCCACGTATCGCAAATGCGGATTAAGGTCCGTTAACCTGTATTCACTACCGTTAATCGCATACTTCACATAATAATCCGGTGGCGTATTCATATTCTGCCTTAGTATTATATCAATCTGGCGATGGCGAGAAATCTCCTCTACACTTTTTCCCTCTCCCTTAACCACCCATCCATGATCGGAACGTGCCAGCGCAACTATTGATGTCTCTTCTGGCAATATCGAGGCATTTGAAAGGTCAATTTTACCTCGGCGTACTTCTAAAAATAACACACCGTCAGGGCCCAAATACGTGTTCGTATATATAGTTTTGTTTGATTCCATATCCATAATTGGGTCGTTAAAACTATATATTACCCGATATTTACCAGTCTCCACGTTCAGTTCAACTATGTGTAGCTTCTTATAGTAATCTGATGCCCCCCCCTCGCGGTATAAACGTATGAGTTAGAATAACAGTTTTTCCATCGCGCAACCAGTGACCCGACGCGTAAAAACCAAGGTAGGCTACCGGCGCATCGAATACAGGCCTTGTCTTCCCTTTCTCAACGTCAACAATCAAAAACTGACCCGCCATAGAAAGACCTTGCCCGACAACTCCGTCGTCGTCTCGCCTACCCGCCACTTCTGACCAGAAGTCCGACTGCCCGATCCTTTTGAAAAAATATTCCCAATGCGCCGGCGCCTTCGAATGCGGGGCTGCAATGACGGTCGCCCAGCGCCCATCCGGCGAAAGAGTAAGCCGTGGCATCGCTGGTACCCACGTAAACTCTCCAGAGATCGCTTTGCCTGGTTGCTGAGCAAATGTTGCAAGTCCTGCCTTATAGATTTGAAATCGCTGGTATGGAAATCTTTGAGCAAGTCCCGGATGGTTGCACATCCCAATATGAACTGGGAAAGCAAAATTACCAACTTTCTCCGGATAGGGAAATGCTGTTGGGCAAGTCCTGATATTTCTCGCTAAATAAATAATAGTATCTGATTGTAGTGATATGGAGTAATCTTCAACTGATCCAGGTGAGTTAGTCAATCTTCGTAATTTTTTTTCAAGAATATTATACAGATAAACATCTCCAGAGTCACCTTTTTTCGCAGCAACGAAGGCCAGCTGTTTTCCACCGTCCAACCATTTTAATCGCCGGATTGGAGATGGATGGTGCCCCTCATAAATAAAAGCGAAATCATCGCTATTTATCTCAACGATCGGCTCGCCTTTTATGCCATCCAGATTGCCATTTCTTATCATCTCTGATTTTATATCAGATATTTTATACAGCCATAATGTATACTTACTCGAATTTGAATTGATATTAGCTTTACTGGTTAATATAACAAAATTCTCCCCATCTGGAGAATATGAAGCAATATCCGGCTCTATATTTAACGATGTTGTCTCTATATACCTCGGTTGAGTCATCTCTATACTTTTTTTCATGTCAAAAATACTAGTTAACTTTTTATTCAAACCATTTTTGGGAATTTCAGCACCTTCGTGACTTATTGCAGGCGATATTACGCCTACGGACAATAGAATTATTGTAAAAATGCCTAATCGTCTACCTTTCTTGTCTCTCATTGGAAAAACCTTTTTATTATTGAGTTACTCCGTATTTACGACATCACCATTTTTTTGACAAGGTCAGTGATATAAAACGCCCAATAGGATTGGAATTTGCCGCGTCAAATCCCCGAAAGGCATCGACAAATGGCGGATCATTATCAAATAAGTTAATACAAGACAATGTGACAGTTGTATTTTTTATCAGAGAATCATCAGATAATACCGGTGGATCAAACGATACTGAGAGGTCAAATGTAGTCCATGATCCAATATTCGGGCTGCGATTAGAAAGTGGATTACGGTAATTATCATAATAATTAATAATCATTGTTGCCGACAGACCGCCTTCGTTGTACCACGTAGCTGTTATACGAGATTTTAAATCTATTGGATTGCCATATGTATTTAAATTTGAACTATATGGCGATGTAGGCGTAAGACGGAATTTATGATTGAAAATATAGGAAGCTGCTGCCCTAATTAACAATGAGCCTGTATCTGTTACTGGAATATTTATGCTAGCTTGACCATCAATTCCTTCAACTACACTTTGGGCTTGATTTAGTGTACGTCCATCAATAATGACCTCCGCCAGACTAGGGTTCAAACAAACATCTGGCAAGTCAATGTTTTCCGCTAACGCACAAAGGGATAATACATCTTCTGAAGTTGGATTCCTTCTTATAATATTTTTAAAACTTTCTTCTCGGGCTAAAATGTCCGTCTGAAGCGGGTTGGCTACTATACGATTTTTAAAGTTTATATAAAAATAATTTGCACTTAGGCGCAGATTAGAGAGATCCGGAGGTGAAATATCAACACCAACTGACCATGTGTCCGCCTTCTCGTTTTCCAGTTTCGGAGCGGTACCAGTCAAAAACACTGTATAGCTTGTGCCAGTTGCAGAACGTGGGTCCGCAAAGGGCAAGGCTGATAGCGTCGTTTCGGCTATTCTATTCGCGAGGCTGGGCGTGACGAACGAAGTTCCATAACTGGCATGCACCTCGAATCCAGATATCAATTCCCAATTAAAACCGATTTTAGGGTTAAAAGTTGACTGATTTATTTCAGCGCTCCTTATCGGCTGAACTGGCTGATCTTTGTACCAATCCTGTCGACCAGAAATTGAAAGCGTAAATTTATTAACGATAGGTATCCCGTGCTGTTCATTTAGAATTGGCCAGAATAGCTCACCAAATACGGCATAAATATCCCTCTTAAATCGCTTGCTACCAATGGCGCTATTCGAGCTATTGCTGCTAGCAAATTCATGCCGGAAGTTCGCTCCCACAGCGAAACGCGGGGCACCTATGCCGCCTGAAGCAAGAACACCATCCAAAATCGCGTTAAATTCCCAAATCTCAAAGTCAGTAGATATGGTTAATGGAGGTGCAATAAATGAAAGTGTTTCTGGATGATTATCCGACCCATCACCGAATGGATTGAATACACGATCCGGATCCTTATAATGCAAAGCGGCAATGAGGTTTTGATTATTTAAAGAATTTTCCACTCGAGAATTTGTTTTTTCTTCACTGTAGCTGCCATCTGCTCGCAAAAATAAATCCGAGTTTATTTTGTACTCAGCCCCTATTACCGCATTGTAACTTTTTATATTGGATTTTTTCTTTGTTTGATCAAAATCTTCGCTAAAATTGTAGGCTAAGAGCAGCGGGCGCTGATCACCGTAAGCATCTACATAAAAGGGATGACCTGAATCAACGGTCAGAAAGGTTATAGGTGACTGAATATTATCTACAACTTTGCGATCCCCAAATCGGGCCTCGGCAAACAAATCTAACGATTGAAATAATGAATAGTTTCCGTTAACATATATGTTGTGTTTCCGTTGTTTGGGGAGGAGGTCCGTGCCTGCGGTCACGCTCGCTAGACTGGCGAGTTCTGGGGGTAAAAGACTGTTTGGCGACAAACTGCGCCCATCTTGACCCTGAGGTATTCCGAAAACGATATTTAATGTTAGAGGATCAACTATATTCGCCGGCGATGCGGCAACAATCCTCCGATCTTCGCCTCCTAGCTCCCGCAAGTCGTCTGTTTTAGAATAAATTCGTTCGTCATGATATAAGTTTCCTCTTCTGTAGAAGTCATATGCAATGAGAACGGCACCACGCTCTCCGCTTAGACCAAGAGATTGACTGATGTTAACCTCCGGCATGTTTCCGCTAGTCGTATGGCCATACCGAAGACGAGTTTCGGCCCCGTCATATTTTTTTTTCAATATTATATTGATAACGCCGGCTACGGCATCAGATCCATATACGGATGAGGCGCCGTCGGGTAGTATTTCAATTCGCTCGATGACCGATACAGGCAACGACGATATGTCGACTGAAGTCGTATTCAGACCAATCGACGGCAATCGCCTACCGTTCAGAAGAATTAGCGTGGCTTTAGCCCCCAATCCTCGCAAATCAGGAGAGGTACTTGCAGTAAAATTCTGTGAACTTTCACTACTGCGCTTATTATGCTCGGATAAACCTCCACTAAATACTTGAGGTAAAGTTTGGAGTGCTTGGTGTACTGTTGCGTATCCAGACTGTTGAATTTCTTCATTTGTAATAATAACTGGATCTGCGCCAGCTGATGAACCTATACCCCTAATTGATGTCCCAGTAACGACAATATCGTTCTGGTGCATATAATAATTTTCGGACTCCTCATTATCAATATTTTCATTATTATGTTTATTTTCTGTACTTATAGACAAAGAATTCTGGTCATTGCTTGTGATAATTCTATCATTATCTTTCTTTGTGACCGATGTTTTCATAGACCGGCTATCATAGCGAGCACCTGCTGCGCTCAAAGCGTTCGCCTCGCTCTCTGATAAACGAGCTAGAGCAGTTAGAGGATGTATTGCGGCAACCAGGGTCGTTGTTGTCAAGAGAACTAACCTACGTAAATTAATCAGATCGTTTGCCATATTGCCCCCTTTTTTATTATAGTTACGTGAGGACGCTTTAGATACGACCAACATCACTGCCGTATCCGCTGATTAAAATACTTTTTTACACGCCGACGCAGCAGCAAATTTTTCCGCATAACAAGATATTACTAAGGTCGCAAATAACATCTTGTGGGGTTCGAAAGATTACGCTCCACTTTTCAAGCCATCCATTTATAAATAATAAACTTTAAAAATTTTATATTTCGCATATATCTACATTGGATACCCAAAATCAAATGATAGGTAAATTTATTACATTAATTTACAATATAAATTTGTCAAACAAAATTATTGCGAATAAAAACTATAAAATAATTTATTATTTCTTCAACACAAGACACTATAATTAATTTAATTATTATAGATGATATTTGTTGATCTATAATTCGAGACATTCTATAGATAAATACAATTTTAATTTGTATGTCCAATGATGCAACGATGTCAAGTGACAACATATTTTCCGTTACAAAAGTTTTAATTTTCTTGATTTAAATATTAACAAGCTCGTTGAGAGGTGATATATCCTATTTCTTTAAGCTTTTTTGGTTGTCGTTCATTGCACAGAGCTTCTGGAGATCTGTGCACGAGTAACCTTTTTCGGCTATTGATGGCTCATCGGGACTGTTGATGGCATCTCCATTTTCGAGACAGGCCGATGCCATCGAGCCATGCGCTAGCGTGGTTGTACTAGGATCTATCCAGCAGCAGAGGCAATGCTGAGGCTGCGTTTGAGGTTGTAGGAGATGGCGGTGAGGTAAACCTGGGCGGTGGCTTTGGCGAGGCTCGGCCAAGCCGACCGCGCATAATCCAGGATGATCAGATTGCAGCCGTGATTGAACGGACTGTAAGTTCGACACCGAGTGATGCCCCATTGGTCGACCCGCTCGATGGCAGCCGTAACCGGCTTTTCCATACAACAATCCGGCGAATCTGGAATGCCCTTGGCCTCCAGCCCCACCGCTCTGAGACATTTAGGCTGCCCAGCGATCCGCTGTTCGTAGACAAGGTGCGCGATGTCATTAGCCTCTATCTATCACCATCCAACAAAAAGCGCTGGTCTTAAGTGTCGATGAGAAGAGCCAGATCCAGACGCTTGACCGGAAACAGCCAGTCCTGCCGATGATGACAGGCATACCCGAACGGCGGCCCCACTCCTATGTCCGGCACGGCACAACCTCGCTGTTTGCAGCTCTCGACATCGCCTCGGGCTTTGTGATCGGCAAATGTTACACGCGGCATAAGGCAGTGCAATTTCTTAATCTTCTCAAGCAGATCGATGCCAACGTCCCAACCGGATTGAGTATCTACATCATCATGAATAATTACAGCCTCATTAGTGAAAGCGACAATGCTCGGCCCCCATCTTCTCGAACGTGAGCTTGACCCACAGGCCGGGATGGGTATCGGTCAGACGAAGCGTACCCCGGTGCGCCCGCACAACGGTCTCGACCAGGCTCAGGCCTCTGGCGTTGCACGGCTCGGGTCCAGCTGCACAAAACGTGTAAACACCCGCTCGCGCTGGTTGATCGGAATGCCGAGGCCGGTGTTGGCGATGCTAAGGCGCACCCAGCCCGCATCCACATCCGTCGCAACAGTGACCGTGCCGCTGGGGGGCGTATACTTGATCGCATCATCGATCAGGTTCACGACCGCGTGGCTGGCCAGCATCCGTGCCCCGCGGATGACGGCGGGCGCAAGCCGCGCCTGGATGCAGATCAGCGGCGCTTCCAGATCGTGCGCCATTCCGTCGCTCGTTGTGTGCAGGGCACAACCTCCTGACACCCTTGGCGGAACCGATCGGCAAAGCTATTCATCTCGGCTTTGACGAGGCTGTGCTGCTCTTCGTCCATGAACTGCACTGTCCTGAAATACTGGATGGTCAGCGCCATGGCCATCGTCGCCAAAGCGATGCTGGTGATCTATAGCGTGCTGCGGAACGCTGCGGATGGGACTAGCGCTGGGCGAACCTATTCCCCATTCAGCCGGTACCCTGCGCTGCGTACCGTCTGGAAAAGCGCGGTCTCGCCGGCCTGGTCGGTTTTAGAGCGGAGCCGGCTGATATGAACGTCGATGACGTTGGTCTAGTGGACGATTCAGCACGGCGAGGCATAAGAGCGGGGCAAGAAAGCGGATGCGCCTCTTCATCAATTTAGTTATCAGAATTGCATAATTTTTCGAAATTCTAGCGCGGCATGGCGCTGATTACCGCCTCGTTTGGCCCTCCCCTCGCCTTCGAGGGTAAGATCATTCCTGCGAACCAAACTATGGTTGCTGAAGTGGTTCAGGCCTGACGATTTTCCCCACATTGTGCAAGTTTCCGGTCCTCATGAAATCCACACTCACGGCCCCTTCGTTAAATGGTCACTTTTTATAACTTTTAAGTTGCTTTTTAGAATGCCCTTGCCATGCTAACTACAGGTGATTCGCGGGCAACCAGGCTTGGCGGTACGGCGACGCCTCACCGGCCTATGTCTTTCGCGTCCTCCAGTTTCTCTGCGTACCCAAGCGCACATTGCCGATTTCATCATCAATAAGATCATCGGGAAGAGACATGACCTACATCGATGGTTTCGTGATCGCAGTACCGACTGCCAACAAGCAGGCATTCATCAACCATGCACGGCTCGGCAACAGCGTCTTTATGGAACTGGGTGCTATCAGAATTCTCGAATGCTGGGGCGATGACGTGCCCGAGGGCAAGCAGACGGATTTTCGTCGCGCCGTGCAGGCAAAGGACAACGAGACGGTCGTGTTCTCCTGGGTCGAGTGGCCTGACAAAGCGACGCGGGACGCTGCTGTTGCTGAGATGGATCAGCGGATGAAAACCGACGATCACCTGAATCCGGAGAAGAACCCCATGCCTTTTGACGGCATGCGGATGATCTATGGCGGTTTCACGCCGGTGGTGACGCTGGAGAAGCCAAAGACCAACAGGCCGGGTGATTACATCTGGTACGAGCTGCTGACCCGTGATGCCGAAGCAGCGCAGGACTTTTATGCAAGCATGCTTGGCTGGCGCTATGCCGACAGCGGCCAGACCGGCGTCGACTATCGCATCATCAATGCCGGACCTCACAGTGTTGGAGGTCTTATGGCCATCACCCCGGAGATGGCCGAGCACGGTGCCCGGCCCACGTGGCTCGGCTACATCGCGGTTGCCGACGTCGACACTTGCGTTGCGGATATCCTGAGCCGCGGCGGGCAGGTGCTGATGCCAGCGATGGACATTCCCATGGTCGGTCGGATTGCGATGGTGGCCGATCCGCAAGGCGCTCCTTTCTACGTCATGCGGCCCCAAGGTGAGGGCAAAAGCCTCGCCTTTGCCGACGACTTCCCGCGTCCCGGCCACTGTGCCTGGAACGAGCTTTCAACATCTGATCAGACGGCTGCCTGGGATTTCTACGGGCCGCTGTTCGGCTGGACGCAAGACGGCGAGATGGATATGGGCCCAATGGGCAAATACCAATTCATCCGCCATCGCACGCTAATCGGGGCGATGATGCCGCTCCTCAAATCCGATAGGTCGCATTGGCTGCCTTATTTCCGTGTCGAGAATATTGATATAGCCAAGGCCGCTGTAGAGGCAGGCGGCGGCCGGATCACCACCGGCCCCGATGAAATTCCGGGCGGCGACTTTGCGATGAACTGTTTGGATCCGCAGGGTGCGCCATTCGGGTTGGTGGGCGGCCGGGCCTGAGACCTTCTTTAACCCAGAGAAATTCGAGAGATGTTCGCCATGCGTGAGCTTTATGGCCACCCCTTCTCCTCCTACACTTGGAAGGCGCAGATCGCGCTTCTGGAGAAGGAGATCCCTTTCACGCCCCGCATGATCGATGGGCAGCATCCGGACCACATTGCGACACTCCGCGAACATTGGCCGCTCGGCAAGTTTCCGATCCTGCTGGACCGGGGCCGCCCGGTCATCGAATCCTCGATCATTATCGAATACCTTGACCAAGAATATCCAGCGTCGCGCCGCCTTTTGCCGGACAACCCGCAGGCAGCGCTCGCCGTGCGGTTCATGGATCGGATTTTCGATAATCACGTCATGACGCCGGTTCAGGCAGTGGTGAACGAGTACCTGATTAACCGTGAGACGCCGGATGCAGCGCGGGTCAAACGGGCGCATGGCCTGCTGGAGACTATCTACGCCTGGCTCGATGAGCGTCTCGACAAGGACGGCTGGGCCTGCGGCGAGGAGTTTACGCTTGCCGACTGCGTCGCCGCGCCGTCGCTCTTCTATGCGGACTGGGTGCGCCCGATCAACCCCAGCCTCGTTCGTCTTCGGGGATACCGCACACGGCTCCTTGCGCGCCCCTCCGTTGCCCGGTGCATCGAAGAGGCAAGGCCGTACCGCCCTCTTTTCCCGCTCGGCGCGCCTGACAGAGATTAATGGAGAAACAGGAGGAATCATGACAACGGCTTCAACCGGCTGGGAACTCAGCGTCTCGCGCTTCATTGCGGCTAAGCCGGACGTGGTGTGGCACGCGCTGACGGACCGAGCGCCCGAATGGTTCTGCCCCAAACCCTGGCGCTTCGAAGTAGTGAAACAGGATCGCCGGCCCGGCGGCAGCGCCATCAGCGTGATGCACGGCCCCAACGGCGAACAGGTTCGCAACGAAGGCATCTACCTCGCCTATGAGCCCGGCAAGCGCTACGTCGTCACGGATGCCTTGACGGCCGACTTCAGACCGCAGGGCCCCTTTATGGTCGGCATTTGGGAAATCGAGCCCGAAGGTGACAGCACCCGCTACACGGCGCGGGCCCGCCACTGGACTGAAGAGGCCATGCGGCAGCATCAGGAGATGGGCTTCGAAGCCGGCTGGGGGATCTGCGCCGACCAGCTGAAGGCTCTCTGCGAGGAAGCAGTGGCTGCCTGACGGCAAGCGCGCGGCGGCTCAACGGGCCGCTGCGATTACCCCTGCATAATCTGGTCGCACCAGGGCAATGAGCGCGGGCGTTATGGGCAAGGTGATGTCGTAGGTGCCCTCCGCGTAGGGCCCGGCCTCATAAGGCCCAATTAGCACATGGATCGTGGTGAAGGCCCCATCCCTAACGCCCGAGGGGATGAGCACCTGTTTGGCAAGATCCGGGCATGTGTTCATCCAGTCGTCCGGTCCGGACGGGCTTGGCACCGGTGCACCGCGCCGCTTGGCGCGCTCGGCGTTCAAGGCCGGGCAGAAGGCTTCCTCCAGAAGCGTCATCGCCTTCTTGGCGTCGGTGAAGAGATCGATCGTCGCTATGTCACGATCATAGGTCCTGTCCCAGAGGATCGCATCGAACCCGGACATGCCGTGCGCGCCGCCCGTGAACACGTAAAACTCGCCCCGAAGCGCAAGCAGGGCGTTCGTGTTGCCCTCGACCGTCCAAGTCTTTACCGCCTCATGCGGATGGAAAGGGAAGCCTTGAGGGGCTCTTTCCTTCCGGTCCGCCTGCGCCGCCTTGAGGGCCTGCTGCCGCAGCGCCGCGGCTTCGGCTTGCAGTCGTGCATTGAGGGCCGGGATCGCCGCGGCCTCGGCTGGCCAGGCGTAGCGGAAATGAAGGGCCTCGCTGCCCTCCTCCAGTTCCACCGCCTCGGCTTGCAGCGTCTGCTGGGACGATTTCACTGAGGCAGCAGGCGGAGATTGCCCCTTATCATCTGCGGTCGTCGCCTCTTCCGGCTGGGGCGCCGAAGGCGCGCAGGCCTGAAGGAGGAGCAATAGGGCGAGAAATGCGGCTATCCGGGTCATGAAGTTATTCTACACCGGATTTTCCGTCTTCGCGCAACCACCACCATGTTAACAGCCTTCCCGCGCGGAATGGCCCGGCCTCGCCTGAAATGGCGGCCGGGCCACCTGCTGCGAGCGGCTCGCGACATTTACCCGATTGCCGCCGCCTCCAATGGCCGAACCACCGCCGGGCGATGATCCTCGTCCACCGCGACCATGACGAAGGTCCCGTGACCGCAGCGTCGCCGATCACCGAATCGCAGGTTCTCCGCCCAGAGGTCCACATCGACCGTCATCGAGCTGCACCCGACCTTGGCGATGCGCGGCACGAGTTCGACGACCTCACCCTCCTGAATGTGGCTTATAAAATCCACACGCTGCGAGGAGGCCATGACGACCGCCTTCCGGCAGTGGCGCGTGGCCGCGACAAAGGCGGCCTTGCCCATGGCGGCAAGCGCCTTGCCGCCATAGAGGCTGCCGTAGTGGCTGGTCTCTCCGGGGAAGACCATTTCCACCATGCGGAGCTCATCGGCAAAGCTCGGCTCCGGCTGGGCCGGGAGCGGTGGCAGATGCCATCCGCTCCCATCCGTCACCTTGCCCACCGCCACCATGTTGAAGACGCCCCGGCCGCACAAACGCCGCTCGTTTGTGAGCAGCGCCTCAGCGACCAGATCGACCTCAACGGCGAGCGAGCGCCGCCCGACCCGGACAACGCGCCCGGTCAGCTCGACGATCTCCCCAAGCCGCGCCGGCGCCTTGAAATCGATGCGCTCGCAGGATGCCGTAACGAAGTCCACAGAGGCGTGGCGCGACGCGGCGATAAAGGCAACCTTGTCCATATGGGCAAGGCCAATGCCACCGAAGAGCGTGCCGTGATGGTTGGTATCGCCCGGAAAGACAATGTCGATCAGGCGCGTGATTCTGGGCGCGGATGGAAGCTGCTCGCTCATTCCGCCGCCTCCGCGACGCTCGCCCGAAGCTGTCTTGCGGCCTCGACCATGTTGACGAGCGCTGGGCGGACTTCTTCCCACTTGCGGGTTTTCAGGCCGCAGTCGGGATTGACCCAGAGCTGCCGGTCGGACAGGCGCTCGCGCGCAAGGCTTAGCAGGCGTGCCATCTCCTCCACCGAGGGCACGCGCGGCGAGTGAATGTCGTAGACACCGGGCCCGATCTCGTTCGGATATTTATAGGTCCGGAAAGCGTCCAGCAGCTCCATCTTCGAGCGGGAGGTCTCGATCGAGATGACGTCCGCATCCATTACCGCGATTGCGTCTAGAATATCATTGAACTCCGAATAGCACATGTGGGTGTGGATCTGCGTTGTATCCGCAACGCCGGACGCAGCGAGCCGGAAGCTCTCAATGGCCCAGTCGAGATAGGTCTTCCAGTCGGCCTGCCGCAGCGGCAAGCCTTCGCGCAGGGCAGCCTCGTCGATCTGGATCATCTTCGCGCCCGCGGCTTCCAGGTCCCGCACCTCATCGCGGATGGCCAGCGCGATCTGGCGGCAGGCAAGCGCGCGGGGGATATCGTCCCTGACGAACGACCAGTTGAGGATCGTAACCGGCCCGGTCAGCATGCCCTTGATCGGCTTTTGGGTGAGCGACTGGGCATGGCGCCACCACTCAACCGTCATGGGCGCAGGCCGCGACACATCCCCAAACAGGATTGGCGGCCGGACGTAGCGTGAGCCATAGCTCTGCACCCAGCCATGCTTGGTGAAGGCAAAGCCCGCAAGCCGCTCGCCGAAATACTGCACCATGTCGTTGCGCTCGAATTCGCCATGCACCAGCACATCAAGTCCGATTTCCTCCTGCCAGCGCACGGCAGCCTCGGTTTCCCGGCGCAGAAAGGCCTTGTAGTCGACAATGCTCAGCGCACCCTTGGCGTGGGCAGCACGCGCCTTTCGAACATCCTCCGTCTGAGGGAAGGAACCGATCGTCGTCGTCGGGAACAGCGGCAAGTTCAGCGCTGCACGTTGAAGCCGTGAACGCTCCGCAAAGGAACCGAACCGCCTTGTCATTTCCGGGCTGACTGCCTTGATGCGGGCTGCAACGGCCACATCGTGAACCTTGGCGGAGGTTGTACGCCGCTCAGCTGCCTTGGTGGAGGCGGTCAATTGCTGCGCCACGGTCTGCCGACCGCCAGCAAGTGCCTTGCCAAGAACAGACAACTCGCCGATCTTCTGGGCGGCAAAGGCGAGCCATTCCTTCACATCCGGGTCCAGCTCCGTCTCCAACTCAAGATCGATCGGCACGTGAATGAGCGAGCAGGATGGCGCAATCTCGAACCGCTCCGCGCCATGCTCGGCAACGATCGGCTCCAGACGGTCAAGAATCTGGGACAGGTTGGCGCGCCAGACATTGCGGCCGTTGATAACGCCGAGCGAAAGCACCAGATCGGACGGAGCCTTGGCCAGCGTGGCCTCCAGTTGCTCCGGAGCCCGGACAAGGTCGAGATGGAGACCCGCAACCGGCAGGCTGAGGGCCGTCCCCAGATTATCGTCAAGCCCACCGAAGTAGGTCGTCAGCATGACCTTCAGCTGCGGTACTTGCTTCGCAAACAGGCCGTATGCCGTCCGCAATGCGGCACGTGCCGTCTCGTCGAGGTCAAGCGCCAGACAGGGCTCGTCCACTTGAACCCATGTTGCACCGTTTGCGGCAAGGCGCTCCAGCACCTCCACATAGACAGGCAGCAGATTCTCAAGGAGTGACAGAGGATCGAGCGAGGGATCCTTGCTCTTGCCGAGTTTCAGGTAGGTCACCGGCCCCAGGAGAACGGGGCGCGTCTCATAACCAAGCGCTTTGGCTTCCAGATACTCTTCGATTGGCTTGATGGACGCGAGACGGAACTGCTGTCCTGTGGTGAACTCTGGCACCATGTAATGGTAGTTGGTATCGAACCACTTGGTCATCTCGAGAGCCGGCACGCCATGGCTGTGAGCAGTGCAGCCATGCGAACAGGTGTCGCTGTGCCCACCGCCCTGGCTGCCACGAGCCATGGCGAAGTAGGTGTCGAGCGGCACGGGGCCATCGGTCCAGCCATAGACATCAGGGATGGCGCCGACCATGACACTCGTATCGAGCACATGGTCGTAAAGCGAGAAGTCGTTCGACGGGATGTTGGTTACGCCGAGGGCCTTCTGGCGCGCCCAGTTTTCGGCGCGCAAACGTGCTGCCGCCTGCAATAGCGTTGCCGCATCAGACTTGCCGGACCAGTAGGCTTCCAGAGCGAGTTTCAGTTCGCGGCGCGGACCGATCCGCGGCACGCCAAGAGTGCTGACAGGTAAGGAAGTAAGAGACATCGGCTCAACCCCATTTCAATGTTGGGGGCAAAGGCCGAGCGGACGCGCGTAAGAAGTCAGGAACAAAGCGCCCCTGGCCGCAAACTGTGCGTACCACCGGGACACCCCGCCCAGGGACGTTATGGCGTCGCGGCAGGTCTCCTGGCTCGCGGGTCGTCGCCTCCGTCCGGCCTTCCCGAGGGCATTCCCTCAGTGACGCGTGATGGACTTCAGCTTGCCGCTTACAGTTGCGGGGGCAGCTCCGGCATTGCCAATGGCGCACCGGATTCCCTCTTAGCTCCGACGCGCAAGACGCGCCGGAGAACCACGACACAGCGAAGATTGACCGCGCATCGGGCTGAAGTCAATAGACATAAAGACATGTTTATGTCGTGATATTCTTTTAAAGCGATATCATCTGCAGTACCGGGCGGGACTTTCGCATCTTATGCGTTATGCCCCGCCTTCGCCTTGTTCCCACCCGCCCCCAAGGGCCTTGTAGAGTGCAATCAGCGCATTCAGTTCCGCCGCCCGGGCCTCGACGCTCTGCCGATCAGCGAGGCTAAAGGCAGATTGCGCGTTGAGAAGTACGATCAAATCATCTTCGCCCGCCCGGTATCGCTGCCGGGCCAAGTCCAGAGCTACGGCCGACTGGGCACGGGCAGCTTCACTCCGCCGGCGCGTTTCCTGCGCTGCTGAGAAACGATTGATCGCCGTCTCGCTTTCGGATAGCGCCGAGATGACCAGCCGCTCATAGCGGGCAGCGGCGGCTTCGGCCTTGGCATCGGCGGCGCGGATCTGCGCCCGGATCCGCCCGCCCGAAAACAGGGGCCAATGGAAGGTGGGCCCAGCCTGGAAACGCAAGCTGTCCCCCGACGTCAGATCGTCCGTATCTCTTGCCTGAAGCCCCACCCCACCGATCAGCGAAAACCGCGGAAACAGGTCCGCCGTTGCCACCCCGATGTCAGCCGTCGCTGCCGCCAGCTCGCGCTCTGCCTGACGCACATCCGGTCGGCGGCGCAGCAGGTCCGCCCGCAGGCCAACGGGGACGAC
The DNA here is from genome assembly GCF_022569295.1 of Pedomonas mirosovicensis. Taxonomy (NCBI): domain Bacteria; kingdom Pseudomonadati; phylum Pseudomonadota; class Alphaproteobacteria; order Sphingomonadales; family Pedomonadaceae; genus Pedomonas; species Pedomonas mirosovicensis. The sequence continues at coordinate 715,549 of NZ_JAKFIA010000002.1, read as the reverse complement.
TGAAGGCGCTTGGGGAAGCGCTCCACGGACCAGCAGCGTTTCAGGGATTTTCTCAGGCGGCTGGCCGATCAGCACCCCGATCCGGTAAGCGGCGGCCGTTGCATCGACCTCCAGACTTTGTAACTCCGCCGTCGTCGTTTGCGCCTGGGCATCGGCCCGCGCGAAATCGAACCTTGATGCCTCGCCCGCCCGATAGCGTGCACCGACAAGGCGGGCGACCTCCTGCTGTGCCTCGGCATCGTTGCGAGCGCTGGCAAGGCGGGCCTGCGCCGCACGCAAATCCACATAGCTTCTGGCCACTTCCGCAACGATACTGAGGAGGACGCTGCGGCGCGCCTCCTCAGCAGCTTCCACCCGCGCCTCAGCGCCTTCAACGGCCCGCCGCGTCGCCCCCCAAATGTCGATCTCCCAAGAGGCATCGAAGCCTATGTCGTAAAGCGGAAAGGTCGGATCAAAGCCTGGAATGCGGTTGACCGGAATCTGGCCATTTTCGCTGAGGCGATTTTTGGTGGCAGAGCCCGCCGCGTCGATCGCCGGCAGAGCCCGGCCGCGCACCGCGTCCCGGTCCGCCCGCGCCTGGCGCAGGCGCGCCTCAGCTTCCCGTAGGTCGAAATTGTTCCTAAGCGCCGTATCGATCAGACCCGCCAGCATCGGGTCCTTGAGCGTGCGCCACCAGGTAGTATCAATGTCTCGCGTATCCGCCGGCGATTGCCATTCAGGGGCAACCTGCATCGGTGGCGGCGCGTAATCTGGACCGACCGCCGTACAGGCCGCTAGAGCTGCGGCGGATACCATCAGCAGAACAAGACGGCGATACATGGCCTCACTCCATTCGAGCGCGGAAGAGGACGGCCGAGGCGCTGAGCGTAACCAGCGCAATCAGCGCCATAGGCCAGGTGTTGGCAAGGATCGCATCGGCCGGCATGTTCTTCAGGAAGACCCCCTCGGATATGATGAGAAAGTATCTGAGCGGATTAATCACCGTTACCGCCTGAAGCCACGCGGGCATGTTGTCGATCGGAGTTGCGAACCCTGAAAGCAAGACCGCAGGCACGCTGACCAGAAAAGAGCCGAGAAAAGCCTGCTGCTGGGTATAGGAGAGAGTCGAGACCAGCATGCCGACGCCAATCAGGGAGAGAAGATAGACAATCATCGCGGGATAGAAGAACAGGAGCGAACCGGTAAGCGGCACCCCGAACACTGTTGGGATCAGCAGGATATAAACGGTGGCATTGAAAAGACCGATCAGCAGCGGCGGCGTCATCTTGCCGATCAGAATTTCATGAACGCGCAGGGGTGAGACCATCAGCTGATCGAAGCTGCCCAGCTCCCGCTCGCGCGCGACCGATTGGGCAGTGATGGCAAGCCCCATAAGCGAGCCGATAACGACGATCAGTCCCGGCATGACGAACCACTGATACTCCAGGTTGGGATTGAACCAGTGGGTCACCGTGGTCCACGTAACGGGTGCATGCCCGTCTGGCCGCGGGTGCGCTTCGGCCGCGACACTGCTAATGATCTGACTGAGATAACCCGCCACGATCTGGGAGGCATTGGAGCGGCGGCCATCCAGGATGATCTGAACCTCGGCGGTGTTCCCCGCCAGCACATCGGCGCTGAACCGGGCATCGAAGGCAACGGCGGCGATCACCTCCTGATTGTTGATCGCATCATGCAAATCCGCGCGGGAGCGCAGCGCAACAACGTGCCTGACATTCGGGCTTCCGGCGATGCGGGAGACGACTTCATGGCTCCATACGCCGTGGTCTTGATCGAGCACGCCTACATCGAAATTCTTCACCTCCAGCGTTGCGGCAAAGCCGAACACGAACAGTTGCAGGAGTGGCGGCGCGATGAGCGTCGCCCGTGATTTAGGGTCACGCAGCACGGCCCAGAGTTCTTTAAGGATAATCGCCCACAAGCGATGAACGGCTGGCCAGTCCATCAGGCAATCCTCCGCCGGGTCGCCCGGAAGGCAAGACCAAAGAAGAGGCATCCGAACCCCAGCATCGCCAGGATGTTGGGAAGGAATAAGCTCCACATGTCACCGACCACGAACACCGTCGTCAACGGCGGAACGAGATAGCGGGCCGGCACGGCGTAGGTGATCCACTGGATCAACCTGGGCATGGAGGGGATCTCGTACAGAAACCCGGACAGGAGCATACCGGGAAGGAAGGCGGTCAGAAGCGCCACTTGGCTTGCCACGAACTGGTTTTTTGTGGCCGCCGAAATAAGGAGCCCCTGCCCGAGCGCAGGCATTAGAAAAGCAGAGGCGATGGCAAGAAGAGCAAGGATGGAGCCCCGCAAGGGCACGCCGAAAAGAAGAATTGCCAGCACTGTGCACAGAGCCATGGAGCCAAGCGCCAGCCCGAAATAGGGGAGGATCTTGGCTGCTAGGAACTCCGCCATGCTGATGGGGGTGGCCATCAGCCCCTCGAGCGTCCCCCGCTCCCATTCGCGGGCGACGACAAGGGCTGTCAGCAGGGTCCCGATCATGGTCATGACGATAGTGATGGAACCGGGGACCAACGCAAACCGGCTTTCAAGGCCAGGGTTGAACCAGTGGCGCGTCTCGATGGAGATCAGCTGAGTGTTTTGCCTGCCATTCTCGCGCAAATATCCTTCCGCCCAAGCCGCGCGTACACCCTCCGCATAGGCGGCCACAAATGCGGCCGTATTGGGCAGCGATCCATCAGTAATCACCTGGATACCAGTGCCCCGCCTGGAGGCCACATCCCGCCCGAAATCAGCCGGAATCACCACGATGCCTCGAATATCTCCCGCCACAAGGGCACGTCTGAGCTCGGTAACGTCCCGCTGCATCGTTACCTCGAACCAGGGCGAGTGACGGTAGGCGCTGGCAAGGCTTAACGCCGACGCGCTTGAGTCCTCAACCGCCAATCCGATCCGCGTGCGGGTGGTATCGAGCGACACGCCGTAACCGAAGAGAAACAGAAGGATCAGCGGCAAGGCGAAGGCGATCAGCATGGCCGAGGGATCACGCACGATTTGCAGCGACTCCTTGGCAAGCAGCGCAAGGAAGCGCCGAGCGTTGAAGGTAGTGTTCATGCTGCCTCCACCTCCTGCTCGCAGGCCTTGATAAGCGCGATGAATGCATCCTCCATCGTCGGATCGGCAAGGCTTGTGAGTGTGGTAGCCCGAGCCTTCAGATCGTCGGGTGTGCCGATGGCGATCTCCCGCGCTCGGTAAATAAGCGCAATGCGATCACAATATTCCGCTTCCTCCATGAAGTGGGTCGTCACCAGAACCGTCACGCCCCGCTGCACCAGCCCGTTGATGTGTCCCCAGAACTCCCGGCGGGTGACCGGGTCGACACCCGATGTCGGCTCGTCGAGGAACAGCACGGGCGGCTCGTGAAGGACCGCGCAGGCAAGCGCCAGACGCTGCTTGAGGCCGAGCGGCAGCGTGCCGGCGTTCGTCGTGAGGTAACGCTCCAGCTCAAAGATCTCGATGGCTCGGTCAATCGCTTCGCGCCGGGCAGAACGATTAAGACCATAGACTCCGCCAAAGAAGTCCAAATTCTGCTGAACGCTGAGATCGCCGTAGAGCGAGAACTTCTGAGCCATGTAGCCGAGAGACTGGCGCGCATCCGCCCGTGCCGTCCGCAGGTCATGACCTGCGACCTTGCCCTCGCCGGAGGTTGGCGTCAGCAGGCCGCAGAGCATTTTAAAGGTGGTGGATTTGCCCGCGCCGTTGGGGCCAAGCAGGCCAAAGATCTGCCCGCGCGGAACGGAGAAGGTGATATCCTTGGCTGCTGTGAACGCGCCGAACGTTTTGGTCAGCCCCCGCGCCTCGATGGCCGGTTGGTCAGTCTCCGGCACCCACCGATAGTGTTGCGCCAAAGGGCTCGCGCCCCCTGGAGCCCCACCCAGCACATCGATGAAGGCATCCTCAAAGCGCGGAGACACGCTCTCAATCCGCTCGCTGGAAGAAGCGCCGAGTGCGGCGGCTTCAGGCGGTGCATGCTGCGCGGTCAGGAAACGGATGGCGCTGCCTTGGATGATCGCATCGGTGATTTCCGCCTTTGCCGTGATCCGCTCGAGCAAAGGCCGCCGTTCTTCCTGGGGCAAGGCGAGCCGGAAGGTTCGCCCGTCCACGCGGGCTGTCAGCCGGTCCGGCGGCCCGCTGAACAAAAGCTGCCCTTCGTTCAGGAGAAAAACCGTGTCGCATTTCTCGGCCTCATCGAGATAGGCCGTCGACCACAGAACACCCATCCCCTCGCCCGCCAGCTCTTGCACCATGGCCCAGAGTTCGCGGCGCGCAACCGGATCAACACCAACGCCGGGTTCATCAAGCAACAGGAGCTTCGGGGTTCTGACAAGAGCGCAGGCCAGACCCAGCTTTTGCTTCATGCCGCCCGATAGTTGGCCGGCATGGCGTGCCTGAAACCGACCCAGGTCCGTGAATTCGAGCAGCCGCTCCAACACATCCTCGCGCAAGGCCGGGTCAAGGCCGCGCAGATCTGCATAAAGCCGCAGATTTTCAAGAACACTCAGGTCCTCATAGAGGCCGAAGCGCTGCGGCATATAACCAATGGCCGACCGATCGGTGCTGACCGCCGGACACCCAAGGACGGAGACCTCCCCTTCATCCGGATCGATCAAGCCTGCGAGCAGCCGAATAAGCGTGGTCTTGCCCGCGCCATCCGGACCAACGAGACCGGTCATGTGACCGGCTGCAATATCCATATCAACTGAATTGAGGGCCGGCGGCCCGGTCTCGCCGAAACGCTTGGTGACACCAACGGCACGGGCGATAGCTTCGGCCATGTCAGCGTTGCGCCTCCGGGTGCAGACCAACGATCTTGACCGTCACCGGCTGACCCTGGCGCAGGCGATTATCAGCATCGGTGACATTGATCCGCAGGCGGAAGACAAGATCCGTCCGCAAATCCTCCGTCTGCACTGTCTTCGGCGTAAACTCGGCCGTCGGCGAGACAAAGCCGATGATGCCATGATAAGTTTTTGGGTTACCGTCACTTGTAACTTCAACCCGCATGCCCGGCGCGATACGGCCAAGGTCCGGCTCTGGCACATAGGCGCGCACGCGTACCGGCCGGTCAATGGTCAGGGTGAAAACCGTCTCCCCCGGTTGCACGATGGCACCCGGCTCACGCGCGCGGGTCAGGATGGTACCGGGTGAAGGAGCTCGCAGCGTTGCATCCTGAAGACTAGTGCGTGCCCGGTCCCGCTCGGCAATGGCGGCGGCCAGTTGCGCCTCGGCCGCGGCAATATCCTCACGGCGGAACCCGGCCTGCTGCAACGACAGCAGCTGCTCGGCCGATCGCAGCTCAGCTTGCGCCGCAAGATATTCCGCCTCGGCAGCCTCAAAAGCTGCCTTCGAAACCGCGCCGTTGGCAACCAGCCCGCGGCGGCGCTCAAAGCTTTCCCGAGCGCGGGCGAGCGCCGCCTGGCGCGCCGCAACCGCAGCTTTAGCCTGAGCGATCTCCTGAGGCCTATTACCTGCCCGACGCTTCTCGAGTTCGGCCCGGGCAACCGCCACCTGCGCCTCGGCCGCGGCAAGCGCATCCCGGAACGGCACGGGATCAAGCTGTGCCAACACCATGCCCTGCGCTGCCTCGGCGCCCTCATCGACCGCCATGGTCTCGATCCGCCCGCCGACTCGGAAGCCGAGATTCACCTCCCGAATATCCACGTTGCCGTAGAGGATGAGGCTCTCGTCCTTATCCTTTGCCCAAAGGCCAAAGCCCCGCGTGACAACCGCCGCCGCAATCATCACTCCTACAACTATGAGAAGAATGATGGCGCGGCGGCGGCTATTCATTGGTCTGCCTCTCTAAAACTACAGTGGACGATTGCCAGCGTATGGGCCCGCACAACCCGCTGAATGGCGGCAACGCCATCTGCGTGGATTTCCCACCATCCGGTCAGGCGTAGAAGAGAACTGCGCGCGGTTCTGAAGACAAGCGCCTGGCCAATAATGGCGAGTACACGCAGCCGCACCTCGGTCGCATCGCACCGGCCCTCGGCAAGCGCCTCGACAAGCGCCACGATCCGGTGCGCCACCACGCCCATGGTCGCGAAGATGGTGTCGAAAGCCTCGGTCGGGTCCATCTGCTCCCGCACGATGAACCGCGCCCACCGCTCGCTTTCCGGATCGGTCATCACTTCAACGAAGCGATCCATAAGGGTCAACAGTGCCTTGGTCGCCGCATCCAGACCGGCTCCCCCACGACGCCTGCCTCTGAGGCAGCAAGCGCTGGCGCCATGCGCTGGCCAATCTGTTCAGCGATATAGCGAGCTGCCGCCAGATAAAGTCCTTCCTTCCCGCCATAATGGTAGGTGATGGCGGACATGGTAGTAGCAGCGGCTGCCGCAATCTTGCGCGTGCTGGCGCCATCCAGTCCTTCCCGGCCAAACTGGTCGATGGCCGCCTCAAGCAGGCGCATCTCGATTGGCAAGGAGGGCCTTGTCTGTTCCATAATGGCTACTTAGTTCGATCGAACGAACTAGTCAAAATATATTCATCCCTCTCCAGTCCAACAGCATGCTGTCTGTAGCGCGGATTAGGCTGTGACAGGGCACGGACAAACAACATTCCCGAATTGCTAGAATTTGGTGCATGATCCCACGTGAGGAACATGGGCATGCGCGCGATCCCAAGTCTTGGCGGGAACGGCGCACGTGGGAGGAGGTATAATGAGCGCAGAGCGATCTCTGGGCCCAACGCCTGCGGATAAGCGAATCCGCCTTCTTGATTATCTGCGCGGCATTGCCGTCTGCGGCATTCTACCGGTCAACATCATCGTCATGGGCACGGTCGGCGGCACTGAGGGCCGGACCTTTCCCGCCCGCCTGGATGCGAACTGGATCGGCTGGAGCATCCAGCGTCTGTTCCTTGAAGGCGCCATGCGCGGCCTTTTCACGCTTCTGTTTGGCGCGGGAATGCTGATGATGCTCCGGCGCACAGAGGGAGATACTCCCCAGGTGGCGCCAATCGATATCTGGACCCGACGCTGTCTCGCCCTGCTTCTCTTCGGCGTTATTCATTTCGCCTTGCTTCTGTGGCCAGGCGAGATTTTATGGACTTATGGTGTTGCCGGCTTTGCCCTGCTGGCCTTCCGAAGCGCAAGGCCAGCAACGCTCTGGATAGCGGCCCTCATCATTCTTGCCTCCCTCAGCGCATTTCGCGCCTACGATACCGGCACCTGGGTTGCCCGCTACCAGCTCGCAGCAACGGCGGAGCTAGCGCAACAACAGGGACAAACGCTAACCCAAGAACAAAAAACGGCCTTGGAGACGGCACAGGAAGTAAAGAACTCCGTTTACCCAGGCGAGGCGGCCCGCCGCGCAGAGATCGACCAAAGAACGAATCTTGGGCCGCTCCTTTCCTGGAGCGCGGCCGGATGGGCGTCGCGTCACCTCGGGAATTACAGCTGGCTTGGCGTTGCCGAAAGTCTCAGCTTCATGCTGATCGGCATGGCGCTCTTCCGCTCTGGAGTGCTCACCGGCAACTGCTCTTTCCGGAAATATATGAAAATGGCAGCCATTGGGATCAGCTTTGGCCTGGCCCTTCGCACGTTAGATTTTCTCTGGCAGGCCCGAACGGGTTTCGAGCTCGACATTCACCGCCTGAACCTTTCGGTTTCGCTACTGCGTTCAGCCAGCTACGAGCCGGCACGTCTCGCCCTCACCCTCGGTTATATTGGCCTTATCGCGCTGCTGTTTCAGCAAAGAGCGCCAGCGCGTTCTGGCTTCCTCGAGGCCCTCGGCCGCATGGCCCTGACAGCCTATACGCTCCAGTCACTCCTGACCTCCACCCTGTTCTACGGCTTCGGCACTTTCGGCACCTTTGGCTATGCCGCGCTCGCCGCAATTAGCGCTGCGATTTGGTTCGTCAGCGGCACCTTCTGCCTCTGGTGGTTGAGGCACTTCTCGATAGGCCCTGCCGAGTGGCTGTTGCGAGCGATCGCCTATGGCCGTCTACCACGCCTGCGTGCGCCAGTGAGCGCGCCGCTACTGTGAGGCTTGGGCGCGGCCGCAATCCTCCACAGTTCACCACTGAGCTTGACGGCCCGGCCGGGCGATTGGTTGTCAGATCGACGCTGATTGGCACCTCCGCCATGATGCGCTTGTGTTTACGCCCTGACGATGGTCCACCAAAAGCTCTGTTCACGTTACAATTCGGCGCGCACTTGTGCATGGTTAAGGGTTGCAACCAGAATTCCGCCACCCAGCGTGTTGCCGAGCAGGGTTGGCAGCAGAAACTCCAGAAAATAGGAATCCCATCCGATCGCACCAACGAGGGCGACATAGGCGACCTCTGCCGAACCGGCAATCACATGGGCAAGATGACCAAGGCCAACGAAGTAGGTCAGTAGGATAACAACAAAAAGACGGGCTGTGCCAGCGGCCGGCAGCAGCCATACCATCAGGGCGATCATCCAGCCGGCAACGATCGCCCGTACAAACGTAGTCCAGAACCCGCTTTCCACAGCCCGCACGCCAATTTCCTCAAATGCCTGGTACACATCCGCATCGAACAGGTGCGCGTACGAGACCACTAGGGCAAAGAGGATAGTGCCTGTTATATTGGCCAGGAATACGACACTCCATAACCGGGCCAGCGCGCCGATGGCTCCCAGCGTCTTTGCATGCAGAACTGGAACGACGCCGGTCAGGGTGTTTTCTGTAAACAATTGCTGGCGACCCAGCACGACCGCCACGAAGCCAAGCGAATAGCCGAAGCTGGCGATCAGCTTGCGCCAGGGCGCATCTGGCAAGGCCGCGTGCAATAGCCCCTCGCCCATCAGCGAGAGCCCCATGGAAAGCCCCGCTGCCAACCCCGACCAAGCGAGCGATGATACGGGGCGAGCCAGCTCTTCCTCCCCCTCCCGGCGGATTGCCTCGTGAATGATGATAGCATTTGGGCTCGTGCGCTTGGTGGCCTCATGTTCCTCGCGTGGAGAGAGAGCCTCTGTCGCCTCAAACGTATCGGATTCGTCATCACGTTCCATATGAACGTCCCCATGCTTCATCCGTATGGCCGTTTCGACAGCCCTTCCTTGCCATCAGGACAATGCCCAAATACGCTCCCTCGCCTCACAGAATAAGGGAACTCTGGCCTTATTGTCGTGTTCCCCTGACCTTCCATGCATAACGCAGGCATTGGGAAGCGATATCGGCATTGCCAAGACGGCCCGGCTTCGCTTCAGGCCTGCCTAGGCTCTTGCGCGAGCACTGAAGGAGACCAACAGTTACTCGCCTGCCACTATAGGGAGCATTGCAATGCCACTGTGGGCACAGGCCGGACTCTGGTCACTGCTTGGGGCATCTTCGCTGCTTGTTGGGGCACTCCTGGGCTATCTCCTAAAGCTCCCCACGCGGCTAACTGCCGGCATTATGGCTTTTGGTTGCGGGGTCCTCATCTCTGCTGTTGCCTACGACCTGATTATGGAGGGATTTCAGCAAGGTGGACTGTGGCCGATCATCGGCGGCGCCCTCGCCGGCTCAGCCGCCTATACGATCGCCAATTGGCTCGTTAACAAAGGTGGCGGCAAGCATCGGAAACGATCGGGCGATCAGCAGAAGGATCAGGCTGGAGGCGGCATGGCCATCGCCATTGGCTCTTTGCTTGATGGTGTGCCGGAGTCTATCGTGCTCGGCGTCGGCCTCTTGACAGGGGGAAGCGTCAGCCTCGCCATGCTGGCTGCCATATTCCTGTCTAACCTGCCCGAAGGCATGACAAGCGCGATCGGCATGAAGAAGGCCGGACGCAGCAGACTTTACGTCTTCGGGCTGTGGACAGGCGTGGTTGCTCTCTCCACATGTGCCGCTGCGACCGGCGCTGCCCTCCTTGGCGATGCTGCCCCCTCGTCGATCGCAGCGGTCAATGCCGTGGCGGCCGGAGCACTCCTGGCAATGATTGCAGACACCATGCTGCCGGAAGCTGTGGAAGAGGAGCATGGTGGCACGGGAATGCTCGTTGTTGTAGGATTGCTCGCAGCCTTTGCTCTATCACATAGCAGCTTATGACGATTGCCGGTGGACACCAAGTTTCACTTCAGACGATCTGGAATTATCTCTTGTCGCAATCAGGCGCGAGAATGAGACAACGTTGCTGTGCTTATGGATGGATTGCAGCTTTTCAGAACAAAACAGTAACAACCTTGTAAGGGACAGGGTCGTTGCCTTCATGCTGCAGGCGGAAAATGTCATTGCCCCAGACGATGCAATGCGATTGGAAGGAACACTGCTGCTGCAGCACGGCCACCGGAATGCCACGCACCTCGTGGATCCGCTGCGCCACCCGATAGGCGCGGGCGAAATTCGTGAGTTCGGTTCGCCTTTGCGATGGGAACTCGGGCCATGGCGCCGCGCCTTGGCAGCTGGTGGCAGGCCCGCTTACTTCGAGTTGCACCGGGCGGCTAGCCGTGAATTGCTTATCCCTTGCTGTCATGCCCCTCTACTCCTCAAGCCCCGGCGCGCGCTTACGTCCTGCCAAGCCGAAAGAAGGACGTCTCACCGCGCTTTCCGGATTACTGCAACTGTCAAACAACGCCTGGCCCCCGCCCTTTAGCGCCTTAAGTTAAAGTTTTCTGAATATTTTTAAAAGATTTGTTACCATAGGTTGAAGAGAAGTCGGCAGCATGAGGAAGCAGTATTTTTTCGCACCTAAACGCAGCAGGCCCTGCTCCTTTCATGTTGATAATCCAGTCGTCCTAAGTTTCATTGGCCCATGACTGTGGGCTTTCCCTACTGTATTCCAGCTGCATGGCGACGAAATCAGCCGTTCGTTCACCATAGCGGGCAGCGATTGCGAGAAGTGCTTCGTCCAGAACCTGGGCGGGCTTTTGGCGGGCAACGAGCATGACCCGCTGTTTCCCAGGCCAGTCGATAAGGGCCCGATCGGGCAGGACAAGTAGACCATGACGGGTTGGCAGCACTCCAGCCGCAGAAGCGAGCGTCACCACGCTGGAGCGATAGGTGCGGGACCAGGCATCAGCGAGCAGGGCAAGCGACACTTCATCCGTGTCTGCTTCAAGCATCAGGCCAAGCCATTCATGCTTCCAGAAGCTGAGCCGGTTGCATATTGCCGTCAACGCGAACGGGCGCGCAAACTGAAAGGCGCTGCTGTCGTGGCGCGCGTCCCAGTCCGTAACGCCAAGATTTTCAGCGATAGCGCTGGCAAGCTCCCGCCCCGCAATGGCCTCGATCAAGGTGAGCGATAAGGGTATCGAGGCCGTGATGCCCGTTGTCGTCAACACGCCCCGATCCACCACCAATCGGCGGTCAGGAATGTAATGGATCGCAGGGTGCCTGGCGCGCATCGTATCCAGATAATACCAATGCGTCGTTGCCCATCTTCCATCAAGTAATCCTGCATTTGCGACAACCTTGGCCCCGGCACAAACGCCAATAATAGTCGCTCCCTTGCTCGATTGGTGCTTGATCCATCTCAGGATTGCCGGGTCATCATCGCGGCGCATAGCAGGAACGATCACATAATCAGCCCCTTCTGGATGTCTTGCATCGAAATGAGCAACCGTTGCCTGGGGCAGCACCTTGAGCGCCGGATAAAGCCTAATCGGCCCAGGCACCATGCCCAGCGCGATTACGTCGGCAACCCCAGCATGCCGGAGGATGCCGTAAGGCATTAGATAGTCCGTCGTCTCGCTGCCATCATTGGCTCCCAGGATGGCAATCAGCGGGCACGAGCGTTTTGGCGGCCTCAGTGCCGCGATCATAGTATCCTTTTCTGCCTGCTTGATCGGCGGTGCGATTCTGCTCTTCCGCCCAGGGGGCAAGGACAATAACCAGGCTGCGCCAGCACCTCCCGACAGCGCAATCATAGCTAAGCTGTACCGCAGCATCTGGCGATTATTCATAGTGCTCCCGGTAGTAGCTGCTTACAGGAAGGAAGCCCTTGACTATCAGTTATAGGCGATCAACCGCCCGAAGGTTGCAATTGCCAGCCATAGGCCAAGCGACAGGCCGGCCATGGCTCGGGCTGGTGACGGCACACCCCTGCTCCAACCTCCAACTTTGCGTCGCCAGAGTAGCTGGAACAGAATGGCATTGATGAGCGCAAGCGCGAGCAGAACCATTTTCCAGCGAAACGCGGCCGATCTGATCAGCGGTCCCGCATCAGCCGCGAATAGAAGAAAACCACTGGCGAGCAGCAACATAAGACCGGCAATTGCCAGGGGTGTTAGAAACCGCGCAAGCGGCATAAGTGGAATTCGCCTCCCTAGGCCGATGAGCCGCAGGTCGACAATCCCGATGCCGCCGATCAGCAGCACGAGCCCCAGCAAATGGACGAGGTTGGCGACCGGGTAGGCAACCGGCGAGCCTCGCACCCAAGCGCCAAGAGCAGAACTTTCGAGGGCGTGCGCTGCCGCCGTAAGATCCATCGCCTAGCGCAGCTCAACCGTCTTGCCGTTGACCGTGATCCGCTCCAGCCGCATTTCTGGCGTGCCGTCACTGCGCGGATAGCCTTCCAGCGTGGCTGTCACGCCATTTTTGAGCATGTCCTTGGTCAACCCCCGCGCCTCCATCCGGCTGATGGGCGCCAGTACCACCACCCAGGTTTCACCACTATAATCAACCTTGGCCTCAGCGTGCGGGTTACGCCAGACTACGTCCTGCAACTGTGCTGTAAGCGTAATAATCTTGCTGGCATCATAGGAACTCCAGCCATGGTGCGCCAAGGCAAGGTTGGGCACGCCAGAGGAGAGCCCCGCTGCGGTAAAGACGCCCAGGAAGATTCGCAGAGTAAAGCCATGTTTCATCACCGTGATCCCTGACCCAATGTTGCGATATTGATGCAACGCGGACGTTAAGCCAGGAACGAACCTGCCGGCGTGTCGGCTTCAAGAACATGGTAAGCACCACCTTAGTGAACCGCAACGCCCAGCCTTGACGATGAGACGGGGGGCCGAAAATCTCAGCGGCTGCCAAGCTGGTGGCGAAGCGCCGCCGCTGCACCCATCAGGCCGAGAGCAGGCTGGTCGATCAGCAGGGTGGGCACCTGGGCGAGCATGGCGGAGAAACGCCCCTTGTTTTCAAAACAGCGGCGAAAGCCGCCTCCTGCAAGCGCCTGTCGCATCGCGCCGAGCACACCGCCGGCCAGATAGACGCCATTCCAGGCCCCATACATCAGCGCCACGTCGCCCGCAAAGCTGCCGAGCATCTCGCAGAACAGTTCAACGGCCCGTGCGGCGCGCGGATCGGATATGGCGCGTGCGGTGACTTCGCTTGGCTCTATTTCCGTTCCGCAGTCTGCCAGCGCATCGTAAATATTGACGAGCCCCGCGCCGCAGAGCAGCCGTTCATAGGAGACGCGGCCATAGCGCTGGCGAAGCCGTAGAAGAATCCTGTCCTCCTCTTCGTTCGTTGGCGCGAAGGATACATGCCCACCTTCGGTTTCAAACACCGTTACCCGGCCATCGCGACCGCAGTGAATCGCGCCAACGCCAAGGCCCGTACCTGGACCGAGCACCACGGAGAGGCCATCTCGTCCCTTGTCAGGCCGACAGGCGCCAATCGGCACCAAATCAACATCTTCAAGACCGGGCAGAGCCCAACTGTTAGCCGCAAAATCGTTGATAGTATGAAGCTGCTCGAAACCCAGCGCATGCTGCGTTTCCTGGATAGAAAACTGCCAGTGACAGTTGGTCACCTGCACCCTGTCATCAACGGCAGGCCCTGCAACAGCGATCGACCCCAGGCGAACCGCACTATTGGGAGCAACTTCCTCAAGATAGGCCTGCGCCGCCTTGACAAGGGTTGGGAAGTCCGCAACGCGCCATTTCCGCAGGGCGGTAAGCTGCAGCGAGCCGGCAAGCGGCGCCAGGGCGAAGCGGGCATGGGTGCCGCCAATATCTCCAACAAGAATCAGACCAGCTGAGTCGGACACAGCAGCTTCAATGGCCGCAATCTGGGAAGAGCTGGTCAATGGCACCATCCAACTGTGTTAAAATTGCATCGCTTCGACGACAGCCATAAATAAGAGAGACATGGACAGCGCTGTCAATAATTTTTAAGACAATGGTTCGATGGGAGCTGAGCTTTTTGTCCTCAACCAGACGCCGTGCTCTATGCCTTAGGAGGCCGCGCGTCCTTACTTGGCGTTACCTGCAAACTAACGTCTCAGTCGTGAGCGGCATTGCTCGCCGACTCTTCCCGGTTCGCTCCCCAAAACAGTCATCCCAGCCGCTCCTCGGCTACAAAAAATCTTCTGAAGGGCCGCAATTTTAACAATCCCACCACGCTGAAGGGCGCAGTTTTCTCGCGTTTTCCGGCCACGACGGAAACGTAACAGAACGTCTTGACAGCGCTGTCTTAATCTGACAAAACTAATCACAAGCTCACCTAAATAGAGCAGAAATGGGGAGGAACAGCTAATGATGAGACACGCGCTTGTCGTGAGCACTGCGCTCGCGACCTCACTTTTCCTGAACGGCACGGCATCCGCACAATCCGCCCAGCAGGCGGATGGCGCCCAGGCCAACACGGCTGCCCTGACGCAGGATATCATCGTGACGGCAACTCGTCGCGAGACCAACCTGCAGAGCACGCCGCTCGCCGTTTCCGCCTTCAGCCAGGCAACGCTCGATCGTCAGCAGGTCAAGGACGTGACCGACCTGGCCCGCTTCGTGCCGAGCCTTCAGTTCAACCAACAGGGCGACCAGTCAGCTGTGCTGCTGACCCTGCGTGGTATCGGTAATGACAGCGCTTACACCGAAGTCGCAGACCCTGAAGTGGCAATCTACATCGACGGCATCTATTCGCCGCGCGCCCAGGGCGCCTCGGTGCTCATGTACGACATGGAGCGGGTCGAGGTTCTGCGCGGTCCGCAGGGCACGCTGTTCGGCCGCAACGCCACGGTTGGTGCGCTCAACATGGTCTCCGCCAAGCCGAAACTCGGCGAATTCAGCGGCAATGTCGAAGCGGTGGCTGGCAGCTACGATCGCCTCGGCATCCGTGGTGCGCTCAACATTCCGGTGACCGACACCCTTGCCTTCCGCGCCGCCTTTATCAGCGATCGCCACGATGGCTACGCCGACTACCAGGAAGCGCCGGATATCATCGGCGTCGACCGCTCGGCATTCGTGACCACCGGCAAGAAATACTACGCAGCCAGCCAGCAGTCCGCCCGCCTGAGCATGCTGTGGCAGCCCAGCAACCAGTTCGCCTGGAATCTGAGCGCCGAGGGCTATCTCGATAACGGCGCACCGGTGATCGGCCTTCTTCAGAACCCGCGCCCCGGCACCAAGCGTTGGTCAACCCTGGCTGACACCGCGCCGGACACCGACCGCTACTCGGTCGCCGTGCGGAGCACCATGGATTATGACATTACCGACAGCATCCAGGTCAGCTACATCGCCGGCTGGTCGCGGATCGGCGGTAGCACGCAGACCGACGCCGACGCGGGCGCATTGCCACCGACCAGCAACGACCTGCCGGTGGGTGCCTTTGGTGAAAACCGCACGCTCAGCTCGCGCTACGAGTTCCAGAGCCACGAGCTTCAACTGAAGTCGACCGGCGAGCAGACGGTGGACTGGATTCTCGGCGCTTACTACAGCCATGAGAAAAACCGCATCCGCTTCGATATTGACCAGCGCAACGGCTATCGCAACGGCACCTTCAGCTGGGCGGGTAGCTTCATCCAGGGCAACCGCCAGATCGACTCCCGTGCCGTGTTCGGCCAAGCCACCTGGAATATCACGGACGCCCTGCGCTTTACCGGCGGCCTGCGCTACACGCACGACAAGAAGGAAGACATCGGCGGCCGCAACGTCACCTTCTCGGGTTGCCCGGATACGCTTCCGGCCGCAGCCTGCCAAGGCGGCATCTTCGGGGCCTATCCGGATGTCAGCGCCGAAGAACTGGTCACGCTGCTGCCGGGCTTCAGCATCTCGAACAACGACGTAAAGGGTACGTGGAACAAGACCACGTGGCTCGCACGCGTCGATGCCGATCTTGCTGAGGACATCCTCGGCTATGCCAGCGTCAGCACTGGCTTCAAGTCGGGCAACATTCAGGACAACGCACAGCTGACCGATCCTGAGACGTTGACCAACTACGAAGTCGGCCTGAAGTCTCGCTTCTTCGATCGCCGCATTACTTTGAACCTGGCCGCCTACTATTCCGACTTCAAGGGATACCAGGTGAACCAGGCGGTGACCTTCCGCGATCCGCAGGGCAATGTCATCTCCAGCCAGCTGGTCACCCAGAACGCCGAAGGCGCCAAGGCCCTACGGCATCGAGGCCGAGCTGACGGCGAACATTACCGACAACGACCGCCTGCAATTCTCGGGCACGGTGCAGAAGACCAAGCTCGACGAGCTGGAAAGCGTCGACGGGCGCCTCTACAACTCATCGCTCGAATCCTCGATCGTCCAATTGAAAGGCAACGAACTGGCGCACGCGCCGCGGTTCTCGGCTACGGCATCGTACGAGCACGACTTCGTTCTGCCAAACGGCGGCATAATCACGCCGCGCTTTACCACCCACTACGAGACGAAGAGCTGGCTCAGCTATTTCAATGGCGACAGCAATCCGTTCGTAAACGCGAACGTGGATAATATCGAGCGCGGCACATGGGGAACGGACTGGGACCGTCAGAAAGCCTACTTCCGCTCCGACTTCTCGATCCGCTACCAGGCCCCGAATAACGAATACATGATCGAGGCCTTCGTACAGAACATCGAGAACGCTCACATCCGGACCAGCGCCGGCGCCTTCGGCGCACCGCGCTACGATCCGGTGTTCCTGTCGAACCTCCAGCCGCCCCGCACCTGGGGTGTCCGCGCCAAAGCTAACTTCTAACGGCGCGGAAAGGCGAAAATCATGACGACGGCACGTCCTCCCCGCCGTATCGTCATTCTGGGTGGCGGCACAGCCGGCTGGCTGGCCGCCGCCTACTTCGCACGCACGCTGAAGCAGGGCGCTGCCATCACGCTCGTGGAATCGAGCGAAATCGGCACGATCGGCGTCGGCGAAGGCACCTTCCCGACCATCCGCTCAACGCTTGCGGCGCTCGACGTGCGCGAGGCGGATTTTATCCGGGCGAGCAGCGCTACTTTCAAGCAAGGGGTGCTGTTCGAGGGGTGGGCGCGCGAACCGAATGACGGCGTGCGGGACTCCTATTTTCATCCCTTTAATTTTCCATTCGGCGGTTCGGAACCTGGGCTTCTCCCATATTGGATCGCCGATAATCGGGCAGAGCGGGCTGCCTTTGCCGATGCGGTGACGGTGCAGGAGCAGCTGATCCGTGCCGGTCGGGGGCCCAAGCGCCCCGAAGATCCGGATTTTTCCGGGCCCATGAATTATGCTTACCACTTCGATGCCGCCCGATTTTCCGGATTCCTGCGCGATGTCGCCACGGCGAGCGGCGCGATCCGACATGAGGGGACCGTGGTTGCGGTGGAGCGCGCTGACAACGGCGATATTTTCGCTTTGCTGCTTGCAGATGGCCGCCGGGTGGAAGGCGATTTCTTCATCGATTGCTCGGGATTTCGCGCCCGCCTGATCGGCGAGGAACTGGGCGCACGGTTCATTCCCTGCGGTGACACTCTGTTCAACGACCGCGCGCTAGCGGTGCAAGTCCCCTACCATGCGCCCGATACGCCGGTGCGACCCTACACGCTGGCCACCGCCCATGAGGCGGGCTGGACCTGGGATATCGGCCTCGATAACCGGCGCGGCGTCGGTTACGTATACTCAAGCCGCCACAGCACGGACGAGGCCGCCGAGGCGGTTCTGCACCGTTACGTCGGTAAGGAGATGGAAGGCCTTTCCCCCCGGCTGCTGAAATTTGCCACCGGCTACCGCGATCGGCAATGGATCGGCAATTGCGCCGCAGTCGGCCTGTCCGCCGGATTTTTTGAGCCGCTGGAGTCGACCGGCATCATGCTGATCGAAAGCGCACTCTCCATGCTCGGCGATTTTCTTACCACAGGAGATCGCAATACGCGGGAAGCCGTCGCCCGGCGTTTCAACCGGCTCATGCTGGGGCGGTTCGAGCGCATCGTCGCCTTCCTGAAATTGCATTATTGCATCAGCCAACGGCGCGACACGACCTACTGGCGCGACAACACGGACGCGGTTTCTATTCCCGGAGACCTGCACGATTTACTGATGGAGTGGCGGTATCGCCCGCCGTCCCGGTTTGATTTCATTGTCGATCTCGAGACCTTCCTGCCGCCAAGCTATCACTACATCCTCTACGGCATGGGCTTCAGAACCGAGCTGCAAGGCCTCACGCCCTATCCTGACACTGCAGCAGCACAGGCCGCCTTCTCCAAGGTTCGTGCAGCCGGCCAGCAGGCGCTTGCCCACCTGCCCGATCACCGGACCCTCCTCAATACCTATTACCGGCAATCCGCCACGCCCGTCCGCATGACTGGAATGAAAGGAATTTCATGAAAACCGCACATCTTCTGGCCCGTCCTGTCATGCTCACCACCGCGGCGCTGCTCATCGCCACCACGCTTCCGGCTCAGGCCGAACAGCAGGTCAACGCCGCCGCCCGTGCCGATGCGCTGGTGAAGGAGATGACACGCGAGGAAAAGCTGCAACTGGTCCACGGCTTCTTCCCGCCCATGGCGACCGGCAAGCCCGGCGCGCCGACGGATATGATCCCCTCCGCCGGACATATTCCCGGCATTCCCCGGCTCGGTATTCCGACGCTGCGCGAGAGCGACGCCAGCCTCGGCGTCGCCAATCAGGTGGAGCAGCGCAAGGGCGATGTGGCAACCGCGCTCCCGGCCGGGCTGGCGACCGCCGCCAGCTTCGATCCCACGATCGCCTATCAAGGCGGGGCGATGATCGGCCTTGAGGCCAGGGCCAAGCGGTTCAACGTGTTGCTGGCGGGCGGCGTCAACCTGACCCGCGATCCGTGGAACGGCCGCAATTTCGAATATCTGGGCGAGGACCCGCTGCTGGCCGGAGTCATGGCAGGCGAGGCGATCCGCGGCGTGCAGAGCAACCACATCGTCTCCACCATCAAGCACTTCGCGCTGAACGCGCAGGAGACGGGCCGCATGGTGCTGAATGCACGCATCGACGAGGCGGCGTTGCGGGAGAGCGACCTGCTCGCCTTCCAGATTGCCATCGAGCGGGGCAATCCCGGCTCGGTGATGTGCGCCTACAACAAGGTCAACGGCGACTGGGCGTGCGAGAACAAATTCCTTCTGACCGATGTGCTGCGGCGCGATTGGAACTATAAGGGCTGGGTGATGTCCGACTGGGGCGGCGTCCACTCGACCGAAAAAGCAGCACTCGCCGGGCTCGACCAGGAGTCGGGCCAGGAACTGGACAAGCAGATCTATTTTGGCGAGCCGCTGGCGAAAGCCATCGAGAAAGGCGCAGTGCCCGCCGCGCGCCTTGACGAAATGGTGCGGCGCATTCTGACAGGCGTCATCGAAAACGGCCTCCTCGAAAACCCGATGCCGGACGCGCCCCAGCCCATTAATTATGACCGCAACGCGCTTGTCGCCCAGAAAGCGGCGGAAGCGGGCATCGTCCTCCTAAAGAACAAGGACTCCCTGCTGCCGCTTGCCAAGGCGGCCAAGCGCGTCGTGGTAATCGGCGGTCATGCTGATGTGGGCGTGCTCTCGGGCGGCGGCTCGTCGCAGGTACGCTCGGTCGGCGGCGCCCCCATCGAAATTCCGCTGAAGAGCGGCCCCGCCGCGTCCTTTGCCCGCGTTACCTATCACGCCTCCTCACCGCTGAAGGCCCTTCAGGCCGAAGCGCCGGATGCCGAGATTACCTATGTAGACGGCAGCAATCCCGCAGCTGCTGCCGCGGCAGCAAAAGCCGCCGATATCGCCATCGTCTTCGCCACCCAGTGGCAGACCGAAGCGCAGGATGCGGAGAATCTGGTGCTGCCCGACAATCAGGACGCGCTCATCGAGGCGGTTGCCGCCTCCAACGCGCGCACGGTCGTGGTGCTGGAGACCGGCGGGCCGGTACTGATGCCGTGGGCCGACAAGGTGGGCGCGATTTTAGAAGCCTGGTATCCGGGCCAGCGCGGCGGCGAGGCCATCGCTCGTATTCTGACCGGCAAGATCAATCCGTCCGGCCGGCTGCCGATCACCTTCCCGCGTGAGGCCGCGCAGCCGCCGCGGCCCGAGCCGGTGGGCCTTGCCCAGTTCAAGGCCGCGGAAGCCGCAACCGCCGCAGCCAACCCGGGCGGTGGCTCCAACGCCGAGGTGCAGTCCTTCCCGGTCGATTACGTGGAGGGCAGCAATGTGGGCTATCGCTGGTATGAGGCGAAGGGGCTGAAGCCTCTGTTCCCCTTCGGCTACGGGCTTTCCTACACGCAGTTCACCTACGGCAATCTGGAGGTGAAGGGCGGCGATACCGTGACGGTGAGCTTCGATGTAACGAACGCGGGCAAGCGTTCGGGCGCGGACGTGCCCCAACTCTATGTGAAGGGTGCAGACGGCAAGCCTGCCCGGCTGGCGGGCTGGCAGCGGGTTGGCCTTCAGCCGGGCGAGACCCGGCGGGTGACGATCACTGCCGAGCCGCGCATCCTGGCCAACTGGAGCACCGACGCCCACGGCTGGCAGATCACACCGGGGCGTTACCAGGTGACGATCGGTCGTTTTGCCGGCGACAGCACTCTGTCGGCCGATACGACACTCTCTGGGCGGCAGATGAAACCCTGACGCCGCCTGCCCTTCGTGCCCTTTCATCCCTTTGACCTGATGAGTCCATCATGCATGCCGATGCCGCCGCTTTGAAACCAACCGACACCACCGCGCGCGGCATCGACGCGCCGGACTTGCGGGTGTTCGTCTTCGCCCTGTTTTTCATCTTCGGCGGCATCACCAGCCTGAATGATGTCATCATCCCCAAGCTCAAGGAGTTGTTCACGCTCTCCTACGCACAGGCGATGCTGGTGCAGTCGGCGTTCTTTGCCGCCTATTTCATCATCTCGATCCCGGCGGCGGCCATCGTACGGCGTGCCGGTTACATGCGAACCGCTGCCTTCGGGCTCCTCACGATCATGGTAGGCTGCCTCCTGTTCATACCGGCCTCCCGCTCGAGCCTGTTCAGCGTCTTCCTCATCGCGGTGTTCGTGCTGGCTGCGGGCATCACCATCGTCCAGGTGGTCGCCAACCCGCTGATCTCGCTGCTGGGCCCGCCGGAGACGGCCCACAGCCGCCTCACCTTTGGGCAGGCGTTCAACTCGCTCGGCACCACGATCTTCCCCTATGTCGGCTCCATCCTGATCCTCGGCAGTCTTGCAACCGTTGACCCGGCAACGCTCACGGGCGCGGCGCTCGACGCTTACCGCACGCAGGAAACCCACGTAGTGGTTCGCACCTATCTGGGTCTTGCCGTCGTTCTCCTTGTGGTCGCCGCCGTCATCTGGTTGCGCCGCAACCGGCTGAAGGAGGAGCACGCCACCCAGACCAGCATTTTTCATGCGTTCGACCTCATGAAGCGGCCCCGCTTCGGCTTCGGCGCGCTATCCATCTTCCTCTATGTGGGGGCGGAGGTCGCCATCGGCTCGCTGATCGTCAACTACCTGATGCTGTCCGACGTCATGGGCCTTGGCGAGCAGGCGGCGGGCAAGCATGTCGCCTTCTATTGGGGCGGCGCGCTCATCGGGCGGTTCATCGGCGCGTTCCTGCTGCGGGTGTTCTCGCCGGGCAAGGTGCTGGCGACCGCCGCGCTCGGCTCGATCACGCTGATCCTCGTTTCCATAAACAGCATCGGCGCAGTTGCAGGCTGGGCACTCCTGGCCGTCGGCCTGATGAACTCGATTATGTTCCCGACCATCTTCAGCCTCGCCTGCGAGGGACTGGGCAAGCGCGCCGCCGAAGGTTCGGGCATCCTTTGCGTCGCCATCGTCGGCGGGGCGATCATCCCGCCGCTGACCGGCCACATCGCCGACCTCACCAGCCTTCAGTTCGCGCTCACCCTGCCCGCGGTCTGCTACGGTATCATCGCCGCCTTCGGCCTCTACGCCCGAAAGCCTGCCCACACCTGAAGCCGCGCATTACCGGATCGAGGGACGCAAGCGGGCAAGGCTGCATACGCCGGCTACCAACGCCAACCCGGCAGCAACCAAGGCGGGAACCTTGCCCGCGCCGACACCAACCGCCAGCAACGCCGAGGCGAGCGTCGCGCCCCCGGTCTGACCGACCATCCGCGTGGTCGCAATCAGGCCGCCAGCGGCAGCGGCCCGCTCAATGGGCGCGGAGCCAACGATAAGTCGGGCATTGGGTGATAAGAACATGGCAAAGCCCATGCTCGCCAGCGACATGCGCCAGCTCATCTCGAACCAGTTCAGCTGCTCCGGCAGGAAGGCGATACAGAGAAGGCCCGCAACGGCGATGGCCATGCCGATGCCGCCCAGAAGGCCCGCCGGGTAGCGGTCGGACAGCCACCCAGCCAGGGGGGCGATCACCATCATGGTCAGCGGCCACGGCGCGATGACTGCGCCGACTTCCGACGGGCTCATGCCGTAGCCGTGCTGCAACCGGAACGGCAGGGTGACGAACACCGCCATGGTCGCCAGAAACGCCAGGAACGCCCCGGTTGTCGAGAGCGCCAGTACCGGCTGACGCAGGAGGTCGACCGGCAAAATCGGCTTGGCCTCGCCCTGCTGCCGCCGGATGAAGAGAACGGCGACCACGATACCGGCCGCGACCATCGCGCCGGAGACAACAGGGCTGTCGCCATGGACCCCGCTTTCAATGCCGCCGATCACCAGTCCGAAGGTGAGAGCACAGAGCACCGCGCCCAGCACGTCATAGGGCTCGGACCGGGACGCAACATCCGGCAATGCCCGGCCGAATGCCAGGCTCAGCAGCGCGAATGGCACCGCGCTTGCGAACACCCAGGGCCAAGGCGCGATGGCGAGCACGAGGCCGCCAAGTGTCGGCGCAAGCGCCGCTGAGATCGCCACGATGACCGAGTTGATGCCCATACCCCGCCCAAGCTGACTGGATGGATAGACAGAGCGGATCAAGGCCGATGACACGCTGAGCACAGCGGCTGCCCCCACCGACTGCGCGGCGCGCACGATGAGAAGGAACGGCAGGCTCTTTGCGAAGAAGCAGAGGATGGTCGCCACGGTGAAGACCAGCTGGCCGATCTGGAACAAGCGCTTAAGGCCGATCCGCTCGCCCAGCCCTGAGAACGGCAGCAATAGCATCACCAGAACCAACTGGTAGACCGTCACTACGCCAACGACCTCGGCGCTTCCCACCCCGAGATCATGGGCGATGGTGGGCAGCGCCACATTGGCGACGGTCCCGTCGAGCACCACCAGCGCCGTACCACAGGAAATGGCCGCGATGGCGTGGAGACGACGCGGCAGCGGCAGGCCCGACTGGTTTTCCGGCTGGGGGCTGACCGTTTGCTTCACCAGAGTTTCCTTAATCCGAACTGCTCCACAACGACCAACGGCGCTTGCCGCCACACGGCCCGGCAAGCCGGCCGAGGCCCCCTCTGGATAACACCCCCGAAACAGCCGCCCACGCCTTTTCAGGTCGCCAGCACGCTGCGGATGGCAAGACTTGAGTTGATACGCACCACGCCCGGCAGACGGGAGAGAATTTCCTTGTGAATGACCTCATAGGCGGCCGGGCTGTCGGCCACGGTGCGGAGGATATAGTCCTCGTCCCCGGTCATCAGAAAGCACTCGACGATCTCCGGGTGACGCCGCACGGCGGCCTCAAAGCGGTTGAGATAATCCTCGGTCTGTTTTTCGAGCGTGATACGCACGATGGCGGTCAGCGCTCCGGCTACCTCGGGCTCCGCCACTACCGCCGTGTAGCCCAGAATGACGCCCGCCTGCTCCAGCAGACGCACCCGCCTGAGGCAAGCCGAGGCAGAAAGACCCACCGCCGCTGCCAGCTCATTGTTAGGGATTCGGCCATTGCCGCGCAGTACGCCTAAGATCTTCCGGTCGATCGCGTCCAGCTTCATCGCATAATGTTCCAATGGATCCGCATTTTATGCGAATTGTCACGCAAGTGGCGCATCTTATAGCGCTGATTGGCAGCTTATTCGAAGAAATTTCATCTATCTTCCTGTCCTCGAGTTTGAGCCGAGTCAGGGCAATGCAAAGCACGTGGACCGGAGGCGCAGCCGCCCTCCTTACGATCGACCTGAAAGCGCTATGCGTCAACTACCGCGCCATCGCCCGGCAGGTGGCTCCCGCCCAGGCGGCGGCCGTCGTCAAGGCCGATGCCTACGGCCTTGGGGCCGACCGGGTGGCCCCGGCACTGGCCGCCGCCGGATGCCGCAACTTCTTCGTCGCCCACCTGTCGGAAGCCGTTGCCCTGCGCCCGCTGCTGCCCGAAGACGCCCGCCTGTTCATTCTCAACGGCCTCATGCCCGGAGCGGAAGACCTGTGTGCCGAGGCGGGAGCCATTCCGGTTCTGAATGGGCTGGATCAGGCCCGCGCCTGGGTCGCCCTGTGCAAGGCAAGAGGCCAACGGCTGCCCGCCGTGCTGCAGGTGGACAGCGGCATGTCCCGCCTCGGCCTTGCGGCCGCTGACATCGACACGCTGCTGAGGGAAATCGACCTGGAGCGCGATTTCGACCTCACCCTCGTGATGAGCCATCTTGCCTGCGGCGACGAGCCCGAGCATGACGCCAACCCGGACCAGCTCGCCCGGTTCGAGGCTTTGACGGCGCGGCTGCCGAGGGCCCCGCGCTCCTTTGCCAACTCGGGCGGATCATTCCTCACCCCCGCCTTCGGTTTCGATCTGGTGCGCCCCGGCGTCTCGCTTTACGGCGTGGCGCCGCACGCGGGGCTGCCCTCACCCATCCAGCCGGTGGTGCGGCTGGAAGCCCGCATCATTCAGGTGCGGAGCATTCCTGCGGGTCAGGGGGTCGGCTACGGCCTCACCTACGCCCCCGATAAACCGGCGCGCATTGCCACTATTGGCGTCGGCTATGCGGACGGCTGGCCACGCCACCTGAGCAACCGGGGCGCGGCCTACTACGGCAATACCCGCCTGCCCATCGCGGGCCGCGTCTCCATGGACAGCATGACGCTCGACGTGACAGCGCTTCCCGAAGGCACGCTGACCTATGGCGACACGGTAGAGTTGATCGGCCCTCACCAGCCACTGGAGGCCGTGGCGGCGGACGCCGGCACCATCGCTTATGAAATCCTGACCAGCCTCGGCCATCGCTACGCGCGGGTCTGGATCGGCGAATAACCAGACACAGCATCTGATTGCAGGATACCGACCATGCATGTTGCAGTTCTCGGCAGTGGCGTTATCGGCGTAACCACCGCCTGGTATCTGATGAAGGCCGGGCACACGGTCACGGTGATCGACCGCCAGCCAGGTCCGGCGAATGAGACCAGCTTCGCCAATGCGGGCCAGGTTTCCCCCGGCTATTCCTCGCCCTGGGCCGCGCCCGGCATTCCAGTGAAGGCGATCAAGTGGCTGATGATGGAGCACGCCCCGCTCATCCTCCGCCCCAATGCCGATCCGGCCATGTACGCCTGGCTCTTTGCTATGCTGCGGAATTGTACCTCGGCCCGCTATGCGGTGAACAAGGCCCGCATGGTACGGCTGGCCGAGTTCAGCCGTGACGAGTTGATCCGCCTGCGGAAGGACACCGGCATCGAGTACGACGGGCGCGCGCAGGGCACCCTGCAGCTATTCCGCACGCAGGAGCAGCTGGACGGTATCGGCAAGGATATCGAGGTACTGCGCGCGGGCGGCGTCCCCTTCGAGGTGCTGGACCGCGCAGGCTGCATCGCCGTTGAGCCGGGCCTTGCCCATGCGCGCGACCCGTTCGTGGGCGGCCTGCGCCTGCCTAACGATGAAACCGGCGATTGCTTCAAGTTCACCAATGCGCTCGCCACCATGGCGGCGGCCGGGGGCGTCACCTTCCTGTATGACACGCTCATTCACCGACTGGTAACCTCGGGCGGCAAAATCGCGAAAGTAGAAACCAGCCGGGGCGACGTGACGGCAGACGCCTATGTGGTGGCGATGGGCAGCTACTCGCCCTTCCTCGTCAAGCCACTGGGGATGAAACTGCCGGTCTATCCGGTGAAGGGCTATTCGATTACCGTGCCGATCGTGGAGGCCACCCGCGCGCCCGAATCCACTCTGCTCGATGAAAGCTTCAAGATCGCCATCACCCGACTGGGCGACCGCATCCGCGTGGGCGGCATGGCCGAGGTCTCCGGCTTCACCAACGACCTGCCGGAGCGGCGGCGGCGCACGCTTGAGATGTCGGCCGACAGCCTGTTCCCCGGCGCGGGTGACCTCAGCGCCGCCAAATACTGGACCGGCCTTCGGCCTATGACGCCCGACAGCACGCCCGTTATCGGCACGACGCCGCTGCCCAACCTCTACCTCAACACCGGCCACGGCACGCTGGGGTGGACCATGGCCTGTGGCTCGGGCAGCGTGCTGGCCGATATCATCTCCGGCAGGACGCCCGCAATCGAGACCGCCGACCTTGGCATAGCGCGTTACGCTGCCTGAGAAAGCCACGCCCGGTGGGCTTACTACGGCAGTGCTGGGGTAGTGTTCCCGCCAGCGACAAGCGAGCACAGTTGGCCAAAGAGAAACGTCAGTGCGCCAACAAGAGCGGGACTGGGCAATTTCTCAGCATCTCGCGGGTGACGCCGCCCAGCAGGAATTCCCGCGCCCGCCCGTGGCCGTAAGCGCCCATGACCACGCAGGCGGCGCGATGGGCATGGACCGTCTCAATGAGCACGGTACTTACCGGATGGATGGTGGCCGGAACGGTGAGAATGTCTGATTGCAGCTTATGATGGGCAAGATACGCCTTCGCCTGTGCGGCAGTGATCTCGGGCCGCTCGCCTTCCACCGTGACAATCAGAATGGAGGAAGCGCAGCGTAGCGGCTCAAGCGCACTGCGGACAGCATAGGCGCACTGGGGGCTGCCGTCCCACGCGATAATAACCGGCCTGGCAATGCTAAACATCGGATCACGGCTGGGCACAGCAAGAACAGGAACCCGTACGCGTGGCAACAGTTCGTCGGCCGACGGAATCATCCTGTTTAATGCGGATGGTTGGCGCTCCGCGCTAAAAACAATCACATCGACCAGCCGTGACTGTTCAATGACTGATTGGACGATATCTCCATCAAAACTGTGGTATTCCCAACTGGCCCCTGCCGCAGTCATTTTCTGCCGCGTGGCATCCCGCAGCATCTCCTTATGACGCTCCACATCCTCCGCCCGATCCGCCAGCATTTTGGCAGTACCGAATGAGCCACTGGCCACCAGAGCATTGGGCGACATGACCTGGATGCAATTGATGTGCCCGCCACAGACGCGAACCAACTCCAAAGTCACCCCGACGCGCAGATCCGTTGCGCGGTCTTCATCGATGAACAGCAGAACGTCCATTCCCTTCCGGCTCCGACCCTGGCGAAAATTCCGGCATGGCTTCGCACAGTGATCGCCGGAGCCGGAGGAATGTTCCTGTCAGAACACCCGCGGAGCAGCCGTCCGATGGCCGACGTCAACCATCGTTTTTGCCACCTTTCCCTTCGCTGGCGAGTGGCAGAACATCCTGCAGGAGAGCCGCGAACACGCGGCCCGGCTCCTCCACCATTGGTAGATGGGCGGAATGCTCAAACCACACGATCTCTTTCTTCGGCGCTTTGAGTTGCTCCATCCACCCGGCAGTAATGGATGAAGGCGTCGTATAGTCATGCCGGCCGAGGAACATGATTACCGGCACATCCATCTTGCGGACGTCCTGAAAGGACATATCGGCCAGGCGCGGCCAGAGCGTGGTGACGGTGAAGACGCTGCCATCCGCCCAGGCTTGGCGATCAGCGGGGGTATACTCGGGCGAGAGCCGGGGTGCGCGCAGGTAGAAGTTGGCGTTCTCCCGATAGGCAGCCAGCGAACCATAGGGAATGGCATATTTCCGCCAGCCGTCCGCCTGATCGATAGTGAAGGGCCCGGCATCCGGATAGGGTCGCAGGGCCTCAATGGCCCGCACTGCTTCCGCGTTACCTCCCTCGCGGGCACGCTTCAACGTCCAGGCCATGCCAACCCGTTCGTTCTCCCGCACATTGATAAACTGGCCCATCCCGACGTAAGCGTAAAGCAGATCGGGCCGCGCCGCTGCAACGGAAAGGCCGACGGCCGATCCCCAACTGTGGCCCAGCACGAACACCTTCTTCTTGCCATAGCGGGCACGCAACAGCTCGATCAGTTCGATGGCGTCGTCGCGATAGCGCTCAAGAGTCAGGGTTGGCGCAATCTCTTCTGGGTCGTTGAGGCGGTAGGACTTACCCGCGCCCCGCTGATCCCACTGAACCACGGTGAAATAATCCTCCCATGGCCGCTGGAAGGACCAGGCGATAGGCATTTCCACCGCGCCCGGCCCGCCATGGATGAACAGCAAAATGGGATTGTCTCGGTCCGCGCCACGCACGCTGATCGCCTGCTTTGCGCCGCCAAGCGTTGCCACGAATTCTTCCTGCACGCCATTAGGCGTGACGATCCTATTAATATCCGCAATGATCTCACGGCCAGGAGCATAGGGATCCGCCGTTGGCGTGGTCTGGGCAATCACGTCCATGGGAAGGGCAAGGGTAAGCGCGGCAATGGCCGCAACGCGGGTAAGGCGCATGTCGTCTCCTAACTCAAAGGGCTGTCGGCAACATGGGCCCAGGTTAGGCGTAAAATTATAGAAGCTAAAGCATAAATCATTGCGAAGGCGCAGCGATAGCTCTCCGGCTATCCATCAAGCGCAGACGCAGCCCGGCACGTTCGTTTCACCCGCTGTAATATCCTCAAGACGCTCTAAATCGAGAATTTCGATCCGCTGGGTACTGGCCAGGCGAATGAGCTTCTGCGCCTTCATGGCGCTCAGCTCCCGGCTGATGGTCTCGATCCGTAATCCAAGATAGTCGCCGATATCAGTGCGGGACATAGGCAGAAAAACTTCCCGTGCATTGGACTTCGTTGTGCTGCCGGAATCCTGCTCGCGGCCGGCAAGCATGAGCAGGAAGGAGGCGATCCGCTCGGCGGCGGACTTGCGCCCGAGCCGGAGCACTTGCTGGCGGGCGGCGGCCAGCTCATGAGCGGCAAGGGCATAGAGTCGCCGCTCCAGTTGCGGATGAATGGCCGCAAAGGCTTCGAACCGCGCCGAGGAGAAACGACAGATTTCAACCGGGGTAACCGCCTCGGCGGAAAAGGAATGCCCTTCTTCCAGCGTAAGCCCGAGAAAATCGCCGGGGAATAAAAAGTCCGCGATCTGCCGGCGTCCGTCCGGCAGCATCTTGGTCAACCGCAGCGTACCACGCGCCAAGCTGTAAACACTGCGGGCCGGATCGCCCTCGTAGAACAGGGTCTCGCCCGCCGCCAGGCGCATTGTCGCTCCGCTTTTGCGGAAGGTCTTCAGTTCGTCATTCTCCAGGACGCTGCAGATGGCCCTGCAGCGTGCGGCGCAATCGCCGCACGGATGGCCTGCCTCCAGCATGGGAGCCGGCTGATTGAACTGGGCAGGGAGCTGCATGATAGACACGGGATACCGTTGCCTCAACTGATGCGCCAGGCAAGCGCAGGGCCGCCTGGACGCCTTGTCATCGTTTTCCCTCCCTTGCCAACTTCCAAGGCAGAAGGAAATTGCTCCAAGTGACGCAGCCGAGGCGTGCCCTGGTAGCGATGAAAGCACACGCGGCCATGATCCAGATCAAGGCAGCCGCCTGCGCCATAGCCTAGTGCGGGCGAGCAAACGCCGAGGAGAGACAGGGATATGACCCCGGATGTCGTGCTGCGCTACGCTGACCGCCTTCTGCCCCGCTACACCAGCTATCCGACCGCCCCCCACTTCACACCAGCTATTGGCGCGGATGACTACACGACATGGCTGGCAACTGTGCCGGAGATCGCGAGCCTGTCACTCTATTTCCATGTGCCGTTCTGCCGATCGATGTGCTGGTACTGTGGCTGCCACACCAGCGTGACCCGGCGCGACGGACCGATTGCCCGCTACATGGACGCCCTGCGGGAAGAGGTTATCCTTGTGGCGCGGCAGCTTGGGAATAAGCGGGGCGTCACGCACATCCATTTCGGTGGAGGTACGCCAACCCTGATGCATCCGGAGGATTTTCTTGGCCTCATGGAACTGGCGCACGCCCACTTTCCTATTGCGGCGGAGGCGGAGATTGCCATTGAAATTGACCCACGTACCTTAACGCCTGAGATGATTGCTGCGCTTGCTTCTGGCGGCGTGACCCGCGCCAGCCTCGGCGTGCAGAGTTTCGATGAAAAGGTTCAGCGCACCATCAATCGGGTGCAAACCTTTGGGCAGACAGCGTGGGCGGCCGAGAGCTTGCGTCTTGCCGGCATTCGCGTCCTTAACCTGGACCTACTCTATGGTCTGCCGGAGCAAACCGTCTCCTCCTGCCGACAGACAGCCGAACAGGCGCTGGCGCTTATGCCAGATCGGTTGGCAGTCTTCGGCTATGCCCATGTGCCCAGCTTCAAGCCGCACCAGCGCAAGTTCATGACCGCAATCCTGCCCGATGGCCCGGAACGTCATGCCCAGGCCGAGGAGATCGCCGCAACGCTTGAAGCAGCGGGCTACGAGCGCATTGGCCTAGACCACTATGCTCGCCCCCAGGACCCGCTGGCTGTGGCCGCAAAGGCTGGCACCCTGCGCCGCAATTTTCAGGGCTATACTACGGACAGCGCTGAGGTGCTGATTGGTTTTGGCGCCTCCTCCATCGGCCGTCTGCCCACGGGGTTTGTACAAAATGCAGTCACAACAAGCGACTATCTGCGTGCAATAAAGGCAGGCGCGCTGGCAACGGGGAAAGGTTACCGCTTTACGGCGGAAGACAGGCTGCGGGCTGCTGTGATCGAGCGGGTGATGTGCGACTATGCCGTAGATCTGGATGCGATGTGCCAGGCGTACGATGCCGATCCGGACGCGCTGCTCGCCACCGCCGCCCCGATGATCGATATGCTGGTTGCTGACGGCATTGCGGAGCGGCAGTTTCGCACGATCCGCGTGCGCCATGAAGCCCGGCCACTGGTGCGAGCCGTGGCAGCGGCATTCGACCAGTTTCTCGGACAGGGCTCGGCTCGCCATGCCCGTGCCGTGTAATCCGAAATTGGGAGTGGATAGCCGCGCTCCACGCGCATTGAGAAACGTTTGCTGCTGTCCCGCAAAGCTGGCGCCCGGCAGATCCTCGGCACTTGCGCTGCTACGCATCGCGAGGGCCAGTTCATGGTAGGAAGAGCAAATGACATCCGCCAGGAAGGTGTCCTCAAGGCTCAAGGAACCGGACGATCCAGCGGCTGGGAACATGGAATAAGGACCTTGCGTTCGGCCCTGCGGCAGGAACGGAGGACGCCATGGATGTCGCGATATTCAGCGCTAAGCAGTATGACAGGCGTTTCCTAACCGCGGCCAACCAGAGCAGTTTTCACAAGCTCGCCTTCCTCGAGCCCCGTCTTTCTCAGGAAACCGTCAATTTAGCTGCCGGCAGCAAGGCGGCCTGCGCCTTCGTCAATGACGATATAAGCGCCCCTGTGCTGCAGGTGCTTTCAGACCTTGGCGTGCGTCTGGTTGCCCTGCGCTGCGCCGGTTTTAACAATGTGGATCTGAACGCCGCAGCCCGGCTCGGCATCGTGATCGCCCGCGTTCCCGCCTATTCTCCCAACGCAGTGGCTGAGCATGCAGTTGCTCTGATGCTCACGCTCAATCGCAAAACTCACAGGGCCTTCAATCGCATACGGGAAGGAAACTTTGCCCTTGATGGCCTGCTCGGCTACAATATGGCTGGTAAAACCGTCGGGGTCATCGGCACAGGCCGGATCGGCCTTACTGCCGCCCGCATCCTCACCGGTTTCGGCTGTCGGGTCATTGCCAGCGACCCGGCACCAAATACGGACTGTGTCAAACTTGGCGTGCATTACCTGCCGCTCGATGAGGTGATTGGTCAGGCGGACATCATCACGCTTCACTGTCCGCTGACGCCTGAGACCCGTCATCTTATCAATGCCGGTACGATTGCGCGGATGAAACCGGGCATAATGCTGATTAATACGAGCCGGGGGGCTGTCATTGACACCCAGGCGATCATCCAGGGGCTGAAAACGGGGCAGATCGGCCAGCTGGGCCTGGACGTCTATGAGGAGGAAGCGGATCTGTTCTTTGAGGATCTGTCGGAACGGGCCATCCGCGATGATTTGTTCGCCCGCCTGATTACCTTTCCCAA
The DNA here is from genome assembly GCF_022569295.1 of Pedomonas mirosovicensis. NCBI lineage: Bacteria > Pseudomonadati > Pseudomonadota > Alphaproteobacteria > Sphingomonadales > Pedomonadaceae > Pedomonas > Pedomonas mirosovicensis. The sequence goes on along the minus strand of NZ_JAKFIA010000002.1, from coordinate 683,340 downwards.
TGTATTGATCACCGGCCACCAGGGCTTCTTCACCGCTGAGGCCATGTCGGCCATCGCCGCGACTACGATCGGAAACATTACCGCTTTTGAAACAGACGGCCGCCCTCTGCATCCGGTCTCGGTGGAACGGTTAGCAAGCCACAGCGGAACTGCCAGCGCCACCTAGTGCGCTATCAAAATGGGAACAGGGCTGTTGGCCAGCATTTCGCGCGTTACGCCGCCGAGAAGGAGTTCCCGCGCCCGACTGTGTCCATATGCTCCCATGACGACGTAGCCTGCTTGAAAGGTACCAAGCGCCTCTAAGAGGGAGGCGCTGATCGGCTGGCCGATGTCGGGCAGATTGACCACCTGCGATTGCAACCGATGATGCGCCAAATACTCCTGGGCATGCTCTGCTTTCGCGTCCGTTTTCTCTTGGCCAACCGTTACGATGGCAATCATGGTTGCAGCTCTCAGCAGTTCCAAGGCGCCCCGGATGGCATGACTGCACTGAGCGCTGCCATCCCAAGCGATGAGCGCCGGCCCTGCGGCATTGAACGTGGCGTCGGTGGCGGGAATGGCAAGCACAGGCACCTGCATACGTGACACCACTTCTCCTGCCGAGGGCGTCGCGCCATTCAGCACCGATGGCTGACGGGTGGCACTCAGCAACACAAGATCGACAAGACGGGCCCGATCGACAAGCGTGCGAACCGGGTCGCCATCGAGGGCACGGTAGCGCCAGCTGACGCCTGTAGCCCCAAGCCGCGCCTCCACAGCGGCCCTTAGCGTGCCTTTGTGCCGCTGCGCTTCTGTCGCCTTGCTGGCCAGCAGATCCGCCGCTCCGAACGGCTCGTTCGACATCAACGGCAGATTTGCCGTCACCTGCAGACACTCAATATGGCCGCCACAAACGCGCGCCAATTCCAGCGCAACCCGGCAACGCAACTCCGTCGTCGCATCCGTGTCAACATACAGGAGAGTGTCCATGGATTTGGCTCCCGCTGGGCGCCTCCCACAGGCACCGTGGAGGCCACCATCTCAGACGAACAGACACCGCCACTCCTGCGAAGAGAAGTAACGTAATCCCTGCCGGTTCCCGCATCTTGGCTGAATATCTTGGCCCTCGCATCGCATTCCATGGCGTGGCGAAGATTCCATTAAGGTTGTACCAGCTACCATGTGCGAAAGCTGGATTTGTTAGAAAAAGACACACCTAGCAGTAGAACAGGCACTGAGCGAGGCGATCCGCTCTTCGACTGTATTCTTCTTGACCCCAAACCAATCTGGATCAGTATTTCGTACTGTATCGGTCGCGTCGCTTCCTTCTAACAGGAGGCTGCGATGATTTTTCAAATACTTCGTTCTGTCCCTGTCTTTCCGGAGCCGGTGCCACGCGAGGCAAGCTGGTCGCAGCGGTCTGCCTGGCCTTGTACACAGCAAATGTTCGGCTGGCCACTGTCGATGACCAGCCAGCGATACGGTCTTCTTTAGCCTGTGTGCCTGGATTCTTCTTCCAGAGAGAAAAGGAGAGAGCAATGCATATCGGCAGGCGCATGGCAGCAGAAGCGATTGGCACCTTCTGGCTGGTTTTGGGAGGGTGCGGCAGCGCGGTATTGGCCGCCGCCTTTCCGGAGGTCGGCATCGGCCTCCTCGGCGTCTCGCTGGCCTTCGGACTGACCGTGCTAACGATGGCCTATTCGATTGGCCACATCTCCGGCTGCCATCTCAATCCCGCGGTCACGCTCGGCCTGTGGGCAGGTGGCCGTTTTCCCGTGCGCGACGTCCTGCCCTATATGATTGCTCAGGTCATCGGAGCGATTGTAGCGGCAGCCTTTTTGCTCACCATCGCCACAGGCAACCCTACATTCGATCTCACTGTATCGGGCCTTGCTCAGAACGGCTATGGCGACGCTTCGCCCGGCAACTACGGGCTACTCTCGGCTCTGTTGATCGAGTTGGTGCTGACGGCTGGCTTTCTGATCGTAATTCTCGGCTCGACGGACGACCGCGCACCCCATGGATTCGCGCCAATCGCTATCGGCCTTGCCTTAACGCTCATCCACCTCATCAGCATTCCGGTGACCAATACTTCGGTCAATCCGGCGCGCAGCACCGGCCCGGCTCTGATGGTCGGCGGTGTTGCTCTGCAGCAGCTTTGGCTATTCTGGGCCGCACCACTGGTCGGCGGCAGCATCGGTGGGTTGCTCTACCGGACTTTATTCATCCAGGCGCCCATCAAACCCGACATCGTTGGCACAGCCGGGGATACGCCTCGCTAATCTCCGGCGTTGACCCTGCTCCCGTCATCGGCCAGTGCGGTTGCCCGCACAATCCGAGGAGCCCGCCTGTGACCCGAGATCAGCCGGCATGGTCCTCTGCCTTCTTTTTACTATGAATATAAAGAAAGGGCCCTCCCGATAGGAGGGCCCTTCTTGTCTCCGGTCAGCTTACGCTTAGGGCTTGCACTTCTGCACAGCACCCGGAAGCTTGCTCCACTCGGCGTACCAGGTGCCGAAGAGCTTGAGCTGCGCCTCGACATAACCGCGCTGGCTTTCCGTCAGCGCATCGGTTTCGTTGAAGTGGAGCGCGTACTCCTTGTCTCCCTTCAGCACCATCATGTGCTTGAAGTAGAGGACCAGGTCCGGACCTTCATCGAAGGAGGACAGCACGGCCAGGGCCTGCTCCAGTTCCAGTGCGCGCTGGCGGGCATCCACATCGCCGGCAGCAGCAGCCTGCGACAGGTTGCACAGGTGGATAACTTCCTTCGGCAGCACATTGCCGATACCGGTGATGGCACCGGTTGCACCACAGTTCACGAAACCATGGAACACTGTCGTGTCGACGCCGATCATCAGCGACACGTCGTCGTCGCGGCTGGTGATGTTCTCAGCGGCATAGCGCATGTCGGCGGCGCCACCGAACTCCTTGAAGCCGATCAGGTTCGGATGCTCGGCGCGCAGCGCGAAGAACAGGTCAGCGCGCGTGGCAAAACCATAATAGGGGCTGTTGTAGATGACCGCCGGCAGGTCAGGCGCCGCAGACAGGATCGCCTTGAAGTGGGCTTTCTGGGCGATGATCGACGGGCCCCGCGACAGAACCCGCGGGATGACCATCAGGCCCTGAGCGCCAACCTTCTGTGCATGCGCGGCGTGGGCAACGGCCGAAGCGGTGTTCACGGCGCCCGTACCGACGATCACCGGAATGCCGGCCTTCACCAGGCGCTCGACGCCTTCCATGCGCTGCGCGTCCGTCAGGAGCGGCCAGTCACCCATCGAACCGCAGTAGACGACGGCCGACATCCCCTGAGCGATCAGCTCCTTGCCCTTGCGGACAAGAGCATCGAAGTCGGGAGTGCGATCCTCCTTGCAAGGAGTCATGAGCGCTGGAATAACACCGGAGAAAATCTTGGCTTTCATTTCTGACCGTCCTGTTGGCCTGGCAAGTCGCAGGCTTCAAAACCATATCGTGAGCGCACCAATCGTGCTCTCGAAGCGGACAATAGTATTTCGTATACGATCTGTCGACAGGAATTTGACGGTGTTTTGCATAATGTGCGCGCTCCCATCAAACCGCCTGTCGGCCTCCGCCAGCCGACTGTTGTAATTCAACAACACTCTGTGCCCTTACGTGCTCAACCTGATACACGCATCCGAAGAGCGTCCACAGCACCAAACATGCTTCTGCACTCGCCATTCTTCGGGATGGAGGGCACATTGAACCGCGCCGGATGGAGATAAAAGACGTCCGCCTTTATGTGGTGGCGATCGCCGTAAACCTCTCCCAGCACCGCGTAGAGCGCCGGATCATAGCGCCTCAGATCTTCATCCGAGGCCACCGTCACCCCGTTAGACTTGAAAACCTTGTTGGAGTTGAACCAGTACTGCGTACCTTCGGCCCAGTATTCTTGGATAGTCACCGCCGAGTAGCTGTACTTCCACAGCCCCTTTTCCATGGCTGCATCATAAGCCTTCTGGACACGCTGGTAGAGTTCCGGGTCAGCCGTTTTGACTGCCGACAGGATATTATGCGAGAATTCATGCAGCAGGATGTTCTCGCCAAAATATTTGGTGCCCGGAGTGCCGAGAATGTTCTCTGCAGCGCCTGTTGTGAAGGTGCCGCCCATGCCCCGTGCGCGCCCGTTCCAGTATTCGCGGTCGGTCATCGCCGCTATCTGGCTGTAGAATTGCTTTTCGCAGCGCGTGAGCCGGGGATCGTCGGGCGCAGGCTTCTTCCAGTCACGCATCTCGGGCAGATCCATCGTCCCTTCGTCGATCGCCATAATACCGACGCGTGCGCCTTTGCGGACCAACTCGCGGCGGACATCAGGGCGCTCGATCAAGGCCGCATTGACGATATCACGCGCGATCAACAACGCGGCATCGGGCACCTTGGATGATGAAACAATAGGGATGCCCTCTGCATCGACGTACTTTTGATAAAACGGATCGAGGCCGAGCGTCGATGGCGGCGTTTGAATAAGGAAGCGCTCATAGGTCAACACCAGCGCCGGCCCTGTCGGCACATTGCGTGACCTCCAGGCTTCCACCTGGGCCTGTTCTGCAGCGGCGGCGCCCGCAGCGGTGCCAAGAAGCACCGCTGCGGCCAGCAACATAGGACACTTGGGCATGAACGCCTCCCCTTTATCCACAGATTATCGGATGACGCGCAGGCCGACGAAGAACGTCCGCCCGATGGAGTCATAGACACCCGCCTGGTATCCGAGCTCAAAGTTCGCGCCGCCAGCTTCTGCGCCTGGAATACGCGGCGGATCCCTGTCGAACAGGTTCCGCAGACCGCCGTAGAGCTCAACATTGTCCGTCAGATTCACCCGGCCCGACAGGTCATGGTAGAATACGTTGGGTGTTTTCAGCGGGTGGTAGAGCTCGGCGGTTGCCGTCGATGTCGGCTTCATCGGACCGAAGTGGCGCACCGCCCACGTGATCGAGAAATCATCGTGGCTGTAAGTGGTGCGGACAACGCCCTTCCACTTGGGCGAGCCGAACACACCAGCCGACTTGGTGACGTTGGTGGGATCCGCCGGATCAAGCGTGAAATCGCGCTTCAAGAGCCGGCCATAGGCGGCATCAATAGAGATGCTGCCGCTGTTGCCGCCAAGTCCCAGGTCCGAAAGCTCGACCTGATAATTCAGGGCAAAATCGATACCACGCGTCAGGAACCGCGACAGATTCATCTTCTGGGTGACAACCGATTCCAGATTGCCGTCCGCGTCCCGACTGATCAGCGGACAGAACGGATTGTCGAGCGTCGGCATGTCGACACACTTCTCGATCAAGGTCTGCGCCCCGAATTCGGCAATCGCCCCGCGCAGGTCGATGTTGTAATAGTCGACGGTCAGGGTGAGGCCCGGCACAAAGCGCGGCTGGATAACGGCGCCAATCGTCAGAGTCTTGGCCGTCTCGACGCCAAGATCGAGATTACCCTTGCTGATGATGTCGCGATACAACCAGTAGGTGTCTTTGTCGCTGGGGTTCAGCAGCGCGCAGTTGGCAGCGGTGTATTCGGTACGCGTCGCGCGATTTTCCAGATTCCAGGTGTTGCAGGGATCGGTAACCCACAACCCTGAAATACTGCTGGTCGTGAACAGCTCGCCGATGTTGGGCGCGCGCACCGCCTGGCCATAGGTGGTGCGGAAGCGAATGTCTCGCACGGGAGCCCATTCCGCGCCAAGCTTGTACGTCGTTGTCGTGCCTGCTGTGGTATAATCCGACAGACGCACCGCACCGTCAATCGAGAGCGTCTCGGCGAAAGGCACATCCGAGAGAGATCGGTATGTGGAGCTCACCGAAGACCTCCTTGACGCTATAGCCGCCGACCAGCGGGGTCGCCGTCGAGCCGATGGTCGGATCGAACGCCGGATTGGTCGGGTCAAGCTCCGGAGCAACGCCGATGTCATTGCGCTCCTTTCGGTATTCAGCGCCGAGCACGAGCTGGACCGCACCACCGGGCAGATCGAAAAGCCCGCCGCTGACATAGCCCGAGACCACGTGCTGCGTGAGGGTCGAAATCGCAGGACCAGCATCGTACTGGATGTAGTCGATCATCTCCTGCGTGAGCGGCTTGAACGGATTGAGGGCAACGCAGCCGTTGCTCGGGTCCGTCAGGGTGCTGCGGCAGATGGCGTTGCCCGCGGCATCGCTCGTAGAATCGATCGCGTCGTAGAAACGGTTCATGGCCGTACCGTTGACGCTCATCTCCTTCTGACGGCTCCTGCCGTAGGAGTAGTAGGACGAATAATTCCAGTCGTGATTAAAGAGGCTGAAATCGCCCTCCAGGCTCGTAACGAGCTGGTAGAGCTTCCGGTCATAACGATTTCGCGCAGTGCCAAGCTCATCGAAGCGGCGCGAGAAATTCACAGGAGCATCAATGGCGCCGCCATTGGCCGCGCGCATCTCGTCGGTGATAAAGGGACTGTCGGCCGGTATGGTATCGGTGCCAAAGGCCGTCAACGGCGCATAGGCGGCCTCAGCCTTGTTGTGCGAATATTCGCCGCTGATCGAGAGCTTCAGCGCCTTGTCGAATTCGTAGTTCACGGCAAGGCGAGTCGAGAGCCGGTCGGACGGCACCGTGAGATAGTAGGCGTCATAACGCCCACCGTATTCACCGCCATCCGTCAACAGTGTTCCGATGCTCGCGGGGTCGGAGAGATCCACTTCCCCACGGTTCACGAAGCCGCCCGGGCCCAACTGGGGGGCACGCAACACGCCTTCATCGGTGAAGGTGTAGAGCTTGCCGCCCAGGATCACATGCGCGTACCGCGAATTGTTAACGTTGCGAACGCCGTCCTGGATCGTATAGGGCTCCGATGTGCTCGAACGCGAATAGATGGGATATCCGCCTGCAGTCCAGGGGCGATCCTCGCCGGATACGGTGTTCGGTGACGTCTCGTAGAAGCCGTAAACAGTCACATTGCCGCGGCCATCCGCGAAGTTTTTACCAGCCAGAAAATCGAAGCTGTATTCGTCCAGGTCACCGCGGGTTGAATTGCTGTACTGCCCGCCGGCATCGATGCCTTCGAAATCCTTTTTCAAGATGAAGTTTGCAACGCCTGCGACTGCATCGGCACCGTAAAGCGCCGATGCGCCGCCGGTGACAATTTCGACCCGCTCGACCAGGCTCGAGGGGATTGTGCTGATATCAACAGCGGACGTGCCGGGAATGGCTGGCACGCGCCGACGGCTATCCACCAGGACCAGCGTGCGCTGTGTGCCAAGACCGCGGAGGTCCAAAGCATTGATGCCCGCGTTGCCAGCCAGATTACTGGTCTGGTCGGTCTGGGTGATGGCAAGGCCGGGCAGTTCATTGACAACGTTTGCGATTTCCGTTTGACCGGTCGCGCGAATGGCCTCGGCGCCGACAACGGCAATCGGCGCGGGGCTGTCCAGGCTGCTGCGGCGGATACGCGAGCCGGTCACAACAATCTGCTCGACCGATCCGCTGTCTTCTTCCATCCCTGTTTCGCTAGCAGCCACGTCGGTGTTCGCCTGCTGTGCCCAGGAGTGCGTTGTGACGAACAGTGACGTTCCGCACAGGAGCAACGCTGAGAGGCGCGTATGCCGAGAAAAAGTGCTCACTAAGATCCTCCCCCGTTAATCTACTCGTTTTATGTAGTTGTATACTATTTACTGTAGACGATTCGGGGGAGAGTCAAGCGATCCGCCTGTAAAAAACTGAATTTGGGCCTATTAACTTTCTGACAGCGTTAACAAAATTTTCCAGGGACTTGGCCCTGGCGCTCCTGTCATACGAACCTTAAGACCCGTGGAGATAGACTTGGCAGGAGCGGTTATTCGCAGGATGGTGCGGGCTGCCCGCCAGGTGGCCGAGGCGCTTGCACTTCGGGCGCAAGCACTTCCCATTCCTGAACCGCAAGGCCTGCACGGTTGCCATCATTGCCTGATGCTGTCAGCACCGCACGGAGGCAGCGCGTCGTGATGGGCGGGAAGCGCACGTCCTGAAACTTGCCTGGCTTGGTACCATAGCGCTCAGGGCTGAGAATGGGCTTCCAGCCGGCATTCCAATAAAATAGCTGCCATTGCTTTGGCGGCGCAATCCTTGTGTCCGATCCGGTCGGCTGGTCGGCCCAAAACCAGATGCGCGAGCCGTTGATGGTGACTGGTTGGTCCCAACGATACTCAATCCACTGGTGACTAGGGTTATCTGGTGTCCAGCTTCCCCACATATCGGGCGGGAGCGGGGCCGGCTTGGTGATGCCGTCGTTGAGGGACTTGATCCAGTACTTCACTGGGATCGGCTCGTTGGAGGCAGCGGCCGTTGCCCTTCCAGCGATGTTCCTTGTAGGCAAAGGTACTGGTTGCGGCCGCCGGGTCGGCGTTAATAGGCGGATCGCTGGCGGCGACTGACTGTCATCGAACTCCAGCCGATCGACCGCGACGCTGCGGCGAAAATGCCCACCGCCCTTGGCATCGGCAGTATGATAGGCGAGATACCACTGTCCATTGAACGGGACTGCGCCTGGATGCGACGTCGTGGAGGAAACCGGCTTTAACACGATGCCGCGATAGGTCCATGGCCCAAGCGGCGATGATGCCGTACCGTAGGCAATACAGGCATGGTAGATCGCCGGTGTGCAGTCTGAATTGGGCCCTGCCTGATTGCCAGCATACAGCATGTAATAAATGCCGCTGCGCTTCATCAGCCAGGGCGCTTCGAAGAAGCCGGTCAGGCTGTCGACCTTCACCACCCTGCCCTTGGGCGTGACCATGTCCCGCTCGAGTTCAACTCCACGCAGCTGGCCAAACGTCCCCCAGTAGAGGTAAACTCGCCCGTCATCATCAACGAGCACAGTCGGATCGATGTTCTGGATGTGATTCGGCTCGGGCACTTGTTGGGAGACGATGGGGCCAGAAGGGTGAGCATCGACCCAGGGACCGGTTGGACTGTCCGCGACGGCAACGCCGATGGCGAACTTGTCCTTGGCCGTGCTGCTTGCCTGATGCACCGGCGCATAGAAATAAAGGCGCCCATCTGGTCCCTTGACCACCTGCCCGGCATAGGCACGGCCGGGCGTCGCCCATTTGAACACGTCTTCTGGGCGGACGACCGCCGGATAGTGTACCCAATTCCCCGATTTCGGATTGTTGGTTACGAGGAGTTGCCACTCCTTCATGATGAAGTCATTGACATCGGCCGGGGCCTCGTCGCGCCCGGCAAGGATCCATAATTTACCATCAAAGACGAAGGGAGCCGGATCGGCCGAATAATATCGGCCATCCGCGAGGATCGGGTTGCCCGGTGCGTGGACAGGTACGCCCTCGATGCGCTGCGATTGCGCCCAGGCGGCAGTCGACAACAATAGGGCCAGCAGCATGCCGGCCGACAGACTGCGCTTCATCCTTATCCCCCCGAATTTGGATTGTAGGCCGCCGTCCACCGCTCCCCCGGCAGACGGCGGCTCCCAACGTTAGGCTTTCTTCCCTGGCTTGGCGGTGAAGAGCAGTACGCCGAAGACCGGTCCTGCCGTGCTGCGATCATGCGGCAGGAAGCGGACGCGGATCTCCGATTTGCCCTTCACCAGAGCGGCCGGAACCGGATATTCGACCGTGAAGAACTCGCCCGGATGATCCGCATTCAGCGTCTGGGTCGCAAGCTTGACGCCATCGATCAGGATATCAAAGCTGCGCTTGCGCTCGTCGCCCCAGTAGGTCGCCTGCAGGATGAGCGGCTCCTTGCGGGTCTTCATCGTGAACTCGAAGAAACCGCCGCTACGCGCGTCCCGCCCCTTGCGGCCGCGATACGTGACCGGCCAGGAAACATCGGAGGCGAGATTATGGTCGCGCTCCGCCTGCATCTCGCCCAGATGCATGACATCAACCGACCGCGCCGCGATGTCGCGCAGGCGTGCCTGCTCGGCCAAGAAGGCGGTCTGCTCAACCCTCCACTCTGCTTCGCTGAAACGCTTGAAGTAGACGGCGCTGCGGCGGTCATATTGGCTGTAGAACGGCACGAAACGCAAGTTCGCCGGCCGGACAACACCTTGGGTATCATAAACCGCCCATTCCGGCGCAACGGGCGAAAAGCCGCCAAGCAGATCCGCTCCCACCAATGCCGGATCAGTGCCGGTGAACTCGTCTTTTGCCGAGCCAAGATCAGCTGCCAGAACCAGGGGCCCGCGTAGAATCGCAACCGTGCGCGGATCATCAGGCGTCGGCTCGATGCGAAGATCCAGCGGAATGGCGATCGTGAGCGAGTCGCCTTCCGCCCATTCCCGCTCGACAAGCGCATAGCCGTCGTGCACCGGCGCATTGAAAGACTGGCCGTTGACCTTGATGTCGGCGACACCATTGGCAAATCCCGGCACGCGCAGAGCAACGGGGAAGCGACCGGGACGACGCAGCCTGTAAAGCGTAATCTTGCTTTCCGGCTCGAAGGGGTAGCGGGTATCGAGAACCAGGTCGGCCCCACGTTCGGCCCAATGCGCCTGGGAGGGAATATAAAGGTTCACGATCAGCATGCCGTCGCCTTCCCAGAAGATCGACTCGCCATGCTTGGCGTGGCTTTCCATGCCGCTGCCGACGCAGCACCAGAAGGCGTCCTCGCCCGGTTGCGAATAGCCGCGCGCCGCACCCGTCATCAGCGGCGTCATATAGGTGAAGCCGCCGTGCTCGGGGTGCTGCTGCGACAGAATATGATTGAGGTGCGTACGTTCGTAATAGTCGAACAGCTCAGCGGACGGCCGCCAGCTGTAAAGCTGCCGGGTCAGCTTCAGCATGTTGTAGCTGTTGCAATGCTCGCAGGTCTGCTCGGTAATATGGCGGGAAATCTGATCCGGCTCGAAGAAATATTCGCGGTCGGCGTTTCCGCCGATTACGTAGCTGTGATGCCCGGTGACGCGCTCCCAGAAGAAGCTGGCAGCAGTCCTATCTTCTTGTGCACCCGCCACTTCATAAAGGCGGGCAAGACCGATCAACTTCGGGATTTGGGTGTTAGCATGGAAATTCGCCAGCTTGTCCTCGCGGCGCTTGAGCGGATCGAGCACGCGATGGTCATAGATGCGCTTGGCCAGCTTCAGCCAGCGCGGGTTCTTGGTGCGCGCATAAAGCTCGGCAATACTTTCGTTGAGGCCGCCATATTCGCAGGACAGCATCTTCTCGACCTGTTCGTCGTTCAGCGCGGCGAACACGCGGTCGATATAACCAGCCAGCCCCACCGCAATCGGCAGAGCCTTGTCGATGCCGCAGTAGGTCTGGGCGTCAAACAGGCCGTTGAACAGCTTGTGCCAATTATAATAAGGCACCCAGCAGCCATTAAGATCGAAGCCGGCCGAGCGAATGTCTCCAGCCATGATCTCGGCGAAGATCTCCTTGCCGTCGACAACCGTGCCGTCTTTGCGCTTTCGCGTAAAGCCGGCCACATAACCGTCGCCCTCTGCTTCCTGCACAATCGCCAGTTCATCGACAATGTAGGCAACGCGACGGCGGCACTCCTCGTCGCCTGTTTGGGCATAGGTCAGCGAAAGCGCGCTGAGATAATGGCCGAGGGTATGTCCTGCAATCGTGTCGCCTTCCCAGCCGCCATAGGCTTCAGCCTTTGGCTCCAGCCCCGCATTGGCACGATAGTTATGCAGCAGCCGATCGGGGCTGAGGGAGAGGAGATATTTGCGATTCGTCTCGACGGCATGTGCAAAGGGAGACGGCCGGAGACGAACCTGATCCAAAGGCAACGGCTTTGCTCTTGCCGGCAGCATGCTGGAAGACTCTGCCGCAAAGGCGCGTCCCGCGCTCGCCATCAGTGCCGTTGCTGCCGCTCCGATCAACAGCTGTCTGCGGCTGGGTGAAAACATAATGCGTCTCCGTTAAGATAATATACGGTATACTGATGCACGGTTAGGCTTGCGGGTCAATGGCGAACGGTCACGCACACCAGGACCAAGTTTTACGGCTCAGTGCCATGCAAAGGCGTATTTCAGCCTGAAGCTTGCTTCGCCTCTCTTTGTCGCGCATCGCAACATGGCACGCGCTGTAGAGCCGGTCCCCCTTGGCTAGTCTCAGCACCTGAATATTATACTATATACCCTTGATTGTTATACTATATACTTTTTACGGCAGTGGACACGCATTGCTAAGGGGGAGAACAATGGCAAGCGCAGCTGAAACAAGGGAAAACCCACGCGAACACAGCCGACGAGGAAAGCCCTTGCGGGTAGCTCTCAGCACCGCCATGGCGCTTGCCCTCTTTGGGCAGCCCGTATTGGCGCTCGCGGCCAATACTGCCACGCACGCCGATAGCGCTCAGGGCTACCCTGGCGTCGCCGAGCGCTACGCGCTTGCCGACAAATACCTCCGCGACAATATGCGGACGTTTATCGCCGATGCTGACCTACAGGCTGCTTTCACTACTAGCGGCCAAGGCATCGTCTACCGCAAGGGGCCTTCTGGTGCGCGCCAGATCTTTTATTTTGATCTCGCATCGCGCTCGGCGCGCCCGATTATTGCCGAGGCGCGATTGGCTGCGCTTCTAGCCAAAGCCACTGGAGAAGATCTTGCGCCTCACAGCCTCGCGCTGGAGACGCCTGAATTCGATGCCGCGATCAATGAACTGCATTTCGGCAGCCTCGGCAAGCGCTGGTCGCTTTCTGCCGACCAGAAGCTGACAGAGGCAAACAGTGGCGACCCCGAAGGCGAAGGCGCCCTGTCGCCCGACGGACGGTTCCGCATCGTTGCCCGCAATTTCAACCTGTTTGCGATCGACACCCGAAGCGGACAGGAAATTGCGCTGACAACGGATGGGACGCGCGATCAGCCTTATGGTCGCAATATCCCCATGCTGCCGACCATTCTGAAGGAAGGCACTGAGGATCCTGAAATGCCGGTTTCGGTGCGCTGGTCACCAGACAGCAAGCGCATCCTGACCTGGCGGCTCGATACCCGCGGCGTCAAGCGCATGTCGGTTACCCAGCACAATCCGCCGGACAGTCTTTATCCGCGCAGCTTTCATTACATCTATCCGCTTGCCGGCGCCGAGAAGCTGCCTCAGGCCAAGCGGTACATCATTGATGTCGAGACAGCCCTGCGTCAGCGCAAGACCCAGCTGGTAAGCGTCGATGTCCCGAGTGAATCCCTGCTCTACCCGGCCGATCCGGACATGGGCTGGTACGACAATGGTCATGCCCGCATCCAGTGGACCGAGCGCGGCTATGGTAAGCTGGTCGTCTATCGGGTCGATGCGGGAACCGGCGCCGCAACGCCAGTTGCGATCGAGGCGGTAAAACCGCTCGTCACCGTCACCTCCAGTTTCATCCGGCCTGCGCCGGAACTCCAGGGCGAACTCAGCGTCTCGGAGCGCACCGGCTGGGCCCAGCTCTATCTGGTCCGCCCGCAAGAGCCATCCGGCGGCAAGCCCCTGACGCACGGCACATGGGAGGTTCTCTCCGTTGAGCATGTTGCAAAGGATGGCAGCGCCATTTTGCTGACCGGCATCGGCCGCGAGCCCGACCGCAACCCCTACTGGCGTCAGCTCTATCGCGTTGCACTGGACGGAAGCGAGCCCGCTTTGCTGACGCCTGAACCACTCAACCACGACGTCAGCATATCGCCCGACGGGCGCTGGATCATCGATGCCATGTCGAGCCCCACGGAGCCAACCCGCACAGTAGTGCGCGATGCGCGTAACGGCCGTATCGTCTCCGAGCTTGGCCGAGGCGATGCCAGCAAGTTGTTCGCGAGCGGCTATACAGCGCCTGAACCGTTCAAGGGTGTCGCGGCTGACGGGCATACGCCGCTTTACGGGATGATCTATCGCCCGGCCAATTTTGATCCCAAGCAGACCTATCCCATTATCGATCATGTCTATACCGGGCCGACGACGACCCAGGTTCCAACGACTTGGGGCGGCACCCTTGCCTCGCCATCATCCAGCGTCGCACAGCTAGGCGCGATCGTGGTGATGATTGACGGGCGCGGCACCTCGCGCCGCGGCCAGAAGTTCCGCCTGCCGGCCTATCAAAATCTGGGCGAGGTCGGCCTTGACGATCACATCGCCATGATCCGGCAGATGGCGGTGCGCTACCCTTATATGGATACAAGTCGCGTCGGTGTCTTTGGCGGATCGGCCGGCGGTTATGATGCAGCCCGCTTTATCCTGCGGCGTCCTAACTTCTTCAAGGTTGCGGTTGCCTCCTCAGGCAATCACGACCTGCGCCTTGACAAAGCCTGGTGGCCCGAAGTCTCGATGGGCTACGCCTCGCCGGAGGTCTGGGAAGCCAACTCCAACATGTCGGTAGCCGGCAATTTGAGCGGCAAACTGCTTTTGGTACACGGCGATATTGACGATAACGTGCCGGTTACGGAGAGCTACCGGCTGGCCCAGGCGCTAATTAAGGCGGGACGCGACGTTGACCTCGTCATTCTGCCCAACACGCGGCATGGGGTATTCCAACCCTTCTTCTGGCGAAAATTCCGCGATTATTTCACCCGCCACCTGATCGGAGACACACCGCCCAGTCAGCCTCTAAAGGCCCCGCCGGCGCAGGCCTCGGCCGTCTCGGCCCAATGAGACAGCACTCATTAGGGCGACTTCATTGGCGCTGCCGGGCGCCATGCTAAGATTATAAAACGGGCGGCGAAGGAAGCATTTTCCTCGCCGCCCAAATCAATTAGCTAGGGTCATTTCTCTCAGAACTGGATTCTGAGTCCGGCGCTGCCCTTGAGGTTGTAGCTGTCACCGAAGTTATCGAGGGCCGAGGAAGCGGAGACTTCGCCGTAGATCGTCAGCCGCTCGCTCAGCGTCAGGCTGCCGCCCAAACCCAGTTCACCCCACCAGCGGTCATCGGCGTGAGCCAGCCTCGTGCCCGAAACCTCCGTGAGCGTGCCGTCGAGCCACTCGAAGCTGACGTTGACCAAGCCATAGAGATGGCTGCGCCGCGCACTTCCCTGGTGTTCCCAGGTGGCTTGGTGGTCGAGCGAGACGCCCCAGCGAGTCTTCAGGCTCTCGGCATGACGGACCGAGACGGCAGCGCCAAACCTATCGGTGAACCGGTCGAAGTCGACGTGGGCATAGGTCATCTGAAGCTGCGGCGTGAGCGAGAGCGCCGCGCTCACTTCCGTGCGCTTGCCCAACTCAAGGCTGAAGGCCTCGCCATGACCGGTGTTATCATCCGCCAACTGGCCGAGCACGCTGGAGTCCAGGTCGCTCCTGAACCAGCTGATCTGGGCCTGGCCGTCGGCATAGAAGCCCTGCGGGCCGTACCAAGTCAGGGTTGCCCCTACGCCATAGCCATCCGTATCGAGGCTGCCGATGCCGAACACCGACTGCACGCCAGCGTTGGCGTTGCCGTAGTGGGCGTTAAGGCCACCCACAAGGAGGCCCTTTTCACCCTTATCGGCCAGGGTCCGGTCCAGGCCAAGCTGCATCTTCCAGGTGTTAACATCGTGGTCGGCCTGGCTGGTGGTAACCCGGGCGTTGCCCCGTTGCCGCGTACCCTCAATCCGGCCCCACACGCCGCCGTCCGCGTCCAGGGTGCCCGGCGCCCACTGGCGGTTGCCAACGCGCTGCTGCAGCGTCGGCAAGCCGTTCAGCGCCTGCAGGGTCTGGGCATAGACCTCGTAGACCGGCACGCCCGGCTGATAGATCGGGTTCGGTTCTTGGGGATCTTGCGGTACTTGCGGCTCCTGTGGGTCAGGGTTGAGCGCCTCCGAGCGCAGGTACCAGTCGCCATCCTCAGGCGTGCTGGTGCCTCCCTTGTGGAGCGTATAGGCATAGGCGCCAGCAACGACCGCCTGCTCGCCTTTAAACACATAGTCGCCGGCCAGGGTAAAGATGCCGTTCGACGCCCCGGCCACATCGATAATCTTGATGCCCTCTCTAGTCGGCGCGCCTTGGCCGCCCCGGTTAATCACCTGGACGCTTGCCGTGCCGGCCGTATCGCCGGTCACCACCAGCCGATCAGCGGCCGAGGCATCCCCGCCGAGTTCGGCCTCGATCTCGATCAGGCCGCCCTCGCTCACCAGGCTGCCGGCAAGGGTCAGCGTGCCGATGCCGTTGCCCGGGGCGATGATACCGCCGCTGTGCAAGGTGGTGGTGCCCACCCGGCCGATGCCGGCCAAGCGCCCACCCAAGAGCACGTCCATGCTGCCGCCCAGTCGGCCGTTGACGGCAAGCGTGCCCGCCTTGACGGCAGTCGTGCCAGCAAAGCCAGCGCTATTGCCAGTCAGGACCAGCGTGCCGGCCCCGTCCTTGGTAAGGCTACCCGTACCCGAGAAGACGCCCTCGGTCGTGAAGGTGGTGTCTGCTGCCGTGTGCAGGGTGCCCGTGCCCATCACATCAAAAGCGCGGGTTGAGACCATGTCGGCAGTGGTCGCCAGCGTACCGCCATTAAGGGTAACGTCGCCCGTGGCTGCGCCCAATGCGGCATCGATTGCTATCTGCAGCGTGCCGCCGTTAATGGCGGTGCCACCTGTGTAGCTATTGGTGCCCGCCAGGACCAAGGTGCCTCCGTCAGTCTTAACCAGGCGAGCGCTGCCGGTGAGTTCCGCTTCAATCGTGGCGGTGAAGGTTGCGCCGGCATCCGTACCGTCGCCGACGCGCAGGGTTGCCTCCGGCCCAACCAACGTCAGCGCTGCGCCTTTGATCTCATAGCCATCCGTTGCGAACTGCATGCCGGACGTCCTGACAGCCCCCAGGCTGTTGTCGACCGTCACCGTGCCCGCCGTGCCAGCGAAAATGGCGAAGCTCTCGTCGGTAAACGCGGCGTTGAGTTCGCCCTCTTCGCTGGTCCAGTTGTCGTTGCCCGCCCCTGACTGCCAGACGCCGGTGCCGCCGTTGACCATGCCGTCGAACTTCGGCCCGGTCGCGCCATCCCAGTAGTTCAGCGTCAGCCCGCCGGTGTTGACCAGGTTCACCTGACCCGCAACACTGGTCTGGACAAAGACCGTGCTGCCCGCTGGCAGGGTGCCGAGCGTCAGGCCATTGTTGGTCAGACTGCCGGCGTAGTTGATTACCCGGTAGATGCCGGCCCCGAAGCTGCCGCCAGCTGTTTCTGCAACGTTTATGGCACCATCGAGCACTAGGTCGCCCTTGACCTCGATCAGGTCGTTGAGCCCGCCCCCGGCTACTCCCGCCTCGCCGAACTCCATCTCGAGCGTGGAGCCTGCCGCCAGCGACAGGTCGCCGGCGATGGTCAGCGTGCCGACACCCGTGCTGCCTGGGGTCAGGGTCGCCCCATCGGCCAGCATCACATCGCCGCCGATCGTGCCGACGCCGCCGAGCCGCGCGCCATTGGCTACCGAGGTCAGGCCGGTCGCCGCCGACTGGTCGCCGTTGACGAGCACCGTGCCGGCCAACACGTCGGTCGTGCCTGCGTAGCTGTTCGCACCGGCGAGCACCAGCGTGCCGTCACCAGTCTTGCTCAGGCTGCCAGCGCCAACAACTGTACCGTCCAGGCTCAATGTGGTGCCTACGTCGCTGCGGAAAGCGCCCGGACCGTCCAGCGTGATGCCACGCATGGTGGTTAGATCCGCCGTCGTGTGCAGCGTGCCTCCATTGAGGGACAGGTCGCCATTGGCCGCGCCGAGCGCCGCGTCGCTCGCGATCTGCAGCGTGCCGCCCGCGATCGTGGTGCCCCCAAGGTAGCTGTTGGCGCCGTCCAGCACCAAGGTGCCCAGGTCGCTCTTGATAAGCCGGGCATCACCGGTCAGCTCAGCCTGAACCGTTGCCGTATAATCCACACCCAGGCTCGTGCCATCGCCAACGCGCACGATCGCTTCAGGGCCAGTGAGCGTCAGCGCCCCGCCATTGATCGCATAGCCGTCGCTCGCGAACTGCATCCCGGCGGCGGTCACGTCACCAAGGCTGTTGTCGACCGTGACCGTCCCCGCCGCGCCAGAGAAGATGGCGAAGGCATCCGGCGCGTACGCGGCATTGAGCTGACCAGTGTCGTTGGTCCAGTTATCATTGCCGCCGGACTGCCAGATGCCATCGCCGCCACTGACTTGGCCATCGAACCGGCCCGCCCCCGCGCCGTCCCAGAAGTTGAGCACGACGCCGGTGGCATTGACCAGGTTGACCTGATGGGCAACGGCTGTTTGCACCTGATAGTCGCCCGCCGGCATGGTGCCGAGTGCCAGGCCGTTGTCGGTGAGGGCGCCGTCATAGCTGAGGATCCGGTAAAGGCCGGGCTCGAAGCTGCCGCCAGCTGTCGTTGCGACATTGAGCGTGCCATCGAGCGTCAGGTCGCCCTTGACCACGGTCAGGTCATTGAGCGGACCACCGACGACGCCCGCCTGACCGAAGTTGTAGGCAAGCTGCGTGCCCGCACTCAGGCTCAAGGCCCCGCTTACCGTCAGCGTGCCGGGCGCTGCGCCGAGATCGCCTGGGTTGAGGACGGCGCCATCGGCCATCGCCACTGCGCCGCCGATCGTGCCCAGACCACCGAGCGTTGCGCCCGTCCCCACGCTGACCGTGCTCACCGCGTTGCCGAGCGTGCCGCTGACCAGCAGCGTGCCGCCCGAGACTGTCGTCGTCCCGACAAAGGCCGAGCTGTCGCCGGTCAGGCGGGTGACGCCCGCCACCTGGTTGACCGCGCCCGTGCCCGAGAGCGGCGTGGCGAAGGTGTAGTCCGACTCGGTGTGGTTGAAATTGAGCCGCGCCGCGCCCGGTCCGAGCGCGAGCGTTGCCGCCTCCAACACACCGGCGCCTGCCGCCGCCTGCCCCTCGGCCCCGCCGATGTTGAGGGTGCCGCTGCCGGTCGCGCTGGCGACATAGCCCAGCGTAAACGCGCCACCGACGCCGAGGCGCCCGCCATCGGCAAGGGTGATGACGGCAGTGCCGTTCGTGCCGCCGGCGGAGAGGTCGCCGAGGCTGGAGAAGCTCGAGCCCGAACCAGACACAAGCAATTCGGTGGCTGCCGCGATCTGGGCAATGAGCGCCGATCCGGTGCTCATCGTTGCGCCGTCCAGGATCGACAAGGTGCCATTCTCAAACCGCAGATCCTGCGCGTTGGTCCAGCGCGTGCCGGCACCCGACAGCGTCACGGTCTTGGTCATGGTGGGCGTAAATCCGGTGCCGATCCGAGTACTGTCGCTCTCGATCACGGCACCGTCGGCGAAGGTCGCATCCAGCACCTGGGACTGCCGTATGCCGAGTAGGAGCTGACCGCCGACGCTCAGCCGCGACCCTGCGCCGGTAACATTGAGAATTGCCTGGACGCCAGAGGCAGGGTTGTACCCGATGGACGCCGTGTCACCCACCGCCACAACGCCGCCGTTCTCGATGGTGACGGTTGAGACCGCATCTATCGTTGTGGCGACATTGAGGGTTCCGGTCGAGAGCATCGACCCCGGGCCGCGCACGGTCAGCGCGCTGTTCGGACCCGCGATACTCGTCACACCTGTTCCGATAATCGAACCGCCATCCGACAGGATGAGTGCGCTTTCGGAGACTGCCGTATCGCCGCTGTAGGTGCTGTCGCCAGTCATGGTCAACGCCAGGCCGCCCTGGACGTTGAGCCCGCCCGTGCCGGTGACGGCGCCGGCGAAGGTCAGCGCACCGGTGCGGTTGAAGGTCAGCGTGCCGTTGTTGACGACGTCGCCGAGGATGGCGCCCGTCGCCCCGCCGTTGCCAACCTGGAGCGTGCCCGTCGTGATGGTGGTGCCGCCCGCATAGCTGTTATCAGCCGTGAGGATCAGCGTGCCGGCGCCGTCCTTGGTGAGGTTGCCTGCCCCGCCGACGGTGCCCGTCAGAGTCAGCGTCGTGCCGGTCTGGGGCGTAAACCTGCCGCCACCGTCCTCGAGCGTGACCGCCCGGCCTGACGTGAAGGTGGTTGTCGTCGCCAGCGTGCCGCCATCGAAGGTAAGCGCGCCGGGTGCTGCGCCAAGGTTAGCATCGCTTGCGACCTGCAGCGTGCCGCCGTTGATCGCCGTACCGCCGGTGTAGCTGTTAGTGCCCGTCAGCACCAAGGTGCCGAGGTCCGCCTTGACCAGCTGGGCCGTGCCGGTCAGCGCCGAGTCGATGGTGGCCACATAGTCCGCGCCGATCGAGCCGACGCCGACGCGGATGATCGCCTCTGGGCCAACCAGTTCGATCGCATTGTCCTGAACGGTGTAGCCGTTGACCGCGAACTGCATGCCCGAAGCCTGTACGGGACCGTTGGTGGTATCAACCGTGACCGTGCCGCCCGTGCCCTGGAAGATGGCAAAGCCAGCATTGGTAAAGGCGCCGTTGGTCTGGCCGCTGTCGGTGGTCCAGTTGATGTCGCCGTCTGCCCGCCAAGTGCCGCTGCCGCCGTTGACCACGCCGTTATTGTGCGGCCCGGCATCGCCATCCCAATAGTTGAGAGTAAGGCCCGCCGTGTTGACCAGGTTGACCTGGTTGGCGACCGAGGTCTGGAGATAGGCATTACTACCGACCGGCAGGCTGCCAAGCGTCAGATCATTATCGACAAGGCTACCGCCGTACTCGAACACCCGGTAGATGCCAGGGCCAAAGCCGCCGCCGCTGGAGACCGTTACATCGAGCGTGCCATCGAGCGTCAGATCGCCGCCAACCCGGATCAGGTCGTTGAGCAGACCACCAGCCACATTGGCCTCGCCGAACTCGAAGGCGAGCTCCGACGCATTGTTCAGCGTCAGGTCGCCGTTAATGGTGAGCACGCCCGGGCTGTTGCCTGGCGCCAGGATGCCGCCATTCTCGACCAGCACATCGCCGCCGATGATGCCGTCGCCGCCCAGCGTCGCCCCGGTCCTCACGGTGGTAAGGCCGGTCGCCGCCGATTGGTTGCCGTTGATCCGCAGCGTGCCGGCCTCAACGGTAGTCGCGCCTAAATAGCTGTTGGCACCGGTGAGCACGGTCGTGCCCGAGCCGGTCTGGGTAACTGTACCACTGCCCGAGATCAGCCCGCCAAAGGTGTAGGCATCCGAGCGGTTGAAGGCGAGCGTGCCGCTGTTGACGACGTCACCAAGGAGCGTGCCCGTTGCCGTGCCGTCGCCCAATTGCAAGATACCTGCCGTAATGGTGGCGCCGGCCGTGTAGCTGTGGTCGCCGGTCAGGGTCAGCGTGGCTATGCCCTGCTTGTTGAGGCGCTCAAAGCCCCCCACAACCGTGCCGCTCAGGGTGCGTGCAACCGCATTATTGACCGCCAGCGTATCCGTGCCGGCGCCTGCGGCAACGCCCGCACCCAGGAGCGCCCCGCCGTCGTTCAACGTCAGCATGTCGTCGCCATCGCCCAAGCTGAGGGCGGCAGTGCTGGCATTGAGCGTGCCAGCAAGCGTGATCGCATCACTGCCGGCGCCCAGATCGCCGCTGGCGGTGAGTACGCCGCTGCCCGCCACTTCGATCGTGCTGGCGCCAGCGTCGCCGGTGACGGCCGTCATTGCGCCGCTGGCCGCACTCACCGTGCCAACCACAGCCAGACGCGAAGCGCCGTTCATGGCGAGCGTTGCGGTCGTCAGCGCGCCGTCAACCTGCAGGGTGCCGGCGTCGATCCGTGCTGCGCCGATCGCATTGCCAGTGGAGGTCAGCACGGTGGTGCCGGCGCCGATCTGGGCAAGCATGCCCGGGCCGCTCAACGTGCCGGTGAAGTCGAACTGGTCGCTGCGGTTGATCGACAGAGTGGAGGTCGCACGATTGACAATGACATTGCCAGCGCCGGCGTTGCCGGTAGTACCGCCGTTGCCGATCATCAGGTTGCCGTCGTTGACGACGGTGTTACCAGTGAAGCTGTTGTTGCCGGTCAGCACCCAGGTACCGGTGCCGTTCTTAGCCAGCGTCGTTGTACCGCCCGCGCCGTCGCCGATGGTACCGCCCAGGGTATTAAGGCCGGTGTTGGTGCCGCCCAGCGCAACGGTCCGGTCCCCCAAGCCGGAGTAGGTGACCGCCGCCGTGTTCTCAAAGACGATCGCGCCGGTGCCGGAGGACTCGATGGAGCTGATACCCTCGGCCAGCGTGAACAGGCGGTCGGTCACATCACCGTCGCCGGTGTAGCGCAGGGTCGCGGTATTTCCGATCACCAGGCTGGTTGCATCACCCGACGAGGCGCCGATCGAGCTGGCCTCGCCGCCGCTCCTCAGCGTGTCGACCGCCAACACGCCGCCAAGGATGGTGGTCGCGCCCGTATAGGTGCTGCCCGCATTGGTCAGCACCCAGGTGCCTTCACCTGTCTTGGTCAGCGCGGTTTGCTCCGCGCCATTGTCGGCAATCAGGACCGCCAGGCTGTTATCAAGCGTGTTCGAACCGGTAAGCGTCAAGGTGCGGTTGCCCGCGCCCGCAAAGCCCATCGTGCCGGTGCTGGTGAAGTGAATGGCGCCGGCGCCGGAGGCGTCGAGCGTACTGTCGGCGGCAGCACCCAGCGTGAATAGTCGGTCAGTACTGCCACCAGAGCCGGTATAGCGCAGAGTACCGCCGTTGAGGACAAGATTGCTCGCCACCGCCGTCGAGGCACCGATCGAGCTGGCCTCGCCGCCGTTGGCAAGACTGCTGACAGCGAGAATGCCGCCGTTGATCGTGGTGCTGCCTTCGTAGCTGCTGCTGACGCCAGAGAGCGTCTGCATCTGTGTGCCGGAGCCGTTCTTGATTAGCCCGCCCGTACCGCTGATAGCGCCGCTGAAGATCAGCTCGGCCCCAGTACTGAGGGTGAGCATTGCGGAGCCGAGCGTGACATTGCCGGCGCCGGTGAGGCCGCCAACCGAATTGCTGAAGTTGTCGAGGTCGAGCGTGGTACCGGCGTTCACGGTCATTCCGCCCGTGCCGAAGGCGCTGGTCGAACCGGCTCGCAACGTGCCGCCGCGGATCGTCGTGCCGCCGGTATAGTCATTGGTGCCGGACAGCACCAGGATGCCGGCAGCATCCTTCCTCAAGGTACCACCCCCAGTGACCTGGCCGCCGAAGGTCAGTATCGTATCGCTATTTTGCACACCGATCGCGCCGGTATTGGCAAGCAACCTGAAGCCGCGATCCGTGGTGACGGTGTCGCCCGTGTAAACCAACGCGCCATTGTTGAAGACCAGATTGGATGCAAGGTTGCTGGACGCGCCAATATCGCTCGCCTCGTCACCATTGCGAAGGCAACCGACGGTCAGCGTACTGCTACCGGTAATCGTGGTGATCCCGGTATAGCTGTTGGTGCAGCCGCTGAAGGTCTGGCCGCCGCTGGCAAGGGTGATGTTGCCGTTAATGCCGGTAAAATTGCCGGTAAAGCTGCGGCTACTACCGTCCAGCGTCAGCGTTTGGCCCCCCAGATCAACCGTCCCGCTGCCATCAAGCCCGCGGATCGTGCTGTTGTAGCCACCGAGGTCCAGCGTGCCGCCCGCGTTCACGGTGACGGTGCCGTTGCCGAACGCCTGGGGCGAGCCAGCGCGCAGCGTACCAGCATTGACGATTGTCCCGCCTGTATAGGTGTTGGCACCCGACAGCACCAGGGTGCCTGCGCCGTTTTTGGTCAGGAAATTGCCCGCTACCACGCCGCTCAGCGTCAGTTCCGTGCTGCCATTGGCGACGTCGATCGCGCCGCCACCGTAGCCAGTCGTGAAGCCGCGGTTGCTAATGATCGTGCCACCGGTATACTCCAGCTCGCCGCCATTCACGAGCATCAGGTTCGATGACGCCGCCGAAGATGCGCCGATCGAACTGTTGACCCCGCCGTCAGCCAGCGTGGATACGGCCAGTGTACCGCCACTGACAGTGGTCACTCCAGTATAACTGCTGTTGCCGTTGGCCAGGGTCAGCGTACCCGGGCCGGCCTTGACGAGGCTGGCGCCGTCGGGGCTCACCACTTCGCCTTCAAAGGTTAGGTTGGTGTCAGCCTCGGTCACCGCAATGGTGTTGTCGACGATAGCGCCGGAACGGGCAATGGTGAAACCGCGGTCGCTGGTGGTGTCACCCCCGGTGTATTGCAGCGTTGCGCCCTGGATTACCAGTTTGCCCGGATCCGCTGACGAAGCGCCGATCGCACTGTTAATGCCGCCATCCTTGATGCTGGCGACGGCCAGGGTGCCCGCGCTGATCACGGTCGCACCGGTGTAGCTGTTGTCCGCGTTGGCCAGCGTCACCAGCCCGTCGCCCGCCTTGGTAAAGCCGATGACGCCGGTATTGTCGACAATCTGCGAGCCGATGATGAAATTGCCCGTGCTGTTCTGCTGAATGCCGAGCTGCCCACCGCCCCGTGTGCCGGTGATCGAGCCGCCCGTAATGCTCGGCCCGTTGCTTTCGACCGTAGGCGCTACAATGATGGTGCCGTCAATCCCAAGGGTCTGGCCGGCAGCGATAGTCACGTCCCCGGCAGTTGCCTGCGTATAGCGTAGGCCGGCCAGCTGCACCGAGGCGCCTACCTCGCTGAAGAAGCCATCCACATCGGTGATGTACTGGCTTTCCTGCCACTGGGAGGCATCGTCCATATCCGTGTAGTCGGTATCCGTGAAAGCGACGATCTTCCCACCCTCATCCACCAGCACCTTGGCATAGTCCGAGCCGTTGACCGTCGCCCAGCCGCCGAGCGCCGCGCTGGTGGTGGTAATGGCGCCAGCCTCTGGCAGGACGAAATTCACAAGACCGCCGCTATGGGTGATGGCACCCAAATTAAGGGTCAGGCTGCCTGCTGCACCGGAGGTCGCACTGACCGTATTGTTACCGTCCGTGATCGTAAGGCCGCCCAGGGATTGGGTGTTGGCTATCCCTCCCTTGCCCGTAACGGCGAGGGTGCTGCCGCCCATGCTGACCACGGACGAAGCGGAGAGGATGTTGTCGGCCGGCGCATTGGCGCCCGCAAAATCCAGCGCCAGCGTGCCGCCGCCGATGGTGGTGGCGCCGCCATAAGTGTTGGCGCCGGTCAGGGTTAAGGTGCCGCCGCCCAGCTTGGTGAAGCTGCCAGTGCTGGTGCCGGTGATGGTGCCGTTGAAGGTGCGGTTGATGCCCGTGTCCAGTGTCAGGGTGAAGCCGGCGCTGCCCAGCGCCAGGGTGCCTCCTGAGCCGGCCAGGTTCGTCGTCGACAGGTCGTAACCATTTAGGTCCAGCATGCCGGCGTTGATCGTAATGCCGGTGGTCGTCCCAAAGGCCGACGCATGGCCAGCACGCAGCGTGCCGCCGTCAACGGTGATGGCGCCGGTGCGGGTATTGGCCCCGCTGAGCACCCAGGTGCTGCTGCCGGTGCTGGCGAGGTTGCCGGCGCCGGAGATGACGCCCGAGAAGCTGTTGTCCGCGCCGGTGTAGGTGCCACCGAACGTCAAGGTGGCCGCGTTAGCGAACACCGCGTCACCGCTCAGCGACAAGGCTCCGCTGCCGTCGTTGCTAATCGTGCCGCCGCCCCACGAGGCCGTCCAGGCCCGGTTGCTGGTGGCGCCGCTGCCCGTATAGCTCAGAACGCCGCTATAGTTCAGAGTAATCTTCGTCCCAACGCCGAGCGAGCTGACCGCCCCTCCATCGGCCAGGGTGCCTGCCTTGACGGTGGCGGTACTGATCCAAACCGGGACGTTGAAGCTGTTGGCATCCCCAAGCGTGATGGTGCGTCCAGCGCCGCCACTAAAGGAGACCGTACCCATACTTCCGCTGATTTCGCCCAGGAGTTCCATATCGGCCGATGTGGCCACGAAGTTAACACCCGTGCTGCCAGGACCCGTGAGCGCGATGCCTTCCCGCAGTGTCAGAGTCCCGGTGCCGCCGTTCGAAAATGCCAGATTGGCGCCGCTCGACGACATGGACCAGTTGCGGTTGGAATCGTCCCCGTCGCCGGTATAGGACACGGTCCTGGTGTAGCCGCCCCTTGGCGCGACGATGATGGTTCCCATCGAGGGGTCGGTTGGAGCGCCCAGAGCACTCGCCTCGCCGAGGTTTCCAACCGAGGAAAATAATACATTGTTGTCGAAGCTGAGGGTCGTCTGCCCGGTGTAATCATTGGCGTCGTTGGTAGGCCCGGTTCTGTAGAAGGTAATATCGCCGGAGCCCGTATAGCGGGCAGAGGCCGCACCCACGCCATCAACGACTGTCTGACCGCCGCTGCCAAGCGTGATTACCCGGTCGGCGCTCAGGGCCGTGTTGATGCTCAGCCAACTGCCCGCCTTGGTAAAGATGCGATTGCTGGCGACACCGAGCGCGGCGTCGCTGTTAATGGACAAACCGCTTCTGGCGGTGCTGTTAACGTAAATATCGCCAGTAAAACTGCTCGTGCCATTGAGTGTCAGCGTACCGGCGTCGATTATGAGATTGCCGGTAAAGCTGTTCGCCCCGCCCAGCGTCAGTCCGCCAGCCCCCGCTTTTGTCAGCCCTGCCGTGCCGGCGATTACGGAATTGATCGTCGCCGTGCCACTATTGACGGTGATGGTGGGCGTCGCACCGCCAAGCGTCAGCGTGCTCCCGGTGAGCGTATAGCCAGAAACGTCGAAGGTCAGGTTCCCGGCGTTGATCGCCTCAGCCAAGGTCACCGTCCCAGCGGTGCCCGCGAAGATGGCATTGTCAAACGCGCTGTTGTTCCAAAGCTCGAAGGGACCGGCAGCGCCGTTGGTCGTCGTGCTCCAGGAGCGAGCCGTCAGGTTCCAGGCGCCGGTGCCCCCCAGAGTCAGGCTGCCATCGCCCAAGGCGTCCCAATAGCGATCCGCCGCCGCAGCTGGATTGGCCGCAAGGGCCAGGGGAACGAGGCCGGCAGCGCCTACACGCGCAAAGCACAGGATCAGCTCGGCCACATGCGGGGCATAGCTGGCGACCCTGCCCTTCCACTTGGTCATGCGTCCGCCGCGCATGATACATGACCCCCACCCCGCATTTTGCTGGTCATCTGCCAATGCATCGGATTGTTTTGCGCGCAGGGTTAAGTCGGTCATGGAAATGTGGCGCATGTGCCCTCATATTTTCTTAGACTCTACTGCCGAATTTTCTCAGGCGTGCAGCATCGCTCCCCGATGCGCCGTATCGGAGTAGAGTTCATTGATTTTTGTTCGTGAAGGCGCTCGAGCGCCTAAGGGTGCCTCATCCAGCACTAAAGCTCAGTGGCACCGGATCGGAAAGATACCAGCCTGCAAGTAACAGCCTTCCGGAAACCCGTTTCGACATCCGAAATAGACAGCCACCTCATACTTGACCCCCTAAGATATGGCAGCCGTTAATCCACTGCTGCCATTCCTGCCTGGCCTAGCATTGCCTGCCTTTGGAGATTCAATACAGAACCCGCAAAGCTGCCCCAGGACAATGCCAGCTATAAAGAGAAACATGATTTCCCATGCCTTGTATTTCAAAAAATACCGTTTCTTTTTTAGAAAAAATGGGGATCATGGTTTAAAATTAGTAAATAATGCCAAGAGCAATAAATTTTTTCTATATTACAGAGGCCTAGATCAGCAACATGGCCAAACCACACACGCAAAATGCCAATCAATGCTAGCCGCAATCATAGCATCTTCAAGTATAAAAGAATCAATTACCCGCGAAGCCGCACTTGCATGGGGGTGATATTTCGGTGCATCCGCATCGTCGTTGTCAGATGACTCTGGCTTGAGAAGCCGCATAAGTGGGCCACGTTCGCAATGGCCAGGTCCCCCGAACCAGCAGCTTCTCGGCAAAATCAAGACGTAGATCGATAAGATATTGATGAGGAGATTTTCCAAACGTCTTGGCGAATGACTGGATGAAATAATGCCGGGAGAGCCCTGCCACCGAGGCCAGATCGGCAATCGATATTTTGCGGCTGACATGGGTCTCCATATACTGCCGTACCCTTTGGGCTTGGCGGGAAGAAAGCCCGCCACTGGTCCGCGTTAAGCTTGCTCCTATGCCTCCATAGCGCCGCAGTAGATGAACGCCCAGGATCGTCACAAGCGATTCAACAAAAAGCTCGTTCGCGCCTTCTTTCCTGGATAATTCAGCTTTCATCAATTCTGCGATATGCAATGCCCACGGATCGACAGTTCCGAATGGAACCAGCTGCAATTCACTCCTGCCCCCATTCCGCTCCTGTTCTGCTAACTCCTGCAATACGGATGCCGGCAGGACAATGGTCGCATTCTCCCTGGTGTGCTGCCATACTACGTGTGCATCCATGCCAGCTGGCGTAATGACGATCGTGCCAACTTCAGCGTCGTATTCGTGAAGCCTGTCGCCGCCAATAGCGCTTCTCAACCCCTGTGTCGGAGCCAGCATGATACTGATGAAATTATGCTCGGCCTCGGCGATACTCTGCGATCCGGGAGGCCGTACAACGTGCGCTACTCCTCCGCGGAGCGTCGCTAGACGGGGACCAACATTTTCAGGGATTTCGCTAAACAAGCTATGGTGAAAATCCGGTTTACTCTGCATTGTTTGCTGACCGAAACATAGTAGTCGGATTCCACTAGGCAACATCTAACATTAACAAATGCCGAACAAACCAGCCCCCTGTTGTATCGTCCCTTCCAGCATACTGGTCAGGCGCTTGCAGCTTTGGGATTGCCTTTCCTTTCCGCTCCTGATCAGCAGTGCATATTGCCTGGAACGCAAAAAGGCTGCCCGAGGGCAGCCTTTTCAATTCCCGAGAGCACAGACGGGGGTATAAGCTCACGCCCCGCCGTGCGGATCAGGACCGCGCAGCCGGGGCCGAACCGGTCGCCGGGTTGAAGGCCGGGCTGTTGAAATCGAGCGGATTGTCCTCAGCTTTCGGCTGCAGGTTCGCGCTTTCGGCCCAGGCGCGGGTCAGCATATCCCGCAGCATGGCCGCGCCGGTGGCAACGCGGGCATAGACCAGCTCGCGCGCGCCCTTGTTGCCGGGGTCTTCCAGCGCCCCCTCCTTTTCCAGCCGGTAGACGTCCTCCATGTGGGTGTAGGACTCATCGAGGAACGCCAGCACGTGGTCGAACACGTCGCCGGACTGGCGCGCAACCGCCGGAATACGCCCCTCAACATCAGCCGCAGTCAGGTTGATCATTTCCACAAAACGGCCCTCGAACCGACCGTGAATGGTGCGGTCGGTGGTGTAGCCCCTCGAATTGTCCCCACGCCAGCCGTCGCTGTTTTCGGAGACGTGCAGGGGCTGGGAGCCATCACCGATGTAATGCCCCAGCACCGCCACCTCATAGGCGCAGTTCTGCTCCCAGAGGGAGACATCCTCGCCGCGTGCCATTGCTCGGCGCAGCGAGCGCATGTTGGCGACCAGGCGGCCGTAGCTCTCCATCGCCGCGTAGGGCAGAGTTCCGGTCCAGCGCACGTTGGTGCGAGCGGCATGCGCCGGGTCGGTTTTCATCTGCTTAAGGTGAGCGTCGTGCAGCGCCAGCACGAACTCGTAGCGCGAGCGCGGCAGATTTTTCATGAAGGCGAACTGCTCGCGGAACCAGCCGTGGTTCGGGTCTTCCTGAATTTTGGAGAAGGGCTCGGTTGCCGAACGCCAAGTGTCGGGCATGGATGAACTCTTGCTCACATAGTCGGCATACTTCTGCAGGAATACCGGCCCATCGGCAGGCAGGGCGGCAATGGCGGCACGGTCCACCACCTTGTGGGCGAGCACGCCCCAGGCCATGGCAGGCGCGGCCGGAAGGCTACCGGCCACGCAGAGGGCCAGCGACAGTTTTAGCATGAGGTGACGCATCAGACGCTTCCTATTCATGAGGGGAAAGGCGCGGAGCCGGGGAGGAGACGGCACGTGGCTGCCTCCTCCCCGCTTCCTCTTTCGCGGCGCGCTTACCAGGACGTTCCGATCACCAGCCGGAAATTGCGGCCATAGATCGGGCGGCCGTAGATCGCCTCGACACTACCTTGGCCGGCCAGGTTGTCGGTTCGGCTGTTGCCCTCGGTCAGGCCGTGCGCGTTGGTAAGGTTGTCGCCCACCAACTGGACCTGCCAGCCCTCATACTTCACAGTCACGCCCGCACCGAAGGTGCTGTAGGCGGGAAGCGCTGTATTGTTGTAGAGATCCACATAGCGGCGGCCCATGTAGTTGTAGCGGCCGTAGACTTCCACATCAGCCTCGCCCGCAGCGAAGTTGAAGCTCGGGCGGATGTTGCCGTAGACCTTAGGCTGGCGCACGATCTGGTTGCCTTCGACCAGCGACGGGTCGGCGCCATCCGTATTCTGGAAGTTGTGGTACTTGGGATCACTGATGGTGAGCGCGCCGGTCAGCGAGAACCACGGCGTCACGCGCCACAGGCCGTCGAACTCCACGCCTTTGACCGTCGCCTCGCCCACGAACGGCACGCGCTCGTCGTTGCGGCCGGTCGCCGGGTTGTAGGCAGTGAAGCTCTGGTCCATCGGCTTGAATTTGGTGAAGAAGCCGGTGACGTAGAGGTAGCTGCCACCCTTGGCGAACTTGAAGCCGATCTCGTTCTGGTTCGCCTTGGTCACGACGGTGCTCGGGTCAACGCTCGAGACCTGCTGCACCGATGGCACCGATTCCAGATGCGACATGCGCCCATAGACGCCGAAGTACGGACTGATGTCGTAATTGACACCCGCCGTCCAGTTGGTTGCCTCGTACGATAGGTCATGGTGCACCAGTGTGCCGGTGTAACCACGACTGGTATCATCGGCCAAGGTGTCCGGATCGCCTTGGTTCTGCTGTGAGGTCAGCTCGCCCCAGCCCTTGAAGTCGTAGGATTCGTGGCGGACGCCGGCATCGACGCGCAAGTTCCGCGTCAACTGCCAAGTGTCATTGCCGTAGAATGCAACGACGGTTCCATCCGCATCGCCCTTCTTCAGGGTGCTGGCGTAGTAGAGCACGCCGTTGTCAGTCACGGAGCCCTTGATTGCGCCCGCGCTGTCATAGGCAATGAGGTCTAGCAGCTCCGGCTGGCCTTTCACCTGGATCAGATAGTCCTGATAGGCGGCGTCCATGGTCCCGCCATAGGCCGAGGCATAGAAGCCGACCCGAACATCATGGCTGCCGAGCCCGGTTTCGAACTTGCGGGTGATGCTAAGGTCGCCCTGCGCCGAGTAAAATTTCGTGGAGATGTCCCGATACTGACCGGGCATGACCAGACCGGAGTCATCGTAAGGGTCATAGAGCGTCGCGCCATTGGTGCCGGCAATGGCATAGCCGAGGCGGGTGACATCCGGCCCGAAGGCGGCCTGCGCCTTGCCCAGGAAGCCGTTGGCATAGGCGTCAGCGTCAGACGGGTTGGCGGTCGAATAGAGCGCGTTGAAGTGAACCCGCCCCTTGGTCAGGCCGGTCTTGGCCGATACCAGCCAGCCGCTGAAGTCGTTCTCATACTGGAGCCCGATGTTCCATGCCTTGGTGTGACGACCGTTGGCCAGATCGCTTTCCTTGGTTTGCATGGTGCCAGCGCCATCCAGATACTTGATGGTTACATGGCGCAGGGCCGGCGTGTTCATGGTGCCATCGAAGTAGTCGATATACTGGTCCAACGATACAGATGGGTCACGTGGGTCGGCGATCGGGATCGGCAGATAGAAGACGTTGTGGTCGTTGACGTAGTTCGCCGTGACCTTCACGAAGCCGTGGTCCAGATCGTGCTTGATATTAGCGCGGATCTGGCCGCCCTTGTCGGTCGGGAAGCCGTTATCGCGCAGGCCCTCGTTGTAACGGAGAAAACCGCCGATGGCGTAGTAGGTATCCCGTCCCAGCGGACCGGCCTGATAGGCGTCCAGACGATAGAGGCCGGAGTCGCCCAGGGTAATCTGCGCCTTACCGCGCGGGGGTGTCGCTGCCGGTCACGGTGATGTTGTTGACAATTGCGCCGGCATAGCTGGCATAGACCGACGCTGGGCCGCCGCGCAGAACTTCCATGCGGTCGACCATCAGATCGTAGCGGGCCAGAGAGTCACCGCGGAAGAAATAGCCGTCGTTTTCATGAAACAGCGGCAAGCCGTCTTGCTGAAAGTTCACGAAACCGCCGTCGCTGGGCAGGCCACGAATGCGGTAGATGTTCTGCACCTCGCCGCCGGTGGATTCGGTCTGGAAGCCTGGCAGCTGACCGATAAGATCAGCCATGTTAACCGGCGCGATCTTGTCGATCTCTTCGTTGGTCAAAAGGTTGATGGAATAGGATGCATCGAAGCGGCGCTGCGCGCGGGCAGTACCAGTGACAATAATGTCAGACCCCCCGCTTGCAGAATTATCAGCTGCAAAGTCTTCAGCCGATGCCGCATCTTCGGGCACCACCGCATTTTCAGCATAGGCCGACGACGCGAACAGACACATGGCAGGCAACGCGGCCGCCATAAAAGCACGCTTAAAAGTACGCACTTAACCCCCTGTCAGGTTACAATCGCAAACAACCAGCAGGGATGTATCAATGCCTCATTGCGTCCCGATTACATCTTCATTACCCGACGATGACGGCACAGCACCGGCCATCAAACCAGGCATACAGCCTGGTGTCGCGGCGCTCTTCAAAGCAGCACCAATCAGCAGCAGCGTCGGCCCGTCGCCCACCGCCGTTTTGACCGCCAGCGCCAGGAGGTCGAGCCGGGTGGAAAAGCGCCGCTCAGAAGCCAGGCTGGCGTTCTCTACGATCAATGCCGGCGTTGCGGGCGGCAGTCCTGCGGACAGCAGATTGCGGGCGACCTCCGGCGCGGCGGCCCGACCCATGTAGATGGCGAGCGTCGAGCGCGGGTCGGCCAGCGCCGCCCAGTCCAGATCGAGCGCCTCGCCCGCCTTCGCATGGGCGGTGATGAACTGGAGCCGCCGTGCCGCGCCGCGCAAGGTGAGCGATACCCCCGCCGAGGCGGCAGCGGCCGAGGCCGCCGTGATGCCGGGGACCACATGTACGGAAATGCCATGGGCCCTGAGGTGCGCCATTTCCTCTGCCGAACGGCCAAAGATGGAAGGGTCGCCCCCTTTCAACCGCACCACCCTGAGGCCCGCCCTGGCAGCGCTCAGCAGATCGTCGTTGATGTCGCCCTGCTCGCGGGAATGCCGCCCGCTGCGCTTGCCGACGGAGCGAACTCGCACATGCTTCGGCACCAACGCGAGAATTTCCGCACTCACCAGCGCGTCGTGAAACACCACGTCCGCCGCTTCGATCAGCCGGATGGCTTTCAGCGTCAGCAACTCCGGATCGCCCGGCCCTGCGCCCACCAGCCAGACATCCCCCGGTACGATATGCAAATCAGACGGCATGGCTTGCCTCCTTCTCCGGATTCAGCAGTTTGGCAATCGCGGGGCGGCAGGAGCCGCAGTTGGTGCCCGCCTTGAGGGCCGAACCCACCGCCTCCACGCTGGTCAGTCGTTGGTCCGCAATCGCCGCCACCAGCGTCTTGAGCCCCACATCGAAGCACACGCACACGATTGCCCCCCGGTCGGGCTCGGGCTTGGCCGGTCGGCCCGCCAACAGGGCGAGCGGGCTGGGCGCTGCATGTTCCTCCAGCTGGCGGATGAGCCAGTCTCGCGGTGGCAGGCTGGCGTCGCTGGCGATGAACAGGCAGGCTTCCAGTTTGCCGTCGCGCAGCACCGCCCAGCGGGCATTGCCGCGCGTGTGGTCGATCGCTTCCACCCGTTCTCCCCCTTGGGGGAGCAGCTGCGCCGCCAGCGCCGCCGCATCGCCATCGCCCGCCAGTTCATAAAGATGCCCGCCCGCCAGCGTCACGCGGGTCCAGTAGTTGGTGCTTGCCATATCTGCCACCGTCCGGGTGAGGAGGAACCCGCGCCACGCCGTCTCCACGGTGCGAATGCGTGCGGGCGTCGCCTTGAACCCCGGCTGGCCGGAGACCGGGTCGCACAATGGCTGCGCCAGCCGCCCGGTGCGCCCGCCGGAGGAGTGCTGGTCGGTCCAGTGGATCGGCGCGAACAGCTCACCCCGGCGTTGGGCCTCGCTCACCCGCACGCGGTAGAGGCTCGCACCATATCGGGTCTCCACCCGCGCCAGCGCTCTATCCTTCAGTCCGAAGCTCTCCGCATCCTTTGGGTGCACGTCCACCGTCGGCTCAGGGCTGTGGCGCGAGAGGCGCGGGGAAAGCCCGGTGCGCGTCATGGTGTGCCACTGGTCGCGCAAGCGCCCGCTGTTGAGGAGGAGCGGCCAAGAGGGGTCCGCCGGCCGCTCCTCCCCCGGCGCCACCTCGACCATTCGCGCCCGGCCATCGGATGTGGGGAAACGGCCATCGGCGAACAGGCGGGTGGGGTCCGATCTCTCACCCTTCCGCGCGGGCCACTGGAAAGGAGCCAGCGCTTCATATTCTTCGTCGGAAATTCCGGCATATGCGCCGATGTCGAACAGGCGCGCACCGTCGTTCTCGAACGCGGAAAGCCGTGCGTGCTCCCGAAAAATCTCTGCTGGTTTCGTGTACGCAAAAGCCGCGCCGTAGCCCATGCGGCGGGCGACCTCCGAGACGATCCACCAGTCCGGGCGCGCCTCCCCCGGCAGCGAGAAAAACCGCCGCTGGTGGCTGATGCGCCGCTCGGAGTTGGTGACCGTGCCGTCCTTCTCCCCCCACGCCGCCGCAGGCAGCGCGATGTGGGCGAGATCAAGTGTATCGGTACGGGTTATGCAGTCGGAGACCACCACCAGCGGGCATTTTTTCAGCGCGTCCCGCGCAGCATTCGCGTCTGGCAGGCTGACGAGAGGGTTGGTCGCCATGATCCACAGCGCCTTGATTTTTCCCTCGCTGACGGCGCGGAACAGGTCCACCGCCTTGAGGCCGGGCGTGCGGGCGATGTTGGGCGCGCCCCAGAAACGCCGCACCCGGTCGATGTCGCCTGTGTTCTCGAAATTCATGTGCGCGGCGAGCTGGTTGGCAAGGCCGCCCACTTCGCGCCCGCCCATGGCATTGGGCTGACCGGTGATGGAAAAGGGCGCAGCCCCCGGTTTGCCGATGCGGCCCGTCGCCAGATGGCAATTGATAATGGCGTTGACCTTGTCCGTGCCGTTGACCGACTGGTTCACCCCCTGGCTGAACAGGGTAACGGTGCGGGGCGTACCCGCGAACAGGCTGAAGAATTTCGCAAGGTCGCTGGCGGACACATCGCAATCGCGGGCCACATCGAACAGATCGTGGCCTTCCTCCAGCCGCGTCCAGAAGCCGGGTGGCACGGAGACATGCCGGGCGATGAACTTTTCATCGAGCGCGCCGCAGTCGGCCAGGTAAGCGATGAGGCCGTTGAACAAGCGCACGTCGCTGCCCGGCTTGACGGCGAGGTGCAGGTCCGCCGTCTCGCAGGTTTCGGTGCGGCGCGGGTCGATCACCACCAGCTTCGTGCCGCGCTTCTCCCGCGCCGCCATGATGCGCTGGTAAACGACCGGGTGGCACCAGGCGGTGTTGGAGCCAACCAGCACGATCAAATCCGCCTCATCCAGGTCTACGTAGGAAGCGGGCACCACATCCTCAGCAAAAGCGCGGCGATGCCCGGCAACGGCCGAGGCCATGCACAGGCGGGAGTTGGTGTCGATGTTGCCCGAGCCGAGGAACCCCTTCATCAGCTTGTTGGCCACGTAATAGTCTTCTGTCAGCAGCTGGCCGGAGACGTAGAACGCCACCGAGTCCGGCCCGTGCTCGGCAATGGTGCGGGCGAAGCCCTCCGCCACAAGGCCAAGCGCCTCGTCCCAGCCCGCCTGCCGCCCGGCAACCATGGGGTGCAGCAGCCGCCCTTCCAACCCTACCGTCTCGCCCAGATGCGTGCCTTTGGAGCACAGCCGCCCGGCGTTGGCCGGATGCGCCTCGTCTCCCCGGATCTCGGCGCGGCGCTCGCCCGTCACCTCGGCGCGAATGCCGCAGCCGACGCCGCAATAGGGGCAGGTGGTGTGCACCCCGGCCATGGATCAGGCTGCCACGGCGAGAGGCAGGGAGAGCAGGATGCGCCCCTCCTCCACCCGCACTGCCAGCTTGCGGGCGCAGCCCTTGTCGGGCGCGCGCGCCGCGCCGGTTTCAAGGTCAATCACCCAGTTGTGCAGCGGGCAGGCGACGCTCTCCCCATGCACGATGCCTTGGCTCAGCGGCCCGCCCTTGTGCGGGCAGCGGTCGAACAGCGCAAACACCCGGTCCGTCCCCGTGCGGAACACGGCAACGTCTCCCAGCGGCGTCGGTACGGTGCGCGCGCCGAGGCGGGGAATGTCGTGAATGGTGCCAATATCGATCCAGCGGTCGGTCATGTCTCGTCCCTCCTTTTATTCGGCTGCAAGACTCAGCGGCCGGTGCAGGTGCGCGTCCCTGCCCGCCACGCGGCTCGCCCACGGGTCATCCTGATGGAATTGCTGGGAGAAGCGGAAGCGTGCGGCAAGTTGCGCGCGCCCTTCGGCGTCCTCGACGATGCGTTGCTTGATGTAATCGAGCCCTACCCGCTCTACCCACGGCGCGGTGCGCTCCAGATAGCGCGCCTCCTCCCGGTAGAGCTGTATGAAGGCGGCGCAGTATTCCATCACCTCCTCTTCGGTTGCCACCTTGCAGAGGAGGTCCGTCGCCCGCACCTTGATGCCGCCGTTGCCGCCGATATGCAGTTCGTAACCCGAATCCACGCACACGATGCCGAAGTCCTTGATGGTGGCCTCGGCGCAGTTGCGCGGGCAACCCGACACCGCGATCTTGAACTTGTGCGGCATCCACGAACCCCAGGTCATGCGCTCGATCCTGACGCCGAGGCCGGTCGAGTCCTGCGTGCCGAACCGACACCATTCCGAGCCCACGCAGGTTTTGACCGTCCGCAGCGCCTTGCCATAGGCGTGGCCCGAGACCATGCCCGCTGCGTTCAGATCCGCCCACACGGCGGGCAGGTCTTCCTTTTTCACGCCGAACAGGTCGATGCGCTGGCCGCCCGTCACCTTGACCGTGGGGATGTTGAACTTGTCCACCACGTCGGCGATGGCGCGCAGCTCCTTTGCCGAGGTGAGCCCGCCCCACATGCGCGGCACCACCGAATAGGTGCCGTCCTTCTGGATGTTGGCGTGCAGCCGCTCGTTGACGAAACGGCTCTGCTGGTCGTCCGCATACTCGCCGGGCCAGGCGCACAGCAGATAATAGTTGAGCGCCGGGCGGCAGCTGGAGCAGCCGTCGGGCGTCTTCCAGTGCAGCGCCTGCATCACGGCGGGGATCGCCTTCAGCGCCTTTTCCAGAATGAGCCTGCGCACGTCGTCGTGGGTGAAGTCGGTGCACTTGCACATGGGGCTAACCACGCGCTCGCCGGAATAGTCGTCGCCCAGCGTCAGGCTCAGCAGCATCTCCACCTGCGGCGTGCAGGAGCCGCACGAGGCCGACGCCTTGGTCACGCTTCTCACCGCATCCAGCGTCGTCAGGCCCTGTTCGGAAATCGCCCGCGTGATCGCCCCCTTGCACACGCCGTTGCAGCCGCAGATCTCCGCGTTATCCGACAAGGCTGCAACGGCCTGGCGAGGGTCCGCGAAGGAGCCCCCTTCGGCAAACGCCTGCCCGAAGATCAGGCTGTCGCGCACGGCGGAAATATCCGCGCCCTCGCGCAGCAGCTGGAAATACCACGCGCCGTCGCCGGTATCGCCATAGAGCACCGCCCCGATAATTCTGCTGTCGCGGATCACGACGCGCTTGTAGACGCCCCGCGCCGCATCGCGCAGTACAATGTCCTCACAGTCTGCCCCGCCCGAAAAGTCCCCGGCGGAGAATACGTCCAGCCCCGCGACCTTCAGTTTGGTGGAGGTAACCGAGCCGCGATAGCCCTCCGATGGCCGCGCCGTGAGAGCATCGGCCAGCGCCGCGCACATCTCCCACAGGGGCGCAACAAGGCCGTAGCACACGTCCTGGTGCTCGACGCATTCGCCCACCGCCAGCACGGCGGGATCGCTGGTGAGCATGTGGTCATCGACCTTGATGCCCCGGCCCACCTCAAGCCCGGCAGCCTGCGCCAGCACCGTGTTGGGTCGGATGCCGACCGCCATCACCACGATATCGGCGGGGATGACGCGCCCGTCCGTCAAGCGAACGCCCTCCACATGGGTCTCGCCCAGAATGGCTTCTGTCTCCGCGCCGGTCAGGATGGTCTGGCCCCGCGCCTCCAACGCGGTCTTCAGAAGAAAACCCGCCGCCTCGTCCAGCTGCCGCTCCATCAGCGTCGGCATCAGGTGAATGACCGTCACCTCCATGCCGCGAAGGCTGAGCCCGTGCGCCGCCTCCAGCCCAAGGAGACCGCCGCCGATGACGACCGCCCGCCTGCCCGTCTCGCTCGCCCGCAGCATGGCATCTACGTCGTCCATATCGCGGAAGGTGACGACACCCGGCAGCTTCGCGCCCGGCACGGGCAGCACGAACGGATCGGAGCCCGTCGCCAGCACCAGCCGGTCATATTCCACCACGCGGCCCGAGGCGCTTTTGACGGTGCGCGCGGCTCGGTCGATCTCGACCACCGCATCGCCTGCGATGAGCGTGATGCCGTTGTCGGCGTACCAAGCCTCATCGTTGATGATGATGTCCTCGAACCGCTTCTCGCCCGCAAGCAAGGGGCTCAGCATGATGCGGTTGTAATTCACCCTCGGCTCGGCCCCGAAAATGGTGATGTGATAGCGGTGGGGATCGCGCTTCAGCACCTCCTCAACGGCCCGGCACCCGGCCATGCCGTTGCCCACCACCACCAGCTCTTCGCGGATCTTTTCCCGGTCTTCCCGTGCCATGGTGATATTCCTTTTCAGATAAATCAGATGCGCGCGCCAGCGGCGCTTGATGGTGGTGAGGCCCACCAGCGCCACGAGCGCGAGACAGGCGAAAATCAGAAAGCCATCCTGGTAGGTGCCGCTCAGCTGCCGGGCGAGGCCGAGGCTGGAGGCGAGCGTGAAGCCGCCGACGCCCCCCGCCATGCCCACAAGGCCGGTCATCGCGCCGATTTCCTCGCGGAAGCGCTGCGGCACCAACTGGAATACCGCCCCGTTGCCCATGCCCAGCGCCAGCATGGCGATGACGAACACCGACAAGGCCTGCCTGGCGGTCGGCAGGCCGGCACTGACGCCCGCCAGCGCGACGGCGGCTACCAGGTACATAGCGGTGAGCGAGCGGATGCCGCCCAGGCGGTCGGCCACATAGCCGCCGATGGGCCGCACCAGAGAGCCCGCAAACACGCAGGCGGCGGTGAAATAGCCCGCCGTCACCGGGTCCAGCCCGTACTGGTCGTTGAAGTAGATGGTGAGCGAGGAGGCAAGGCCGCTGAACCCGCCGAAGGTAACCGCATAGAAGAACATGAACCACCAGGCGTCCGCGCTTTTGAGCGGTGCGAAGGTGGCGACAAACGGCCTGGGCGCGGGGCGGTTCGGGCTGTCCTTCGCCAGAGCGACATAGACCACGAGCGCCAGCAGCAGCGGCAGCACGGCAAGGCCGAGCACGTTGCCCCAGCCGAAGGCGGCGGCAAGGCCGGGGGCGAACAGGGCGGCCAGCACCGTGCCCGAGTTGCCCGCGCCCGCAATGCCCAGCGCCGTGCCCTGATGCTGCGGCGGATACCAGCGGGAGGCGAGCGGCAGCGCAACCGCAAAGGCGGCGCCCGCCACACCCAGCACCAGCCCGAGCGCCAGCACCTGTGAAAAGCTGTGGATGCCGAGCGTCCAGGCGGCGAGCAATCCGGCAATCACGATCAGCTGGCCGATGAGGCCGGTGCGCTTGGGGCCGAGGCGATCGACCAGCGCGCCCATCACGATCCTGAGCAGCGCGCCCGCCAGCACGGGCAGCGCCACCATCAGGCCCTTCTCAGTCGCATTGAGCCCGAGGTCGCGGGCGATGTCGACGCCCAGCGGGCCCAGCAACACCCAGACCATGAAGCTGAGGTCGAAATAGAGAAACGCAGCGAACAGGGTTGGCTTGTGCCCGGACTTCCAGAATCCTGTGTTCATGGCATGCTCCATCAACAGCGCACGAGGGGATCGTCTTGTGACAAGCGCCCCCTCGTTGGGGCATGCCCGCCGCATCAGTGCAGCAAGGACAGTCTTGGCGTCAGGAAACATAGCAAGCGGCGTGCCAGTCGGCTGATGCGCGCGTCAGCCGAGGAATCTTCGGCACTTACGGAAGAGCCGCTCCGAGCGGCACATGCCGGATGTGACTAAATTTTAATCATTTAAATGAAGTGCACAAAAAGTTTGCACTTTTAACGGGCAGTGCCGGGCATCTGCCGCGTTTACCGGGAAGGGTGCGTCGCGAACGACCGGAGGTAACCGGCGATGTCCACCGGATCGAACACGCGGTTGTCGAAAAACCGGTCCGGGCCGATGGAGAGCCGCCCGCGCGGAGAGCCGACGGGCAGGGAAATATCAAGCGAGCCTTCCACCTTGGCGTTGGCACCCGGCAGGGGCGTCGCGCTGTCGCCCAGCGCCCGGCGGTAGAGGTCGGGCCGGAACACGCGGCGCACTTCGGCCTCCGCCGCGTCACTTGGCGCGACCTGCCCCCAGCGCACCATCTGGGAGTAGATCCACAGCGCCTGGCTCACCCAGGGGAAGTTGGCGGCGTCCTTGTAGAACAGCAGGAAGTCTTCCGCCGCGATCGGCGGCGCGGCGGGCGCGACGGTCAGGCGGCCATCGAGGGCGCGCCGGATGAGTTCGGCGGGCTTGTCCAGATACCGGGGCTGGGCCAGCATGGCGGCGAGGTCGGCGTGGTGGGCTGCATCGCCCGTCCAGCTTGCGGCCCGGTCGAGCGCGCGAATCAGCGCCGCCAGCGCGTCGGGGTTTGCTTCGGCCCAGTCGGCGCGGCAGCCCAGCACCTTCTCCACTCCGCGCTGCCAGATGCGGCAGCCCAGCGCCACGATCCGCGCGACACCTTCGGCAACCGCCACGCTGCTCCACGGCTCGCCGACGCAAAAGCCATCCACCTCGCCGCTGCGAAGGGCATCGACCATGTAGGGCGGCGGCACCACCACCAGCCCCACGTCTCTGTCCGGCATGAGACCCGCATAGGCCAGCCAATAGCGCAGCATGTAGTTGTGGGAGGAGAAGGGGTGGACGATGCCCAGCCGCAACGGCGACGCGCCGTCCGCCTGCCGCTGCCGCACGACCCGCGCCAGCGCCTCGGCGCTTGCCGCCGGGTCCGCCAGTCTTTCCGGCCCAAGCGCACCCGCGATGGCGAGCGACAGGGTGATGGCGTTGCCGTTCAGCCCCAGATTGAACGGGGCGATCAGCGGCGTTGCGGGCTGGCCGAGGCCAAGGCTCACGGCAATCGGCAGCCCGGCCAGCATGTGCGCCGCGTGCAGACGGCCGTGCACCACCCGGTCGCGGATGTTGGACCACGACACATCCCGCACCAGCTCAATCGCCACGCCCTCGGCAGCCGCGAAGCCGCACTCCTGCGCCGCGATCAGGATGGCACTGTCCACCAGCGGCAGGAAGCCGATCCGCACCGCTTCCCCTTTTTCGAGCCGCACTGCGCTCATGCGCCCTCTCCCCCGGTCAGCAGTTCGTCGGCGGTGATGACCGCCTGCGCGATCTCCGCGATCTTGCGGCCCTGTTTCATCGCGCTCGACCGCAGCAGGGCGTAGGCCGCCGGTTCGTCGATGCCGCGCTGGCGCATGAGGATGCCCTTGGCTCGGTCGAGCAACTTGCGCTCGGCGAGCGCGGTTTTGGCGGCCTCCAGCTCGGCGGCAAGGCGCGCGTGAAAATTGAACCGGCTGATGGCCAGATCAAGGATCGGCTTCACCCGCTCCTTGCGCAGCCCATCGACCACATAGGCCGACACGCCCGCGTCGATCGCCGCCTCGATCATCGACGCGTCCGACTGGTCGACGAACATGGCGATGGGCCGGGCGACGGCGCGGGAGACCTGGAACATTTCATCGAGCACGTCTCGGCTCGGGTTTTCGATGTCGATGAGCACGACGTCGGGCTCCAGCGCCACCAGCCGGGCGAGCAGGCGAGCACGCCCGCTGAGGATGTGGATATCCTCGAGCCCGGCCTCGCGCAGCCCCGCTTCCAGCACGGCCCCGCGCACCGGATTGTCGTCGATCACCGCAATCCGCAACCCTGCCATCCGTTCAACTCGACACCGCCTGACGCGGGCGTCAGTATGTCGGCGTAGGACGCCACATGCAACCGGCCTTGCCGTGCCGCCTGCCGGGGTGCGGCCGCCTATTGCGAGGTTGCGCCCTTATCCTCGCCGCCCGCTTCCACCAGCCGTGCGTAACGGCGGGCAAGAATGGCGCAGATGAACAGCTGCACCTGATGAAAGATCATCAACGGCAGCACGATCAGGCTGAGGGCGCTGGCGGGAAACAGGATCGCGGCCATCGGAATGCCGCTCGCCATGCTCTTCTTGGAGCCGCAGAAGACGATGGCGATTTCGTCCTGCCGGGAAAAGCCGAGCTTGCGACTGGCGATCGTTGTTGCGCCGAGCACCACGGCCAGCACCAGAAGCGTGAAAAACATCACCGCCAGCAGGTCGCGCAGCGAAACCTGGGTCCATATGCCCGCGACCATACCAGCGCTGAAGGCGGCGTAGACGACGAGAAGAATCGAGCCGCGATCGACCACCGTCGTCAGCAGCCGGTGCCTGGCGAGCCAGGTTCCGATCAAGGGCCGTGCCGCCTGACCGACGACGAAGGGGAGAAGAATCTGAAGGGCGATTTCCTCAAGGGCCTGAAGCGAGATCCCACCGCCGGACGTGGGAAGGAGCAGCGCCACGAGCAGCGGCGTGATGACGACGCCCAGCATGTTGGAAATCGACGCGCTGCACAGGGCAGCCGGAACGTTGCCGCCCGCGATGGACGTGAACGCAATCGAGGACTGCACCGTGGAGGGCAGGAGGCACAGAAACAGCATCCCGAACGCGATGTCGGGCTGCAACCAGGCATCGGCCCACGTGCCGATAGCAAGGCCGAGCAGGGGGAAGAACACATAGGTGGTGGCGAGCACCAG
Organism: Pedomonas mirosovicensis; assembly: GCF_022569295.1. NCBI lineage: Bacteria > Pseudomonadati > Pseudomonadota > Alphaproteobacteria > Sphingomonadales > Pedomonadaceae > Pedomonas > Pedomonas mirosovicensis. The sequence goes on along the minus strand of NZ_JAKFIA010000002.1, from coordinate 640,714 downwards.
GGTCTGGAGCCGCCAGTGCGTGATACCGGCCCAGACCGCCGACGGCGCCAGCCGCGCGCCATAAAGGAAGAACAGCACGGCGACGGCAATGGTGACGCTCATATCCGCCACGGTCTGCCAGACCCCGCGGGCAGGAACGAGCGCGGCCAGAACGACGGTTCCCATCAGGAGCATCAGATAGGGATCGATAAAGCGGCGGATGGCAAGCATGGGGCACTCCTGCGGACGATCTTCCTGACGCGCACCTGGGCGCTCTCCTGTGCAACCGGGAGAGAGGCGCTGTCAATCGGAGCCGGGCGGAAGCGGCCGGGAACGGGCGAAACAGGCGAAAATAAAATATATGTGAAATGCTTAGAGAAAAAGATGCAACCGGCGGGCAGCAGGGCCACCCGCCGGTTGCATTGCCCGGGTTAGTCTTTCGCCAGTGCCCGCTCAACCGACATCTGGGTCGGCATCATGTTCACGTTGGCGTTGTGCATGACCCACAGCGAGCCGCCGACGATCGTGGCGATCAGCATCACGGTCAGGATGAAGATCACGGTGTTGTTGCGCTGCTCGGGTGCGGCACCGAGGTGAAGGAAGAAGACCAGCTGCACGAGCAGCTGAATCACGGCCAGGATCGTGATCGCTGGAACGATCATGTCCTTGGACACGGCCCCGGTCATGACCGCCCCGAAGGACAAGGCGGTCAGAACCAGCGAAAGGATGAAGCCGACGATATACGACTTCAGGCTGCCGTGGGCGTGGCCATGCGAGGCATGGCTTGCAACGTGGGCGCTCGACATCAGAGTGTTCCCCTCAGGTAGACAAGGGTGAAGACGCAGATCCACACCAGATCGAGGAAGTGCCAGAACAGGCTGAGGCAGGCGAGACGACGCCGGACGACGCCATCCAGACCGAAACGCATGATCTGGTGCATCATCACGGCCAGCCAGACGAGACCGGCAGTGACGTGCAGGCCGTGCGTGCCGACCAGCGTGAAGAATGCCGACAGGAACGCGCTGCGGCTGGGGCCCGCGCCTTCGCCGACGAGATGGGCGAACTCCTGGATTTCCATCCCGATGAACGCCGCACCCAGCAGGAAGGTGACAGCAAGCCAGCCGACGACCTTGTTGCGGCTGCCCGTCTGAACGTTGAGCCCCGCCAGGCCGAAGGTGAAGCTGCTGACCAGCAGCAGCAGCGTTTCGACCGCCACGTAGGGCAGATCGAAAAGCTCCTTGCCGGTCGGTCCGCCCGCGTAGGCGCTGGAGAGCACGCCGAAGGCGGCAAACAGGCTGGCGAAGATCAGGCAGTCGCCCATGAGATAGATCCAGAAACCGAGAACGGTCTTGGAGCCGTCGTCATGATGCTCATGCTCGTGATGGGCGGGCGCTGCGGCCTCGACCATCTCAAGGGAAGCGGAGGAGACGTGAATGTTCATGATTGCACCGCCTTGGCCAGCAGAGCCTGGCGCTCCTGTTCGATGCGCGCGACCTCGGCAGCCGGAACATAGTAGTCAGTGTCCCGGTTGTAGCTGCGCGCGATGAAAGTACCGATCATGCCGAGAAGGCCGACCGCCGCCACTGCCCACATGTGCCAGACGAGCGCAAAGCACAGGACGAAGCCGAAGGCGGAGATGAGGAAACCGGCACCCGTATTCCTGGGCATATGGATGTCCTCGTAGTGGGACGCCGGCTTCCAGGCCCGCCCGGTCTGCTTATCCTCCCAATGCTGCTCCAGAGACGTGATCTGGGGAACATGGGCGAAGTTGTAGAAGGGCGCGGGCGAGGAGGTCGACCATTCGAGGCTGCGGGCATCCCAGGGATCGCCCGTCAGGTCCCGGTTCTTCTCGCGGTCGCGGATGCTCACCGCGAACTGGACGAGGGTCGCCAGAATGCCGAGGCCGATGATGACCGCGCCGATCAGGGCGACGATCAGGTAGGGTTGCCAGTCGGGCACGTCGTAGTGGTTCATGCGCCGCGTCATCCCCTTGAAGCCGAGGATGTAGAGCGGGGTGAAGGCGAGCCAGTAGCCCACCAGCCAGCACCAGAAGGAGACCTTGCCCCAGAATTCGTCCAGCTTGAACCCGAACGCCTTGGGGAACCAGAAGGTCAGGCCCGCAAGGCAGCCGAAGACCACGCCGCCGATGATGACGTTGTGGAAGTGGGCGATGAGGAACAGGCTGTTGTGCAGCACGAAGTCCGCACCCGGCACGGCGAGCAGCACGCCCGTCATACCGCCGACGGCGAAGGTGACCATGAAGCCGATCGTCCACAGCGTCGCCGAGTGGAAGCGAATGCGGCCCCGGTACATGGTGAAGAGCCAGTTGAACAGCTTCACGCCGGTCGGGATCGAGATGATCGAGGTCATGATGCCGAAGAAGGCATTGACGTTCGCGCCCGAACCCATGGTGAAGAAGTGGTGGAGCCAGACGAAGAAGGACAGCACGCCGATCGAGGCCGTGGCGTAGACCATCGACTTGTAGCCGAACAGCGGCTTGCGCGAGAAGGTCGCAATGACCTCCGAGAAGACGCCGAAGGCAGGCAGGATCAGAACGTAGACTTCCGGGTGGCCCCAGATCCAGATGAGGTTGATGTACATCATCGCATTCCCACCAAGGTTATTGGTGAAGAAATGCATGTCGAAGTAGCGGTCCATGGCCAGCAGCGCGAGGGTTGCGGTCAGGACCGGGAAGATGGTGGCGATCAGGATGTTGGTGATGAGCGCGGTCCACACGAAGACCGGCATTTTCATCAGGCCCATGCCCGGCGCACGCATACGCATGATGGTGACGATGAAGTTGATGCCGGAGAGCGTGGTGCCCAACCCTGATATCTGGAGGGCCCAGATATAATAGTCGACACCCACCGTTGGGCTGTATTCGAGCCCGGAGAGCGGCGGATAGGCCACCCAGCCGGTGGCGGCGAAGTCGCCGATCCACATGGAGGCCATGATCAGTACCGCGCCGAAGGCCGACAGCCAGAAACCCAGCGAGTTGACGAAGGGATAGGCAACGTCGCGCGCGCCGATCTGGAGCGGCACCACGAGGTTCATCAACCCGATGATGAAGGGCGTGGCCACGAAGAAGATCATGATCACGCCGTGGGCGGTGAAGATCTGGTCGTAGTGGTGCGGCGGCAGGTAGCCGGCGGCATCACCGACGGCAATGGCCTGCTGGGCGCGCATCATGATGGCGTCGGCAAAACCGCGCAGCAGCATGACCAGCCCGAGGCCGAAATACATGACGCCGATTTTCTTGTGGTCGACGGTGGTGATCCACTCGGACCACAGGTAGCCCCATTTCCTGAAATAGGTGATGAGACCGAAAAGGACGAGGCCCCCCAGGGCGACGACCGCGCCGGTTCCCATGATGATCGGCTCATGCAAGGGAATGGCGTCAAGGGTAAGCTTTCCGAACATCAGTTATTCCTCTGCGACACCGAACCCGCGGGCATATGGCCTGCATCGTGCCGGGCCATCTCCGGCATATCGCCCGCGCCGTGGTGGGCCATTTCCGGCATGTGGGTCATGTCCGGCATGGAGCCGGTCATGGCGCTGTGCACGATGCTGTCGAACAGGCCGGGCGTGACGTGCGAATAGGTCGCCACCGGGGCCTTGGCGCTCGGCCGGGCAAGGGTCTGGTAGGTCGCCTTATCGAGAACCGCCGGCACGGTCTTCGCCTGCTTGATCCAGGCGTCGAACCGTTCGCGCGGCATGGCGACGGCCTTGAAGTGCATGTCCGAGAAGCCGGGGCCGCTGAAGGACGCGGAGCGCCCCGCATAGGTTCCTGCCTCATCGGCGATCAGGTGCAGCTTCGTCTGCATCCCGGCCATGGTATAGATCTGGCTGCCGAGCTGCGGGATGAAGAACGAGTTCATGTTCGACCCGGAGGTCAGCCGGAAATTGATCGGCGTGCCGACCGGAACCGGCAGCTGGTTGACGGTGGCCACACCGTAGTCCGGGTAGATGAACAGCCATTTCCAATCGAGGGAGACGACTTCAACCTTCACCGGTTCAACCTCCGACTCGAGCGGCCGGTAGGGGTCAAGCGAGTGGGTCGTCTTCCAGATCAGCACGCCGAGGGTGGCGACGATCACGACGGGGATCGACCAGACGACCACCTCGATCGCCGTCGAGTGAGACCACTTCGGCGCGTAGTTGGCCTTGGTGTTCTTCTCGCGGTAGCGCCACGCGAAAACCAGCGTCAGCACAATGACGGGAATGACGACAAGCAGCATCAGGCCGAGCGCGATCAGGATCAGGTCCTTTTCCTGCGCGCCGACGGCCCCCTTGGGGTTCATCAATTCCAGATTGCACGCCCCGAGGCTGAGCGACAGGAATGGCAGGACGATGCGGCCAAGCACGGCGGGAAGCTTACCGGTCATGGCTCGCCCCTTTCCGCGTCGCGGGCTTGAAGTGCAGGCCGCCGCGGCATTGACGCATTGGTAGAATGTCGCGGTCGAAACTGCTCGTGCAGCCTGGGTCCGGTGCACGCGGGCTCACCTCTCGCAGAGGCGAGGAAACTCGGTAACGCAAACACTTACTATCCTTCTGAACCGGTGGCTCATCTTTGGCCGCAGGTTAGACAGGCATTCAAATGGCAATGTCTGGCTTTGTATGGCTGCAGCCGCCCATGGGCACGACAGATTGGCGGCTTTCATATGCACCTTGAGCATATGTTCGGGCATAGGACATTTTGTCCGACCATCAGCGCCCAATCTCACAAGCCGCCCAACTTACCGACAGCAAGCATATTGGCTCGCCGATTTCCACCGGCTCAATAAAAAATTGCATTATTTTCAATGATTAAAAGGGGAATAAGCAGCTGCCAGCCTGCCGGGCCGTTACCGATCCATTCTAAAATCTTAAATGGCTATATGTCTAACCAAACAACCCCTACATACGATATATGCATAGAATGCATATTTAACTGCTACGCCATATGGCCGGCTCCAACCGCCCCAGCCTTGTGCGGGTAATAATGCCGTAACTGTCCGCCGCCTGGATCAGCCTGACAGTTGATAACGCCTCCACCTCAAACAGCCCCTTCCCCGTCCCAGGATTATATTTTCTTGCTGGCAACCCTTGCTGCCTTGCGCGCGCCAGCATCTATCGGTTCAAGCGACTTGATTGCGCTACCACATACGATTTCCGGCCTCAGATCTAGGAAGGGTCGAGGCTTACCTATGCTTAACCTCTGTCGCTCTGAGCATTCCAGCTTCTCCCCACCCACAGAAAATATAAAAATATAATAAATTTAATTTGACGAATGATAGAGCTACGATAACGTTACCACGTAGCGGCTCCAACGATCGCAAGAAAATTGCGGCAGCCGGAAGCTGGGGAGACTATGCCCGGTGCCCAAACACCGGCTCCTCCTTGCCTGCCGGAGAGCAGCTGCGGCCCACCAGAGGGCCAGTTTGGGGAGGAATCAATGAGCAACACGTACCCGGAGTTTGCCGGTTCACGTTGCACGTTGCGTAATTTGCTTGCAGGCGCATCCGCCCTGGTTTTCAGTACAATCACCACCACGCCCGTTCTTGCCCAGGCCCAACCGGAGGCAGAACAGCCAGCCGGGCAAACTGCAAATGCTTCGTCCGACGAAATCGTCGTGACCGGCCTGCGCGCCAGCCTCGCCACCGCCCAGGCGATCAAGATGAATGCTGACCAGTTCGTCGATTCAATCACAGCGGTTGATATCGGCAAGCTTCCTGACACCAACGTAGCGGAAGCGCTCCAGCGCATCTCAGGCATTCAAATCACCCGCAATCGCGGGGAAGGCTCAGGCATCGCCATTCGCGGCTTGACCGAGGTTCGCACGGAGATCAACGGCCGCGATGCCTTCGGCGGCTCTGGCGGCCGTGCGCTTGGGTTTGAGGACGTACCGTCGGAATTGCTGGCGGGGGTTGATGTCTACAAGAATCCGTCTGCCGAATTGGTCGAGGGCGGCATCGGCGGCCTTGTGAACTTGCGGACACGCATGCCATTCGATCAAAAGAACATGCTTTTGTCGGCCAGCGTCGGCCTCAACAACTATGATCTCATCGATAAGACAAAACCCAACTACTCGATTCTTGCCAGCAAACGATGGGATACATCCATCGGCGAGGTCGGCGTTCTGGTAAACTACTCTTACTTCGAAGGCGCTTACCGCTCCGACGAATCGACGATCGAGCCCTATTTTAATTTCGACAACGTGCCGGGCTCGACAGTACCGGCAACCGTTGGCAGCAATCGCCTCATTCCGGATGGCGCTGGCATCGGCGTATCGCGGGGCGAGCGCAAACGGCGAGGCCTCTATGCGGCCCTCCAGTGGGCTCCTGCTTCCAACGTGGAGTTCTATACTCAGTTCTTCCAGTCCCGCTATTATATGGACGATGATCGGGTCTCGTCCTTCATCACCTGCTATTCCGACAACGGCACCAACCCGAACGGTTACAGCAATGAGGCCTGCCTGCAGGGGCTTACACCCAGCGGATCGTTCGTCTTTGACGATGATGGCAATTTTGTCAGCGGCGGCTTCAGCGGCTTTACCGGCTTAGCCAACAACAGTCAGGTTATCACCAATCGCTCGAAGACAACCGATATCTCGGGCGGCGTTAAATGGAATGTCAACGATCGGCTGAAACTCTCTGCCGACGTTCAGTATGTGAAATCCACTTACGAGAACGGCAATTTCTCGGTCTTCGGTCAGCAGGACGGAAACCTTTCAGCCTACTATGATGTCTCGGGCCGTTATCCCAAAATCCGATTCGGACCAGATCCGGATGTTTATGACCCGAGCCGCTACTATCTTGTCGCGCTCATGGATCATATCGAGGATAGCGATGCCGACCAGATCGCGGCTCGCGCCGACCTGGAGTGGAGCTTTGATGAGGGCGGATTCCTCGAGTCCATCGCGGCCGGTGTTCGCCTCACTGACCGCTCAGCCAACAACCGCTCGACGCCTTATAACTGGACATTTCTGTCCGCACCACCGAATGCCATCTGGCTAACCGATGATCCCAGTTTTCTGATGACCAATCCGGCGGCGGACAATTTCTTCCATGGCAAAGCCGCCAACAGCATTGGCGCGGTGCCGTTCTTCAATACCCGCCTGCTATGGGATCCGGCGCGCACCTTCGCCGACCTGCAAGCCCGTGTGGGGGGCACACGTGATCTGGTCGATTTCCGGCCACAGGACATTAACCTGCAAAAGGAGAAGACCTACGCAGGTTATGCCATGCTGCGCTTTGGCTTTGATGTGAGCCATCTGCCGGTTGATGGCAACCTCGGCGTTCGTATCACCCACACCAAGAACGAGGCATCGGGCAGCTACGCACTGAACTATTTCAACGTCAATGCGCCAGATTACAACGAGACCCTTAACCTGAACCAGGAGATCAACGAAAAGAACAGCTATACGGACTGGCAGCCGAGCCTCAACGTGCGCGCGCTGTTACAGGACGATCTGTTCTTGCGCTTTGCTGCGGCGCGCGCCCTGTCCCGACCGGAATTTGCTGATCTGAAGGCGCTCGTCACCCTGTCGCAGGATTGCGATCGTGTCGGCCAAGTCTGCCTGCCCGGCACCATTCGCTATACTGGCAGCGGCACCAACCCGAATCTGAAACCGCAAATCTCGGACCAGCTCGACGCTGCTATCGAATGGTACCCCAGCGCCACTTCCATGCTCTACGGCACCATCTTCTACAAATGGCTGGACGATATCATCCAGACCAGTTTGTACGAGATGCCCTTCGATGTGCCGGGCTTCGACACGCAGACCTTCCTAGTCGAAGGGCCAGTCAACTACGGCACCGGCTATATCCGAGGCTTCGAGATAGGCGGGCGTGCCTTCCTTGATTTCCTGCCCTCGCCGTTTAGCGGGTTCGGAGTAGAGGCCAACTTCACCTATGTGGACAGCCGCGTTCCGAGCCCCTTCGCCCGCGATGAGAACAACCAGCCGATCCAGACGACGAAGGAGGGCCTGTCCAAATACAGCTACAACATGATTGGCTTTTATGAACGGAACCGCCTGTCGGTGCGCGTGGCCTATAATTGGCGCAGCTCCTACCTTATCACCGCGTCTGGCAACGGCACCGGATATCTGCCGATCTATCACCGCCCCTATGGTCAGCTTGATGCCTCGATCAACTACGACATCAATGAGCACATCGGCGTCTCCATTAACGCGGTCAATCTGCTGCGCGAGGTGAAGAGCCAATACCAGGTCGATTCCACCCGTGCTCGGATGAACCAGCTGGACGATCGGCGCATCGGCATCACCCTGCGCGCGCGGATGTAGTGCTGGCATTAGGGGAAAGTGTGGAGCACCCCGCGCTTCCCCTCCTCCCTTTTTCCTTGGAGAAGGACCACTATGCTGTCGGGCTTTCAGTCGTTTTTATGGCGCGCCATGGCTGGCATCATACTAACTAGCCTTATCGCGCTATCCTCACCAGCCTTCAGCGAGGCCTCGCCTGAGCTTCCCAGAATTGAAAGCAAAGACGGCAAGCACATCTTTTATGTAGACGGCAAGCCCTACCTCATGCTGACGGGCCAGGTGCACAATAGCAGCAACTATCCGGCCATGCTGCCCAAGGTATGGCCTGTGATCAAACAGTTAGGAGCCAACACCGTCCAGGTTCCCATCGCATGGGAACAGATTGAACCCAGCGAAGGGCATTACGATTTCTCATTTGTTGACGAGCTTCTGCAGCAAGCGCGCGCCAATAATGTACGGCTCATTCTCCTGTGGTTCGGCACCTGGAAGAACACCGGCCCTGGCTACGCACCCGAATGGGTGAAGACGAACCCCAAGCGCTTCCCCCGCATGAAACGGCCTGACGGACAAGATCATTACGTCCTCTCGCCCCACGGCCGCGCGACCCTGGAGGCCGACAAGCAGGCCTTCGTGCGCCTGATGCAGCACCTGAGGGCTACCGATCCGAAGCATACCGTCATCATGGTGCAGCCGGAGAACGAAGTCGGCAGTTATGGCCTTGCCCGCGACCATGCGCCTGAGATCGAAAAACTGTTCCGCGGCCCGGTGCCACAGGAATTGGCGCGCCTCAAGGGCAAGAGCGGCAGCTGGCAGGAGGTGTTCGGAGAGTTTGCCGAGCAAGCATTCTCCAGCTGGCATTTCGCCCGGTACATTGATGAGATCGCTGCCGCCGGCAAGGCGGCGAAAAACCTGCCCATGTACTGCAACGCCGCGCTGGGCGATGCCTTTAACGCCAAGGCAGCCTCAACCTCCCCCTCGGGCGGGCCACAATGGAATATGATCGACGTGTGGAAAGCCGCTGCACCCCATGTGGATCTCGTTGCGCCTGATATCTACACTCGCGACCACAAGGCCTATACAGCTTACCTCAACCACTACGCCCGACCAGACAATCCGCTGTTCATCGCTGAAACCGGCAATGACGCGGACTATGCGCGCTTTCTCTGGGCGGCTCTGGGCAAGGGTGCCATCGGCTTCTCGCCGTTCGGCATGGATGCCAGCGGCTATTCCAACTATCCGCTCGGCGCCAAAGAACTTGACGCGAAAACCATTGAGGCCTTCGCATCCAAATATCGGGTGCTCAGCCTTGCTGCGGGCTGGTGGGCGAAAATCATCGGCACTCGCCCGATGTGGGGCGCAGCTAAGGCCCCTGACGCTGCCGACCAAAGCCATGTGTTCGGCCGCTGGCGCGTCACAGCCCAGTTCGAGCTGTGGCAGTTCGGCGAGCGCGACATGCCGTGGCTGAAAACCGACCCTCACCCCACCAAGGGCCAACCGGTTGGCGGCGTGCTTGTGGCGCAGCTGGCAGACGACGAATTTCTTGTAACTGGTTCAGACGTGCGCGTGCGCTTCAACCCCAGCCAGCCGGACAAAGGGCCCGGTGGTGGCATCCTGCGCGTCGAGGAAGGTAATTTTGCTCCTGACGGCACTTGGCAGATGATCCGCGTCTGGAACGGGGACCAGACCGACTATGGCCTCAACATCACATCCGAGCCCGTGCTGCTGCGGGTAAAACTGGCCTGGGGCCACTAACGGTTCAAACTGGACAATAGGGGGACATAATCGTGACGGCCTATCGCCTCCCGCTTCACCTTACCGTTGCCGCCGCTCTCATCAGCGTCAGCAGCGTTGCCTTGGCCGCCGGAAGTTACCGCAAACTGGAGACCGGCGTGCTCGTCACACCCGCCGAGGGGCCGGAGAAGGCCGTGCGTCTTCAGGTGTTCGGCGACGGCATTATCCGCGTTACTTCAACGCCAACGCCCGAGATGGACTTGCCGCCGAGCCTCATGGTGACGGCGCAACCGCAGACGGGCAAGTTCACCCTCGCTGAGAACGACGGCCACGTGACGCTGAAGACGGCGAAGGTGACGGCCTCCATCGATCTCTCCAATGGCAATGTCCGCTTCACAGATGCCGAAGGCCAGCTGGACCTGGCAGAGAGCGCACCGGGGACTTTCAAGACTACCACCATCGAGGGCACGCCCTACCTGGCGGTTCGCCAGCAATTCAATCGCGGCACAGATGAAGGCCTTTATGGGCTCGGCCAGCACCAAAACGGCCAGATGAATTACAACGGCGAGGACGTGGAGTTGGCCCAGCACAATATGGACGTGGCCATCCCATTTCTTGTCTCCACCCGCAACTACGGCATCCTGTGGGACAACAATTCCATCACCCGGTTCGGCAACCCCAAGCCCTACGGCTATGCCGGGGACGGGAGCGACAGCCTGCACGTTTCCGGCAAAAACGGAAAACCCGGCTGGACGGCGGAATATTACCTGGGCGGCAGGCTCGCCGTGACCCGCACCGAATCCACTATCAATTACCAGTATATCCGCGATCAGGCCAAGTGGCCTACCGCTGCCAAGGCTCAAACGGTGGCAGCAAATTCCGGCCAGAACACAGCTGGCAATGCGGTCGAGACGCAGAAGGTCATCTGGACGGGCAAGTTAACCCCTGATAAATCCGGCCTTCACCGCTTCCGCCTTTATTCCTCCAGCTATGTGAAGGTATTCGTCGACGGCAAACAGGTGCTGGAGCGCTGGCGGCAGAACTGGAACCCCTGGTATCACAATTTTGATGTATCGATGACCGCAGGCAAGGCAGCCGACGTACGCATCGAGTGGGAGCCTAATGCGGGCTATATCGCCCTGTTACATAGCGACCCGCTGCCAGAGGCAGACCGCCACTCCATCTCCTTTGCCTCTGAAGCGGGGCATGGCATTGACTATTACTATATTGGCGGTCGCAGCATGGATGATGTGATTGCGGGTTACCGCACCCTCACCGGTAAGGCGCCGCTTATGCCCAAATGGGCCTACGGCTTCTGGCAGAGCCGCCAGCGCTATAACACGCAGGATGAAGTCATCGATGTGGTCAAGCAGTACCGCAAGCGCGGCCTGCCGCTCGACAATATCGTGCAGGACTGGTTCTACTGGCGGGAGGACGACTGGGGCAGTCATGAGTTTGATCCCACCCGCTTCCCCGACCCAAAGGGCATGATCGATAAGGTCCATGAGCTCGGCGCACGGTTCATGATCTCGGTGTGGCCGAAATTCTATCCTACCACCGCCAACTACAAGGAGTTAGATCAAGTTGGCGCAATCTACCGGCGCAATGTGAAAGCCAAAGAGCGAGATTGGGTCGGTCCCGGCTATTTCAGTACCTTCTATGATCCCTACAATGTCAAGGGCCGGAAAATCTACTGGCGGCAGATGAAGGAACGGCTCGCTGTGCTCGGCGTCGATGCCTGGTGGATGGACGCGACCGAGCCCGATATTCACTCCAACCTTTCGATCGAGGAGCGCGCCTACCGCATGGGCCCGACCGCGCTCGGGCCGGGCGGCGCATTCTTCAACAGCTATCCGCTGGTCCATGCGGAGGGCGTCTACAATGGCCTTATCGACTACAAACCCGATGTGCGGCCATTTATCCTCATGCGCTCCGGCTTCGGCGGTATCCAGCGTACGGGTTCGGCCATCTGGTCCGGCGACGTTGCATCCCGCTGGGACGACCTGCGTGAGCAGATCTCAGCTGGTGTTAATATTTCCATGTCGGGCGTACCCAACTGGACACATGACATTGGTGGCTTCGCATTGGAAGACCGCTATACTCGACAGGACCCGAAGCATCTGGAGGAGTGGCGCGAGCTCAACCTGCGCTGGTTCCAGTTCGGAGCCTTCTCGCCCCTGTTCCGCAGCCATGGGGAGGCTCCCAAGCGCGAGATATACGAACTCGCGCCGGAAGGTTCAGCCATGTACCGGTCGATGGAGTATTTCGACAAGCTGCGCTACCGCCTGATGTCTTACATTTATACGCTCGCTGCCGACGCGCACTTTAAGGACGGCACTATCATGCGCGGATTGGTGATGGATTTCCCGGAGGACCGCAAGACCTGGAACATCGCTGACCAGTATATGTTCGGCCCGGCGTTCCTCGTTGCGCCCATCACGGAGTTCAAGGCGCGGCAGCGGCCAGTCTACCTGCCTGCAGGCAGCAATTGGTATGATTTCTATTCCGGAAAAATGCAGGCCGGCGGCAAAACGATCGTGGCCGATGCGCCCTATGAACGGATGCCGCTGTTCATCCGCGCCGGGTCGATCGTGCCAGTGGGGCCAGATATGCAATATACGGCAGAGAAACCAGCCGACCCGATCACGCTCAACGTCTACACGGGCGCGGACGGCGCCTTCTCGCTCTATGAAGACGACGGCACCAGCCGCCAGTATCTGAAGGGCGCATTTGCGCGCATCCCAATGCATTACAACGAGGCCAGCGGCACGCTGACGATCGGCGCACGAGAAGGCCGCTTCCCTGGCATGCTGCAATCCCGCACCTTCCGTATCCGCTGGATCACGCCGGAACGGGCCCGCAGCTTTGAGGCCCACGACGCGCCTGACGCCATCATTGCCTACAGCGGCACCGCCATGACGGTGAAGCTACGCAAATAGCGCCGATCCACCGCAACCTTGTAGAAAGCCCATCCTATTGTTCGGATGGGCTTCCCCCGACTACACGAGGCCGCGCCCGTAAATCCGCACGCTGGGCACGAATGCAACCTTTTGTCCGGGCGGCATCGTGATCCGCAGCGCCTCATCTTCCCGCCGGAACGCCAGGGAACTACCGCCCGCCAATTCCACCTGCTCGATCACCGCATCAGGTAATGCTTGGCGGCCGAGCGATACGATAGAGGCCTCTTCTTGCGGCCCATCGAGGAAGAAGGCGTTGAGCACGCCCTTGCCAGCCGTGAAGCGTACGTCACCAGCAGTGAAGGGCTTGGCCGTGTGCTCGCTCTGCATGCCAACTGGCGGGCGTGTCGGCCCCTCGCCGAACACACGCCAGGGCTGCGTGCCGTAAATGCCATCGCCGTTGATGGCAAACCAGGCCGCCAGATCGTCAAGGATTTTCTCCTCATCCGTATCGATCGAGCCATCGCCCCGCTGCGGAATGCTGAGAAGCAGATTGCCGTTCTTGGAAACCACATCGCACAACCGCTGCGCCACATATTTGGCCGAGCGGTAACCGTGCCGCTCGTACAGGGCGCGGTCGTAGTGCCAGTTGCCGATACAGGTGCAGGTTTGCCATGGCACAGGGCGAATCTCGTCCAGAAAACCCCGTTCCACGTCCTCCACGATCGCGTGGCTTTGGTAGAGAGATAATCGCTTGGCAGTGAGAACCACATTGATCGCGCCGTGCCACTCAAGGCTCTTGTTATAGTAGTGAGCGACTGCATCAATGCCGGTCTGGCCGAATGGGAGACGGTAGTTGTCGAAGTAAACCAAATCCGGCCGGTATTTTTCGACAAGATCCATCTGCCGCAGCAACCACGTGCGGGCAAAGTCTGAGTTGTGCGGCGGCGTATGCTCGATCCACTGGCCATCGCGCTCTTCGTGCCATGCATTGATGGCGGCGGTGCTATCAAGCCCATCTGGCGGTACGAATGCAGGCCCGGTGTAGAGCTCCTGCGGGTCCAAGCCTTCCCACCATCGGCCCTTGCCGTGGCTTTTACGCAGCCAGTGGGCGTCGTAACGGCGCCCCTTTCGCTCCCCTTCCGCATCATAACCATAGGCCGTCTGCCACCAGTGCCAGGCGTGGCTGCTGTGATTGGAGACGCCGAATTTCAAACCCGCCTGCCGGACCAGCTTCTCCCACGTGCCGACGATATCCCGCTTCGGGCCGACACGGGTGGAATTCCACGGATGATGGGCGCTATTGAAATTATCGAAGTTGTCATGGTGGTTTGCCATGGAGACAATATAGCGTGCTCCCGCCCTCTGGAAGCGCGCCAGCAGATCCTCCGGGCACCAGTGCTCTGCCTTCCACTGGCCGATGATTTCAAGAAAGCCCCGCTCGCTAGGATGACCATAGGCGCGCACGTGATGCTCGTAGGCTGGGCTACCCTGCACATACATCAGGCGGCCGTACCAATCTCCCGCCTCAGGCACGCATTGTGGCCCCCAGTGCGACCAGATGCCGAACTTGGCGTCCCTAAACCATTGTGGCGCCTGGTAGACAGCAGCGAACGCCTGCCAGTTCGCCGCAACCGGCTGCGCTGCCCTACTCACTGCCGGACCAAGCATAACGGAAGCCGCCGCCATGGAGACGAGATCACGCCTTGAGTACATGACGTCCGGCTCTCCCCTGCCCAAGCCCCAAGGTAAACGCCAACGGCCGCCAATAATATGGTAACGCTACCAGATATGCAAGGCCAAGGTCTGCGCTACCAAACATGGGAGCATTCTGGCACTTATTTAACCAAGCATGCCGAACGGGGATCAAATCTCAATGGCGAGGTTCGACATCCTTGAGATTTATTTACCGATCAACGCCAGGCGTTAACCGTTTCCGTCGACCTCCCCCTGATCGAGCGCCCGGCGAATGGCACTGGCCAGTTCGTGTTTGTGGTATGGCTTATGGAGCAGGTCGATCCTGGAGAACTCCTCAGGAATCCGGTTCGTCGCTGGACTATCGTATCCGGTGGTGAATAGGATTCTAAGACCCGGCCTGTCCCGTCTGACCTTCTCTGCCAATTCATAGCCCGACATGCCTCCGGGCATCAGGATATCAGTGAACAAGAGATCTGCTGCGATGCCCCTATTAAGCAGAGCCAGCGCCTCAGCCGCATTGGCAGCTTCCAAGACATGGTAACCAAGTTTATTGAGCTGAAGCTTGGCCATTGCCCGAACACCGTCGTTATCTTCGACAAGCAATATAGTTTCATGCCCGCCTTTAACGGTCTGAACTGAAGCTCCGTCTTCGCTCGCGCCTGCCCGCTCGACTGCCCTTGGCAGGTAAAGTTGCACCGTCGTGCCGTGGCCTGGGCTGCTCTTGATGTCCACATGGCCACCGGATTGCTTGGCAAAACCATAGACCATAGGGAGCCCGAGACCGGTGCCCTGGCCTTGCTTTTTGGTCGTGAAAAACGGTTCAAATACCCGAGCCAGTACTTCAGGGGCCATGCCATGGCCGGTATCGCTGACCGCAAGCATGACATAATCTCCCGGACGGGCATCGTGCAGGTGGCCTTCAGATGATGAATCGAGCCGGATATTTGCGGTCTCAATCGTGATAAGTCCCCCTCCCTGCATGGCATCACGGGCATTGATCGCCAGATTGACCACGGCATCATCAACCTGGCTGGGGTCTACCAGCGCCTCCCAGAGGTGTGGATCCGCATTCACTTCGATACGGATGTTCTCGCCAAGCGTTCGCTGCAGTAACGCCACAACGCCTGGCAGTCGCTCATTCAAGTTAACGACACGCGGTTCAAGACGCTGCTTGCGCGCAAAGGCCAGCAGACGGCGTACCAATTCAGACCCTCGCTCCGTTGCTTCAATGATCTTGTCGACCGGCCCGATCAGATTGGCATCAACGATACTGTCGTGAAGCAGCTCGCCATAGCCCAGGATGATGGCAAGCAGATTGTTAAAATCATGTGCGACTCCGCCTGTTAGCTTACCGACCGCATCCATGCGCTGCATTTGCTGAACGTGGTCTTGCAAAGCGCGCTGCTCCGTCACGTCTCTGACAATGCCAAGCACACAGCAGAGCCTGGTCTCGTCATCGAGAATGGGGAATTTACGCACTTCAAAAAGACGTTGGCCATATGGCGTGTCGGTGGTCAGCTCCAAGGTAAGGCTTGGGAGACCATCCTCCACTATAAGGCGGTCCTCTTCCATATACTTTGCAGCCAATTCAGGCGGAAACAGTTCATTGTCGGTATACCCGACGATGCCAGCTGCATTGCGGCCCATCAGTCGCACCAGTGCGCTATTAATGACGACGTAGCGCCCCTCATTGTTATAATCCTTGAGGAAAACACCATCGGGAATGCCCTCGATGATGGCCTCGAGAAGATCCTTTGATTGCCGAAGCCTGGCCTCTGCGCGGACGAGCTCCGTGATGTCAGTGAGAAAACCCTCAAGGCACATAGGCTGGCCCTGCGTATCGTACACAGCCTCGCCGCGCCCATAGACCCAGCGGACTTCGCCTGACCGGTGCAGAATTCGATAGGAAAGCGAATAACCTTGGCGCTTGGATATTGCCTCCTCTGCCTGTCGCGCAACGGCAGACAGATCATCTGGGTGAACGACCATTCCCCACGTTCGCTCCCCCGCAAGAACTCTGCCGCATCATATCCAGTAATCTGGCTTACTCCATTGCTAATAAATAACAATCTCCAAGGTATGGTTACTTCGCTGCGATAAACCATGCCAGGCAGATTATTAATCAGCGCATTGAGTCTCCGGCGGCTCTCCTGCAACCGCAGATTGGCCTCCTTGCGGTCGGTTATATCCCGCACAATACCGCCCAGAGAAATGCCTGCACTGTCTTTATCTTCAAGGGCAGAGCCGGTGCACTGCAACCAACGAACTTCGCCATTCTGGCGCACAATGCGAAATTCGATTGCGGCCCGTTCCGTAAGTCGGCCAGATGGTTGGAAAAAAGCTTTTATCGCCTCCCGGTCCTCCGGAACGGCAGACAGCAGAACGGCATCAATGGTTCCAGGCGATGCCACACCCAGCAGCTCCTCGGCGAGGCTGTCACATGTGATGCGTTCTGTCCTGGTATCAAAGCGCCAAACCCCAACCTCTGCACTTCGCAGCGCAGCAATCAAGAAGTCTGCTGAGTAGATGCTCGATTCCATCATGCGGCATGTCTCTTCGCATCAGCAAAGGCAAGGCACCGGCACAGCTTGAGAAATTCCAATTGCGTACCATTTCACTTGGATGCACATGGCACGCCACGCCAATACCGCAATAACGCGCAGACGCGCAGGAAAGCCGCCTACTATTCAATCGATCGTCTCTGAGGCGCTTGGGCATACGCCAGCGCGAGGCGCTCAGCTGCATTCTCCAAAACGATCAAGATCGCCCAAACAAACGGTAGAGAACCAGGTAGCAAGCGGCTTCGGCGTAGAAACGAGCGGTGGCATCCTTAAGGATCACCCGGTAGCCATGTTGCTCTCGGCAGGAGAAAGCCAAGAAGGACTAGGTGGCCGTTTATTGTATCGACGCCTGCCGCAAATAGGATCCGGACTTAATCTTTCTAATAGATAACAATAAAAAAGCCCGTCAGGTTAGATGACGGGCTAAAACTCAGGAAACGCAACTTAATAAACGCAGTACGCAACATTTACGTAATGCTAGCCATTGCGGCACTTTTATCGTTATTCGCTATCTTGTGCGTGCCACGATTCTGCAGGTTAATACCTTGTCTCGTGCCGCAGGCTGCGAACTGCAATGCCCAGCTCTCACACGTTCCGCAGTTTTGGAAGACTGAAAATCAGGCTTTGTGTTTTCATCCCAAAAATGCAAAATCAGGTGGCATGAACATGACACTGGGCCACTCTTCCACGGCCGCGCCCTAATGCAGGGTTGAGCCGCCTTTCCATAAGGCATTGCGGTGAAACACCATGCGAACGCGCCATGCCAGAAGAGATGCATCCCATTGAATCCAGGCCATACTATGGTCAGGGCGCAAAAGCATCGTTCGTCCTTTGACAGTTGCCAGGCTTTCCGCCGAAAAATAAACCGGACATGGCGCCCGGTGGCACTCCGCCAAACTGTAAGGCTCCGCCACAGGATCAGGTGGCACGATTTCAAATTCGCGTCGCGCCCACAGGCGAATCTGCTCAAGCGTATCCGGCCGAGGCCCAGATCGCCTCCACAGCTTTGCAATTGTACCTTTGATAAATCCCATACGTCCGGGCACTGGCCTTGCAGGACTGAGATGAAGTCGGAAATTGGCAAGAGGCGGGTAGATCATTCGGCTCGCAAAGCAGAACAGGGCTTGAGGTTCGGCTGCAACATCTTCAACCAGAGCAAGGGCCCGTATTTGGCGGCCGACCTCAACAGCCTCTCCAAGGGCGATATAAGGCAGCAGCCCGGTCCAGCCGTACAATCTGGGGCTGAACAGAAAATGAGGATCATCGAAGGTATCATCGATGATGTCAGGGTTCTTGACTCGTATCCCGAGCTGAAAGCCAGGGTTCTCCCGCTGAGTCGACAGTGCGTCATCCAGGGTGCCCGCCAGCTCCGCCACTTCTATGCCCCTTGCCAGGTCAAACACGCCCATTCTTCCTCTCTCAGGCTCCCGAACCTCCTCCACCCGCAGACTCACAGCACTAACGCTTGAGCTTCAAAGAGTTTTTAAAAACGAGAAGACCACTGGGCACGACAGCACTGCCCTGGCCAATACCCCCCGCTGACAAAGAGGCAGCCCATCAGTCAAGAGATGCCTCAGCCATAAGGACGGCTCGCCCAGTTCAATAGCCCTACACCTCTTCTCGCTGTGATATTGGCCGAGTTGGGCCATTTGCAAAATCGCCGATAATGGCTGAGCATTTTTATCCTGGAAATGCACAGCCGCGATGCTGGACGATGTTCTTGCCGCAAATCATATGACGGGGCTCCTATTACGCCTGCGGTATAGACTGCGGCAAAGCCTCAAAATTCCCCTGGCGTAATTCTAATATCTATGCATTATATATTCTTGCGTACCTGGGTGTTGCGACAGTTGTGGCGGCGTTGTTTCCGTCTGGGGCGAACTCACAGGACAAAATATGACCAAACGTGCTTGGCGAAGAGCGCTGGCGTGCACTGTTGCCGTCTCCGCGCTCCACACTGGCGGCGCGCACGCTGCAAGCGAAAACGCGCAATTGGACGATATCATCGTTACGGCGCAACGTCGCGCCGAGAGGCTTCAGGATGTGCCCATTGCCCTGTCCGTGGTAAGCGGCGACGACCTGGAGCGAGGAGACATCCACACACAGGTAGAACTGTTCCGGCAGGTTCCCTCCCTATCCATCACTCCGTTCTCCAATGGGCAAGGCTATATCGGCTTGCGCGGCGCCGTCTCCTACGACGACGGCGCGGGCATGGATGGGCCGGTGGCGATTTACGTAGACGACGTCTATATGAGTCGCCTGTCCATGTCGATTTTCGAACTGTTTGACCTGGAGCGGGTTGAAGTCCTGCGCGGCCCACAAGGGACACTCTTCGGCCGCAACAGTATTGGCGGCGCCATCAACGTGATCAGCGCGCTGCCAACCGGCGAGACCGATGCAAAGATGCGGGTCACGCTCGGCAATTACGACCGTCTGGATATCGGCGGCATGGCAACCGGCGCCCTTGCCGATCCGCTCAGCTTTAAAATTTCTTTTACGAGCCGGGATCGCGACGGCTGGATCACCAACCTGCTCAATGGCGAAAAGCTACGCGATGAAAACAGCCAGGCCGCGCGGGCGCATCTGCGCTATGAGCAGGATGGCTGGGATGTGGTCCTAACTGGCGACTATGCGCGGGAATCGCTGGCTGATACGGGCCGCATGCCGGTACGCAATGGCGCAGGGCCGATCGTTGATTGGTGGAAAGAGCTAGGCGGCGACTGGAAACACTCAACCAACCCTACTTCCGGCTTTACCGACCGCCAATCCTATGGCCTGGCCCTGCGAGCCAATCGGGAGCTCGGCTTTGGCACCCTAACCTCGATCACCGCCTATCGCCATCACAAGGCCGACTGGGAACAGGACGCCTACGCCGTCCCGCAAGTGCCGGTCATCGACGAAATCCATGACAAGACAAACCAGATCTCCCAGGAACTGCGCCTCGCCGGTACGTTGGCGCCCTCCATCGAGTTCGTCGCTGGGCTGTTCTACCTGCGCGAGCATACCGACCGGACAGAATCATTCCACGACCTGCGTGGCGTTGATGACCGGGGTGCGCCGGCGGGTGATCCGGCTGATCTTATTGATACGACGCGCCAGGACAATGTTACCAACAGCTATGCTGCCTTTGGCCAGTTGAGTTGGCAATTCCAGCCCGGATGGGAGCTGATTACCGGCGCCCGGCTGACTCATGAGACCAAAAATATTTTCTCGATTGGCCGGGCCGGGGGCGTGGGGATTATCGCAACGACCTTTGATGCCAACGCCGACCACAGCTGGACCGATTTTTCGCCCAAGGTGGCGCTGGAGCGGCACTTTAATGACAATCTGACCGCCTATGTATCCGCCTCTAAAGGCTTCAAGAGTGGCGGCTACGGTGGCGCGCCGGGCCGTATCATTGATGCGGTCAAGCCGGTCAAGCCTGAAACCGCCTGGAATGTAGAGCTTGGCCTTAAGTCCAGCCTGTTCGACCAGACGCTGTACTTCAACGCCGCTCTGTTCCAGACGTGGTACAGAAACATCCAGAACAACCGCTTCGGCCCGCCGATCGAGGATACCACCTCGCCCATGGGCGTCTTCCAGACCGTCAACATCGACCACGCGGTTGTGCGCGGCATCGAGCTTGAAGGGACCTGGCGTCCGATCCCCCCGCTCACCATTGGAGCCAGCTACTCCTTCCTCGATGCCGAATACCGCGACAGCCTCTACGTGGACGGCGTGGGCACGGCGGTCTCCCTGGATGGGCAGCGCATGCCGGAGGCGCCGCGCCACAAGGTGCACGTCAATGCAACCTGGCTTCAGCCGATCAGCTACGGCACGGTACGAGTGTCCGCAGATTATAACTACAGCAGCACGGTCGGCCAGGACGTGCTCGACCTGAGCGCCGAAAAGCCCGCCTATTCGCTGGTCAATGCACAGCTGGCTTGGACAAGCCCCGATGAGCGTTGGGAAGCGATGCTCTGGGCGAAGAATCTATTCAATGAAAAATACTTCGTCCACATCGCACCGACAGGTCTCGGCATTCTCGGCAGCTATGGCGACCCAAGAATGTATGGCCTGTCCGTGACGTGGCGTTACTAAGGCATGGGGGTACGCGTGAAACACCTTATTGTTGCTTGCTGCCTTGGATTGCTCGTCCACGCCCGGCCGGCAATAGCAGAGGAAGCTGTCGCCCTCTCCAGCCGGGAAGGCACCGTTGAGATCGTGCGGGATGACTACGGCATCCCGCATGTTTATAGTGATACTGTCTATGGGCTATACTACGGCTTCGGTTATGCCGCGGCTGAGGACCGACTGTTTCAGCTAGAAATGCTGCGCCGGGCCGCGACTGGCACCGCAGCGGAGATTCTCGGCCCAGATCTGGTCAAGGTCGACGAGATGGCCCGGATCGAGACCGACAGAGAAAGTTTCGTCCGGCAGCTCAAAGTCATGCCAGCCCAACACCGGGCGGCGCTGGAAGGCTATGCCGCCGGCTTCTCGCGCCGCGTCGATGAGGTGAACGCAGCGCCGGATCGCCTGCTGCCCAGGGAGTTCACGGAACTCGGATTTCGTCCACAGCACTGGTCGGCCATCGACGTAGCGATGGCTGTCACAGGAAACCTGATCAACCGTTTCTCGGGGCAGTCCCAAGAACTGGAAAACCTTGATCTGTACCATCGTCTGCGCCGGCTCCACGGCGAGGAGCAAGGCTGGCGTCTCTTCCAGGCTCTACATTGGATCAATGATCCGACTGCCGAGACCACCGTCCCGGCCGACCGGTGGCACCCCGAGACGCCAGCCAAAGAGCCCAAGACCCTGTTTGCACCCCAGAAAACCTTGATTGAAGGAGCGGCGCGACCCATCCCGACATTCGGCTATCTGGAGATGCTGAAGGATCTGAAACCAGGCCAATCCCTCCAGGCGCGGGCGCATCAGATGCTGGCACTAAACGGCATTTCCGGCCGCGGTGGGTTCGAGTCCGAGAGCAACATCTGGCTCATCAATGGCCACAAGGCAAAGGATGCACAGGCGATCTTGGTGAACGGACCACAGGTTGGCTGGACATCCCCCGCCTCGTTTTACAACATCGGCCTGCATGGCGCCGGCTATAACGTCGCGGCCTATAGCTATATGGCCCTGCCCCTCCTCATCGTCGGCTACAATGATCGAATCGGCTGGGGAGGAACAGCAGCGCTTACTGACCCGGTCGATCTCTTCGAGGAAAGACTTAACCCGAAGGATCCGGAGCAATATTTCCATAAGGGTGTATGGAAGCGGTTCGCAATTCGCAAGGAGCGCATCCGGGTCAAGGGCCAGGGGGAGGTCATTATCATCCGCCGCGAGAGCGTCCATGGCCCAGTTATTGCCTATGATCCGGCCAAGGGCGTGGCCTATGCCAAAAGGCGCGCCTGGGATGGCCTTGAGATGGAAACGCTCGGCGGCTGGCTGGATATGGTTAAGGCGCGCGACCATGAGAGCTGGAAACAGGCAGTTTTCCGGATCTCCCAGAACCTAAACATTTACTATGTCGATGCCGAGGGCAACATTGGACACCAGATGGCTGGGCGCCACCCTATTCGGGTCCCGGGTCACGACCTGCGTCTGCCAGCTATTGGCACGGGCGAGATGGATTGGCTCGGCACTACAGGAGCCGACCATAACCCTTGGGTCTTCAATCCCTCCAGCGGGTTTATCGCCAACTGGAATAACAAGCCGGCTGTTGACTGGTCCAACGGTGATCAGTGGTGGTCGATGTGGGGCGGCGCCCACCACGTGCATCTGCTGACCAGCCGGCTGAAAGCAAAGGATCGGTTCAGCCTGGAGGAGGCCTGGGACATGATCCGCCAGGTCGCCCACGCCGACCACAACATCGCCTATTTTCTTCCGCTCCTACGCAGTGCCATGGCCAAGAACGCCTCTGCTAAGGCCAAGGCTGCGCTCGAGATACTGGAGCATTGGGATGGTCAATGGCGCGATGACAATGGCGATGGCATTTATGATGGCCCAGCACCAGCCCTCATGGAGGCCTTCCTCCCCCGGCTGTATCGCGCCGTCATTGCGGATGATGTTGGCGAGGAGGGCTTTACCCGGTTTGCGGCCACCGCCTATGCGGTGCGTGATATTCCAATCGGGACTGATGTGCCGCCGGGAACGCGCGTCATCATTCATAATCTTGCGGGGCTCGAAGGTCGAGTGCCGCTGACCTATGATCTTTTCAATGGCCAGCCCCCGCAAGACGTCATTCGCCAGGTCTTCGAAGAGACGGTTGCTTCGCTTGAGCGCGCACAGGGCCCCGACATGTCAGCTTGGCAGATTGCGGCCTTCAAACCCTACTATGCCACCACGACCTTCCTCGGCATCCGCCTCGGCAGCGAAATTCCACGCCCCATCACGGCCTTTCAGAATCGCGGCTCGGTCAATGTCATGTTCTGGGCGAATAATAACCAGCTGCATGGTGACGGCATCAACTCGCCCGGGCAGAGTGGCTTTGTCCACCCGGACGGCCGTCGCGCCGCGCATGCGGAGGACCAGCGAGCCATCTATGACAGCTATGGCCGCCTGCCCATGCCGATCGATCGCGCAGAGATTGAAAAGCATGCAGAGTCGCGAATAAAATTGAATTACAATTAATAATTAATTTCACCAAACAAAACACAGAAGATATATTCTTAAACCATGACGATACATACGCTATACTCCGTTGCAGTATCTAAACCAATTTTATTGCGTTGTGTTGTCCTTGAGCCGTCCGGCTCAGAGCAGCAAAACAACGGATATCTACATGGGAATGCAATCCGGCACAAACTACAAGGACTTAGGGCCGCTCCTGACTGTTACAGAAAACTGGTCAGCAATCCTGCGGATGATGGAAGCCCGTTTTCAGGCCCGGCTTGCCGTCGATCCTGCCACCAGCCTTGATGAGTATGGCATCCTCACCCATGTCGAGGACGGTAGCAATAAGGATCTACTCTTTGGCAAGAACGAATTTCTCAAGATAGACGACGAGTTTTTTGCGACCGTCAACACCATGTCCTTCGCCAAGGACCAGCCCTTTGCCTTTATCGGCGAGGACTGGCTGCGAATCTGTTGGATGATCCGCGGCGCCTGCGATCAGGAGTTGGTGCCCTACGGGACGAGCCGTGTCCCATCCTGGGTTACGCCAACTACTCTCAGAATGCGTCCCGCCCATGTGGACTTCGAGCTACAGCCCGATAATTTTATCAAGGTAGAACGACTGAAAGCCTGCGGGCCAATGATGTGGGTCTCCCTTGCTCTGAGCCGGCGCGCGCTTCAGCGCGCCCTCGGCGAGATGGACTCAGCCATTCCTCGCGATCTTGATCGCTATATCTACCGGGACGATTCCCTCCTCCTGTTCCGTAGATCGCCGATTTCCCTGGCGGGAATGAAAATCCTTCTTTCGCTGTTCGAAGTCCCACTGACAGGGAAGCTGCGTGTCCGGTTTCTGAGGAGTCAAATCCAGTCCCTTCTTTATCTTTCCCTTGGCAATGAATGGGACAATTCCCGGGATGCTCAGTCCAGTCTCGCCTATCGAAAGGTGGTTGAAGGGGCCGAGCTACTACGCATGTATGCCAGAAGCAGTGACTTCGATATCGAAGCGATCGCTCAACAGCTTGGCGTAAGCCGAAGCTTTTTCGACAAGAACTTTCGGATGGTCTACGGGGTTACGCCCGCCAAATATCTGCTCGATGAAAAAATGAAATATGCAGCAGAGCTCCTGCAGCGCGGCGACATGCCAATTAAGGAAATTGCCGTACACCTAGGTTATGGCACCAATTCCTCCCTCACCCGCTCTTTCCACAGGTGGCATGGCGTTAGTCCGATAGAATTTCGAACAGCCCACTTCCGGCGGTCCCATCTGCACCAATAGTGGGTAGGACTTAATTATACTTC
Organism: Pedomonas mirosovicensis; assembly: GCF_022569295.1. Classification (NCBI taxonomy): domain Bacteria; kingdom Pseudomonadati; phylum Pseudomonadota; class Alphaproteobacteria; order Sphingomonadales; family Pedomonadaceae; genus Pedomonas; species Pedomonas mirosovicensis. The sequence continues at coordinate 615,698 of NZ_JAKFIA010000002.1, read as the reverse complement.
CTTGCTTTGGTAGAGGGCTGCACAAGGCACAGCCTGTGCAGCGCCAAAAAGCATTATCAAGCAAAAGATAAGGCCTGATCGTCACTCCGACTGTAACAGACCTTCACAATTTTCTCAGCCTACCCGGACAAATAGAGAATGCGCTTGCTCGGGGAATCAGGGCGACTCAGTATGAGCGCCTAAGTAAACCACATGGCGTTAATTGCCCGCGAGCGCATATCCAGCCAACATCAGGCTGCCTTTGACTGTCAATGAACTCCGGCAATCAAAATGCCAGCCCGACCGGTGGAAAGCAGCCAACGGCCCAAAGGAAGATTTTCACGCCAAACCGGTCGGAGCTGGCAGCCCTCCTGGAGCAGGTGGGCCCGAGTCCATCGCACTCAATAAATACAATTCGAGGATACTTGGCGGCAGCATTGGCGCCTGATGCACCCACCCAAGCGATCTATTTATAGTAAATTAAAATAGTTATTCAAAGAATATATTTTGGACTTTTCGGGGGGATAGCCGCGTCTGTACCCAGGCGCACTCGCTCATTCGATGCGCCTGGTCAAGCTCATGGTGGAGAGCAATGGCACTCTATTCTCTAGAGAGGGCCTTTCCTCAAAAATGATCCGCGCAAGCCGCCTCTGCTGCGAGGGCACCTCGCTTGATACATCCTTAATGTTCTGCTTGTCACAGAAACGTTGCGGCAATGCTCTGGCTGCTCAGATTTCCAGTGCTCATAGCTTCCTTAAGCTCTGGCCCTGTGACGACACGGTACTGTCGGCAGGGGCTCCCTTCATAGAGCACGACAACAGGCTTCTGGATTTGGTCAAAAATGTGTTTGGCAACGCGACTGGCATATTCGTAGCTGGTCAGTCGCGCACGCTTAGACGATAAGTGTTGCGGCCAGAAGGCTCGCGCAGATGCAACTTCAGGAAACATGGCAATCTCCGTCCGGTAGGTTCCGTGCCAGATCCGCGCACGCCAGCCACCGTTTCCAAGCGTCATGCCTCCGGCACATCCCTGCAGTTTTTGCTTGGGAGAATCTGAAGGCATGTCGCGCCAGCAAGACATAGGTTTGCTGATTTTGGCGGCAAACACAGATCTGCGCCCCGGCCTTAAGCCCTATATCTCGGACCTTGCTTTCGGGTTGGGCCGGGCGAGGAAGAATGAACTGAGCCATGGAGGCAGATTGGCGGCAGGGTTTACGATCTTGCTGGCGCAGCTATGAGTTATGACCACGCGCAACAGAGCGCACCGCCCTAGCGTACGCCCTGATAATCTATGTTCGGGCCGCTAGATCTTGACCTATGAGAGAGTAGAATACCCCTCTAAGCCAGGTTTCCTGGCAGAATGTCCTTGCCTGCATGCTTGCCTCCCTTGAGGAAGCGTTCTCCCACTTGGACAAACAATCCAGTGTCAGGGCAATGGCATATCGTTAAACGCTAGAAACAACATGCTTCTATACTCTGAAAATTCCCAGAAAAATATTTATAGAGACCAGAATAGCACCTCCAGCCTTCAAGGTGCTTTAAACGCAACCGTCACAAGGCTTCTCTTGCATTGGCCTCACAATTTTAAAATAGCTTCCAGGCCTTGAGCATTTGATTCAAGTTGCAGGCAGACCTAGGGGTCTGCCATGTTGGACCTCTTCTCTCAGCTCCTCCTCCCTTTGAACTGCATCACCAGAATAGGTGGGACAAAACAAGGGAGCTAGTTGCAACCGTCTCTTTTGTCTGATATGAAAGACAATAAGATTAGAACCCGCCCCGTTCCAGGAGACGGGTTCCAAAGTTTGTTCGGTTGGGTCATCCATAAATCGCTCAGTAGCCGTTGACTTCGGCTTTATATTTTGTCCATTGCCAAGCACTTTTTCGTAACAGCCAGTTGCCTGCTGGGAGAACGCGGTCAACAAACCCTGGCTCGCTACGATTACCAGTTTTCATAAGTTTTGAAGGCTGTGAAGAGCGCACGAGCGACTGTGCATAAATAGCCCAAAAAGGCGAAATCCCTCACCAGACTGGTAAAACAAAAATTTGACAGGATTGGCCGCATTCCTGATTTTCCCTCAAAGGGCCACAGCCATCCAGCATTAGCCCAGCCGCTTATCTTCACCGCACGAGCACGTGCATTTCCCCTTCCACGATAGATACGAATCCGCCCCTGGCTGCAGAATGGCTGATATTGATATGCTACCGTGAGGCAGTTCACCGACCCCTCGCATTAATATTGGCACAGCCCACCTCCACCGTAGGCCTTGGGGCCAATAAAGCGCTCTTGGTTTCCCCAAATTAGCGAGGTGCGGTTGGGTCGCCCCGCCCCCTGTGGTTAATAAGACTTGAACAAATCCACGAGATGGCGATATAATCACAGCACTTACAATGCCATCCTTTGGGTCAGGGGTGGCACTGCGGTTGGGCGAAATTTGCTTAAGTGCCTTGATACACAGGTATTCAACCGTTTTTAATTCCATTCCTTTCCAGCTAAGGTTTTCTTGTATCCAACTTGAGTTTCTGAACAAAAAATAACGCCCTCCTAGCAGTTCATTCGCCAAGCACGACGTTAATAACCCATGCAACGGATAGCGCTGCGCTACCCGGGAGGTTGTTATGGTCGTTGCTAATCGCATCCGTTTGTCGGGCTTGTCGTCGCAAGACCGTTCCTTGCTGGAGCAATTGTATCGCGTCCATTCAAGAACCCTAGCCCGGTATATCGCAAGCCGCTGCCAGGGCGCTGGCATTGACCCTGAAGACATCGTTCAAATGGCTTTTATGCGCCTGGCCTCCATGGCCGACTTTAGCCATGTAGAGAACATGCTCGGCTATGTGGCTTGGGCTGTGAGGAATACGCTCAATGACCAGCTGCGCCATGTGCAGGCTCAGCGCCGCACCCTAGGCGAGCCAATCAGCGATCTGAGCAATGACTGCCAGGACCTGCCTTATCACTCGACGCCGGAGGATATCCTGTCGGCACAGGAAACTTTGAACAGAGTGGAAACTGTTCTCGCACGAATGCCGGCGAGACGACGCCAGCTGTTTCTCGCCTACCGGCTGGACGGTCAAACGGTCCGGAACCTGGCGCTGCAATATGGTATTCCCCGCTCAACGGTTGGGGATCATGTCGCAACAGCCACCCGGGCCTGCCAGAAGGCGCTACAAAGCTGAGCGCACTCGGCTTGTATCAAGCTCCAGTCGTTCGGCGGCCCTTGGGCACCTGTCTATCGGCATGACCTGTTACAATCAGCCTACGGCCGTTCGCAGCATAAAGCCCGAGTTGTAAACAGCGGGTGCCGGCATCCTCCCATGCGGATTGCGGCAGAGGCCCCGGCCGTTACCAGAAAGGCGCATGGTCCGAGGGCCTTAACAATGTGAGCGGCAGAAATCGCTCTTATCTCCGGCGCGTCATATCAGCTGCCGCGATGCACCATTTATAAAATTAGATATTCCAGGTCATTCGCCGCGCATGCCGCGAATATCTACTAAGAACATGCATAATGTTTTCATTTAATTCTCTTAAACGATCTGCCTCAAGAGTGCTAGCGTCCCAATGCTCAATCCCGGGCACCATAAGGGAGATAACTATGAAACTTGGTCAAATTAAATCACTGACACAGGCGAAGGGCTTTGATTATCCCGATCCGACCCTGCCGACCAGACTTCTCTATACCGAATAAGCCCGAGGATGCGTACTCCATACGGAGTACGCCTCCGGCCCCTTCCAGCCATGGCCATGACTGCGCGTAGGCCGCGCCTCCTGTTATCAACCCGACATATTCCTGAGCATAAACCACTGCAGACAAGGGGTAGGGCGCTAGGCATGGTTACGCCCGGCTTGCTGGGAAGGCTCGCCCGTGTGACCGAGGGCACCGCAGATCTCAAGTGCTGGATACAGGAGATGCCATGTCACGGGCCTATTATCAGCACGACTCGCTTTATTTTGTAACAACAGAGTCTTCCTACATCGTCGCCAACATCGCAGATGGCGCCTACCATATGTTCTCAGGCCCTCCGTCGGCTGTGTTTCAACACCTACAGGCCGCAGCCGATGCCTCTTTCGATGGCCTTGCACGAATACCATACGCGCAGGCAGCGGCGTTCATTGCCAATCTCCCTCAGGAGGATGCCAACAGCCTTTTCCCGCGCATTAGGGATACGCTGGAGGTCCGCCGGCATGATATCGGCCTGCTCCAGTCCTCGCTTCTGTCGGTCTGGCCAGACAGTCGCACACCTCATTTCCTGAAATGCGTGGCGGCCTTCTTACTCGCCTTTCTGCTCTCGGCCTTCTGCCGTGCAGCGCTGTCCACCAAGGCAACAGCAGCCGTTATTTCCTTCCTGCGTCGGCGCATTCGTGCCAGCCGCCCCGGCAAGGGAACGGATGAGACCTATCGGCATCATTTGAATTCCTTGCGCCGATTTTTCTATACGTCCCACAACGAGTGCTACTTCGACTCGATGGTCACCACCATTTATTTCACGGTACTCGGCCGACGCGCCCAATGGGTTTTTGGCGTCATGGTGCCCCCATTTCGGGCACACTGCTGGGTGGAAATCGAGGGAACGCTCGCCAACGATCTGGTCGTCCGCACGGCGCCCTACACCCCGATCTTTGCGATATAGAGAGGCACGCGAGGTGTTTGACTACATCGCGGTTATCGATCTGTCTCAAGGTCTATCAGCCACCACAGCCAAGGAAATAACCGACCGCGTCGGCGCTTCTCTGCCCGACTATAAGCAGGTGAGCCGAACGCGGGAATTTCATCTATTTGTACAGAATAGAACTGGCGCTCTGTTTGATGCAATTTCCCTGCAAAACGGCTCCCTCCTGGGGCGCGCCTTCAAGCGAGATTATTCCCGCTCGACTCCCATTACGCCAAGGGATCTTTCCGCCTTTGCATCCGCTGCCACCCGCCTTGCTGACCCGTCAGCGCTGGTCCGCGACCTTTGGGGGCAATATGTCCTCATCAGCGTCGATGCCTCCAGCCGGCAGGCGCTGGCGTTTCGCTCGCCGCTCTGCGGAATACCAGTCTATTACGTAACCAATGGCGATATCTGGCTGTTCTTCTCAAATCCGGCCCATATTGCAGAAATCAAAGCCGCTAGCTTCCAGATCGACTGGTCCTACCTGACGTTTCATCAGCGCTACCACTACATTGAAACCGATGATGCTCCGCTTCTGCCGATCAAGCAGCTCCGGCATGGGCACTCACTGCGGATTAGCGATCGCAACGCGACCCTTTGCAACGACTGGGATTTGCGACAAATTGCCAAGCCCTCTGAGACCCAAGATGCGCGGCTTCTGGCAATGCGCCTCAGGGAAACAGTTGTCGACTGCGTCTCGGCATGGTCCTCCCTGTTCCAAAAGATCTGCCTGCGCCTGTCCGGGGGTCTGGATTCATCGATTGTTGCCTCTGCCCTGCGCCTGGCTGAGAATGGGGTTCAGGTAAACTGCTTCACCTACTACGGATCAACGATCGAGGGCGATGAGCGGCAATTCGCGCGGCTGGCAGTCAGGCAAAACGACTACCCCTTGACGGAAATTCCGGACCGTCGCGGCAATCAGCGTTACGATCTCCTGTGGGAATTTCCCTTGAGCGGAACGCCGTTCGGCGAGCTGCTCTCCGCCTTTCGGGCTCCAATGGAATACCCGGTCATCCAATCCTGCGGAGCACAAGCGGTATTTGACGGGGAACCGGGCGATGCGATTTTCGTCCGCGGCAATTTCAATTTCGCGAGAGATTATCTGTTCGATAAGGGGGTGGATCTCCGCTTTCTGCAAGTTGCCGCCTGGGCTGCGCGACGGAATAAGCGATCCATCTATGCCATTATGAAAGACGCCATTGTCGGCCGCCGCGAGCCGCCGGGCAGTGCCCTGGTTGAGAACCTCCGTTTAACGGAGTCGCCTCTCATGTCCGAACAGAAGTTCGCCGAAACGCTCCGGGACCGGCGCATCACTGAGACGATTGCGGCGCTCGAAGGGCTTGCTCCGGCAAAACTCGTCCATGCCTTTCAACTCAACTCGGCTCCGGAAAACTTCGCCACATCCGTATCGGGCGAGCGCTATATCAGCTTCAGCCCGCTCTGCTCGCAGCCGATTTATGAACTCTGTCTCAGGATTCCCATCTACGATCTTATCTGGAAGGGCTGGGATCGCGGGCTGGCGCGCCTGGCATTTGCGGACGTTCTGCCAAACGAAATTCTCGTTCGAGAGCAAAAGGGCGGTGTCGTTCACACTCTCAACGAGGTATTCGCGGACAATCTTGACCTGTTCAGGGAATGCTTCTCAGATAGCCTGCTCGTCAAACACGGCGTTCTTGATCCCAAACGGGTCGCCTTGGGACTTGCAGGTGAAACCGGGCAAGGCTTCTTTGCGCGCCAGTCCCTGCTCATTACCATCGCAACGGAAATCTGGGCTCGGCGCTGGACGGATTTGATCGCAACCAACGCTCGCGGTTACACGCCCTTGCTTCGCTAAGGCGATGCTGGTTCCCTCAAGACAGACTTGGCTTCCAATCAGCGCAAGTGTTCGGGCTCGATCCTGAGACCCGTACCCAGCCTAGCACGTTGTTTATGATACGCACGTTCCTGGACGGTGCCCTCCAGGCCCAGCGCCGTTAGAGCAGCCTGGCGGGCTGGAGGGTGCCTGCGGTAGCGCCAACCGAAGCACTGTTTGCTGGCAGAGCCGTTGCGTTGCGGGACCTGAGCCATACTCTCGATCGCATCTTTTCGAAAGTTTCGAACAAACAGAGCAAGTTTATCCAACTGTTTCGTATCCACCGTCCGTCATAAATCTTTGCTCAGCCAGGGCGAGCCTGGCCCCCAACAACCTCTACCAAGGAGCTGAGCCATGACCATCACCGCGACCCCGACTCCCGGCAAGAGCCTGCTTTCGCCGACCGACCACACCCTCATCATGATCGATTTCCAGTCCCAAATGGCCTTCGCCACCAAGTCGATCGCGCCTGAGTTGCTGCGTAACAATGCCGCCCTGGTCGCCAATGGCGCTGCCGGCTTTGGTGTCTCGACCATCCTGACGACAGTTGCCGAAAAGAGCTTCTCCGGCCCGATGTTCAGCGAGATCACGGAGGCCTTCCCCAACCAGCAACTGCTCGACCGCACTTCCATGAACACCTGGGAGGATGCCGCGGTAATCGAGGAAATCAACCGCATCGGCAAGAACCGGCTGGTATTCGCCGGGCTGTGGACCTCGGTCTGTATCGTCGGCCCGGTTGCCTCGGCCATCGATCAGGGCTTTGACGTCTATGTCATCACCGACGCCTGCGGCGACATTTCGGAAGAGGCGCATGAACGCGCCGTCCAGCGCATGATCCAGCTGGGCGCCAAGCCGATGACCTCGCTGCAATACCTCCTTGAGCTGCAGCGCGATTGGGCGCGAGGCGAAACCTATGACCTGACGACCGGCATCGCCCGCAAGTGGGGCGGCGCTTATGGCCTCGGCATCACCTACGCCAAGACCATGTTCGGCGCCTCCGAGGGCGGCCATTAATCCTTTCCCCCGAGGCGGCTGGCCTCCCCGCCCGGCCGCCCTTTTCCCTTCTCTTTTTAGACCAAGGATTTCCCCCATGAGCTTCGTGACGACCAAGGATGGCACCCGCATCCTCTACGAGGCGATCGACGTGCCGACGCTCATCATTCACGGCGATGATGACCGGATTGTACCCATCGGCGCTTCGGCTGAACACTCGGCCAGGATCGTACCAAACGCCAAGCTCAAGATCTACGAGGGCGCAGACCATGGCCTGATAGCGACCCATCAGGATCGCTTCAACGCCGACCTTCTCGCCTTCATCCACGGCTGATCGGCAACAGGGGGAACGGAACCATGAAGCCTTATCTCATCACCCTTGGGGCCGGACTGCTCGTCGGCATGGTCTACAGCCTTCTTGGCGTTCGCTCCCCGCCCCACCCGTCATCGCGCTGGTCGGCCTTCTCGGCATCCTGATCGGCGAGCAGGCGCTGCCGGTTGCAAAGCGCCTCACTGAGGGAAGCGACCTTGCCCGCTTCATCCGCCATGATTGCGCCCGCCATGTTCTGGGCGACCTTCCTGCCAACAAGGACCGGGACGCATGATCGATATAACCCGCCGCCAAGCGCTCATGGGCGCCGCCGCCACCGCACTGCTTGCCACGGAGAGCTTCGCCATGAACTCCAAAGACATCATTATCACGAATGCCAAGGTCACGACGTTAGATCCGGAAAATCCGACAGCCGATGCCGTTGCGATCCGGGACGGCAAATTCCTGGCGGTCGGCTCTGAGCAGGAGGTCCGCGCGGCGACCGCGCCGGATGCGATAACCATCGATGCCAAGGGCCGCCGATTGATCCCCGGCCTCATCGACAGTCACATCCACGTGATCCGCGGCGGGCTCAACTACAACATGGAGCTGCGCTGGGAAGGTGTGCCGACGCTGGCCGATGCCATGGCCATGCTGAAGCGCCAGGCCGAGAACACCCCGCCTCCACAGTGGGTGCGCGTGGTCGGCGGCTTCACCGAGCACCAGTTCGCAGAGAAACGCCTGCCGACGCTGGAGGAGATCAACGCCGCCGCGCCGGAGACGCCGGTCTTCATTCTCCACCTCTACGACCGTGCGCTCCTTAACGCCGCCGCCCTGCGCGCAGTGGGTTATACCAAGGACACGCCCAATCCACCGGGCGGCGAGATCGTGCGTGACGCGGCAGGCAATCCAACCGGCCTCTTGCTCGCCCAGCCCAATGCGACGATCCTTTATGCGACCCTCGCCAAAGGTCCCAAGCTGCTGCCCGAATATCAGCTGAACTCGACGAAGCACTTTATGAGGGAGTTGAATGGTCTGGGCGTCACCAGTGTCATCGATGCCGGCGGCGGCTACCAGAATTATCCGGATGATTATGAGATCATCGAGAAGCTGCATCAGGACGGTGAGCTGACGCTGAGAATCGCCTACAACCTCTTCACCCAGAAGCCGAAGGAAGAGTTGCAGGACTTCGCCAACTGGTCGACGCAAATCAAGCCGGGCGATGGCGACGACACCTACCGTCACAACGGCGCGGGCGAGATGCTGGTCTATTCAGCCGCCGACTTTGAGGACTTCCGCGTCGCCCGACCGGACATGCCGCCGAGCATGGAAGCGGACCTGGAGCCGGTTATCCGCCTGCTCGCCGAGCGGCGCTGGCCGTGGCGGCTGCACGCCACCTACGACGAGACCATCAGCCGGGCGCTCGATGTGTTCGAGAAGGTAAATCGCGATATTCCCTTGACCGGCCTCAACTGGTTCTTCGACCATGCCGAGACGATCAGCGAGCGCAACATTGATCGGATCGCGGCGCTGGGCGGCGGTATTGCCGTGCAGCACCGCATGGCCTTCCAGGGCGAGTATTTCGTCGAGCGCTATGGTGCAAAAGCGGCCGAGGCGACGCCGCCGATCACGCGGATGTTGGAGGCAGGCCTGCCCGTCGGCGCAGGCACCGATGCAACGCGCGTTGCCAGCTACAACCCGTGGGTATCCCTCTCCTGGCTGGTCACGGGCAAGACGCTCGGCGGCCTGACTCTCTACCCGGCGCGCAACCGTCTTGACCGCGAGACTGCGCTGCGCCTGTGGACCCACGCCAACACCTGGTTCTCGAACGAGGTCGGCAAGAAGGGCCAGATCAAAGCCGGACAGCTGGCGGACCTAGCGCTCCTCTCCGATGATTTCTTCAGCGTGCCCGAAAGCGAGATCGTGCACTTACGCTCGGTGCTCACCCTTCTCGGCGGCAAGGTGGTTCATGGCGAGGGCGACTATGGTCCGCTCGCCCCAGCCCTGCCCCGGCCGATGCCGGACTGGTCTCCAGTTGCGACCTTCGGCGGCTATTACCGTGCGCCGGAGACCGCGCAGAAAATGGCGTCGGCCTGCGGCTGCCATTCGGCCTGCGTGGTCCATGGCCATAATCACGCCGCAGCGCTCGGCGCTTCCGTGCCTGCCGCTGATATCCAGAGCTTCTGGGGCGCGCTGGGCTGCGGCTGCTGGGCGGTGTGAACCATGACACCGCGCCCCATTATTCGGCTGCTGTCTGATGATCGGCTGGTCTTCCTTGCCGTGATACTCCTGACTTTGCCCTATTGGGCCAGCGGCCTGGCCAAGATGGCAAACCTGCCCGGCGCACTGGCGGAAGCCCGGCAATTCGGGCTCGAGCCTGCGCTGGCAACGGTCCTCCTCACAATCCTCGTTCAGATCGGTGGATCGCTTATGCTTATCGCCGGGCGTTGGTCATGGCTGGGCGCGGGTGCGCTTGGCGTGTTCACGGCCCTTGCCACGCTGATCGCCCATCCCTTCTGGCAGGCTATCGATCCCATGGCGCGATTCCACGAACGCAACACCTTTTTTGAGCATGTGGCATTGATTGGTGGCCTCATGCTCGCAGCGGTTCTGCGGGAGCGAACACAATGAGCGAGACAGAAAGCCAGCATCCGCTCGCCAGTCCCGTGTTCCGGGCCTTGTGGATTGCAACTGTCGTATCAAACATTGGCACATGGATGCACGATGTAGGAGCGGGCTGGCTGATGACCTCGCTCTCAGCCGATCCGCTAATGGTCGCTCTGGTCCAGGCAGCGACCACCCTGCCGATGTTCCTGCTGGCTTTGCCCGCTGGGGCGCTCGCTGACATCGTGGACCGCCGCCAGCTGCTGCTGGGCGCCCAGCTGTTCGGTCTGGCCGCGGCTGCCTTACTTGCAACAGCCACGCTGCTCGGCCTGACAACGCCATGGCTGCTCCTGGGCTTTACCGGCGCGCTTGCAATCGGCGCTGCCTTGTCTGCCCCCGTCTTCCAGGCGATCGTCTCCGAATTGGTCCCGCCACCCGCCTTACGGCAGGCGGTTGCCCTGAACAGCCTCGGCATCAATATCGCGCGCGCCATCGGCCCAGCCCTGGGCGGCGGTGTCATTGCGCTGTCAGGGCCAGGCGCGGTGTTTGCCCTCAATGCCCTGTCGGTCATAGGCGTGGTGGTAGTGCTTGCCCGCTGGCGCCGGCAAGCACCCACGCAACAGTTGCCCGCCGAGCATTTTATCGGCGCACTGCGGGCAGGCCTGCGTTATGCATTGCGCGCTCCAGCGCTGCAGACAGTACTGGTTCGCGCGATCGGCTTCTTTCTCTTTGCCAGCGCGCTCTGGGCGCTACTGCCGATCATCGCGCGGCGCGACCTTGGCCTGGGACCGGCAGGCTATGGCGGCCTTCTGACATTCATGGGGCTCGGCGCCATTGTTGGGGCACTGCTTCTGCCGCGGTTGCAGGGCCGCCTTGGCGCGAACGGCATCACCATCGGCGCCTCGCTCTTGCTGGCTGCCACGATGATCGCCCTTGCCCACTCGCACGGGTTTGGGCTCGCTGCCGTAGCCTTGGCGTTCTGTGGCCTTGCCTGGATCGCCATGATGGCATCGCTCAATGGCGGGGCACAGGCAAGCGCGCCCAGCTGGGTCAAGGCACGATCACTGGCCATCTACCTGCTTGCCTTTCAGGGCGCGATGACCGCCGGTTCGACGCTGTGGGGCATTCTAGCCAGCCGGATCGGCATCGCGCCGACTCTCATGGTTGCAGCCATGGCGCTGATCGTCGCAACGCTTCTGCTCGCCTGGCGCTTCCCGCTCGGCAAGGACGTGGCGCTCGATCTTCATCCCTCCATGCACTGGCCGGCTCCTGTCGTTGGGAGAGAGGTTCAACATGACAGTGGACCGGTGCTCGTAACGATCGAATACCGCATCGATCCCGTCGCCATGTCGGACTTCGCCCACGCCATGCAGACGATGCGCCGCATTCGCAAGCGCGACGGCGCAATCAACTGGGGCCTCTATGAAGATGCAGCAGAACCGGGCGTGATGCTTGAAGCCTTCGTCGTTGAAAGCTGGCTTGAGCATCTGCGCCAGCATGACCGGGTGACGGAAACCGATCGTGTGTATCAGGAGGCTGTTCGCGCCTTTCATCTTGGCGATGAGCCTCCCCGCGTTCGTCATCTGATTGCCCCGAGATGATCCCAAGACTGCTTATTCTGGGCGGGCTATTGGCTGCCGACATGGCCTACGGGCAGGCACTACCGACCGTTGAGCAGACCAACCTGCGCTATGATGAAGATTGGTCAGTGCTACGTGGGTCGCCGCCGCGCGATGTCGATTGGCGGAGGGCAGCGAAGTATCAACCTCTCAGTCAGGACGGCAAGGCATACCTCACCACAGGCCTGGAAGCGCGCGCCCGCCATGAGGGCTTTGACAACAATAACTGGGGGCAGCCACCCGCCCCTGACGACAGCTACCTCTGGCTGCGGTTTATACCCCATGCGGACCTGCATGCAAGCCCCGCACGCGCCTTCGTGCAACTGATTGCCAGCTATGCGCGCGGCGTCGAACCGGAGAAAGGCGGCGTGGATGAAACGGGCCTTGACGTTCAGCAGGCTTTTGCCGATCTGCGCCTGCCGCTTGGCCGTAAGGTCAGCCTGACGCTGCGCGGCGGACGTGAATTGATCGCCCTGGGTTCGGAACGACTGGTCGGTCTGCGCTATGGGCCCAATACCCCCCAGCCATTCGATGGCGGACGGGCTACGCTGCAATGGGGTGGGACGCGTATCGAAATGATGGACCTCAAACCTGTCGATGTGAGTACAGGTGACTTCGATGATAGAACCTCCCGAACAGAGCGGCTCCGGGGCGCTTACCTGACATCCGTCCTACCCAGGCTCAGCAGCTTTGATGCCTATGTGCTGGATTATCGTCATGACGATGTACACAGCGCTCTTCGCGCAGGCCATGAGCACCGGCAGACCTATGGCGTGCGCGTGTTCGGAAGCGCGAATGGCTGGTCGTGGAACTGGGAGGCGATGGTGCAACGTGGGCACTTGGGCAATAGCCGCATCCATGCCTGGTCCCTGGCGACAGAAACGTCCTACAGGTTCGCCGATGCGCCCCTAGCCCCCGACCTTCGCCTGCGTGCGAATATCGCCAGCGGCGACAAGGGCCGCACCCCTGACCGGGTGGAAAGCTTCAATCCGATGTTTCCGAAGGGCAAGTACTTCGGTGAGCTTTCGCCAATTGGCCCTATCAACATCATCAACGTCCACCCGAGCGTGAGCCTGGATCTTGGCCATGGCGTAGCGCTTGATCTGGCTGCCGTCGTTTATTGGCGTGCGAGCCGCAACGATGGCATTTATGATGTGCCCGGCCAGCTGATCCGGGCGCCGGGTGGCAGCACTGCCCGTTCCATCGGTACGCAGATGGAGGCCGTGATCGGCTGGCAGGCAAGCCAGATCCTGTCCTTTACCTTCTCCCTCTCCACCTTCGAGCCCGGCCGGTTTATCCGCCAGACCGGCCCCGCCCGCTCGATCCGTATGATCGGATCAGAAGCGATGCTGCGCTTTTAAATATCCGTCAGGCCTGCCTCCTCGGCATCATTCTGACCCAGCGCGACAAACTGGTCGAGCAACCAGGAAGCGGCAGGACCGGGCGGCGTATCGCGGCGCCACACGCCCGCAAAACGATACATGCCGCCTAGATGATCGGGCATGGCAAGGCGAACCAGTGTTCCTGCGGCCAGATCCGGCTCTATGAGCGGAAGCGGCATGTTGCCCCAGCCGATCCCTTCCCGCAGCAAAGCGTGCTTTGCGCCAAGGTCGGCCAGCCGCCAGGTCTTGGGGCTGAGCACGGAAAAATCCTGCCCCTCGGTGAAACGCGAACGATCGGTGAGCACAAGCTGGGTATAATCACGTCCCGCCCCCGGTGGGATGCGCTCCATGCGGCCCAGCGGATGATCCGGCGCAGCGACAGGCACCATTGGCACCGAGCCGGCAGAAACGCACTCCACCCCCTCGACCCCGGCGGCAAGGGGCCCGGAAATACCAAGCACCGCTGTCCGGTCGAGAACCATGGCGGTAATCGCGCCAAGCGCCTCGACATGAAGCCGCAGTGAGACGGTTGGAAACTCCCTTGCAAAAGCGCGCAGCACGCAGCCAAGCCGATCGGCCGGCAGCATTACGTCAACCGCGAGATCGACTTCTGCCTCCATACCGTCGAGCAGACCCTTCACCTTGGCGCGCAAGCCATCTATCCCCTGCGCTACCGCCCGCGCCTCGGCCAATACGGCCCGGCCGGCGATGGTCAGCTTGGGGCGCCGCGTGCCCTCCCGCTCAAACAGCGTCAGGCCAAGCTGCGCCTCAAGGTTGGCGATGCCATAGCTGATCACCGAAACGGCGCGATTGAGCTTTCGAGCTGCCCCCGCGAAACTGCCCGTATCTACGACCGCGAGGAAGATCCGTAGCTGGTCGAGCGTGGGCGTGCCCGGATTGCTCACTTTTCAAATCCTTCGAACGTTTTCAATGGATTTATCCATCTGAGTGGGAAAGCGCGCAACGCTTAAATGGGAAGGAAACAGGACAGAGGCTATGCCTTCCGATAGGAGATGCTCCCATGATTGAACTTCGACCCTTTGAAAGCCTTGGTGGCGCAAACCACGGCTGGCTCGATGCCAAGCATCATTTCTCTTTTGCCAATTATCATGATCCCGCCCGGATGCGCTGGGGCAACCTGCGCGTCTGGAACGATGATACCATCGCCCCCAAGACCGGTTTTGCCGCTCATCCCCATCGCGACATGGAGATCATCACCTATGTTCGAGAAGGCGCGATCACGCACGAGGACAGCCTTGGCAACAAGGGCCGGACGAAAGCTGGCGACGTGCAGGTCATGTCGGCGGGCACGGGTATCCGCCATTCGGAGTATAACCTTGAGGATGTGACGACCCGGATTTTCCAGATCTGGATTGTCCCCACCCAAACCGGTGAGGAGCCATCCTGGGGCACCAAGCCCTTTCCAAAGGGCGACCGTTCGGGCCGCTTCATCACGCTCGCCTCAGGCTACGCGAGCGATCATGACGCCTTGCCGATCCACACCGACGCGCGGGTGGTCGGCGCAACGCTCAAGGCCGGGGAAAGTGCTGACTATCCGCTCGGCAAGAACCGTAAGGCCTATCTCGTTCCCGCGACTGGCGCGGTCCAGATTGAAGACGTCCGTGTCAATGCTCGCGACGGCGCTGCGATCAGCAACGTCGAGGTACTGAAGATAACGGCGATAGAAGACAGCGAAATTGTTCTGGTTGATGCGGCCTGATGCAGCAGCGCATATCAGCATGATCCTGCTGTTTGATGGACTCCCCTGCGCCAGCCAAGCCATCAAAAAGTCCCGCTTGTCGCGGGACCTTGGTGTGTATGGTTTCGGGGCCGGATTTACCTATGTCGGCTGTGCATCAGGTTGTCATAGTCAAGTGACGTGTCTGGCCCACAAACTGATTATGCCGAGTTGATCCATGGGTACAATAAACTGAAAAGACATTACCGAATTACACAATTGAATGCGGATTCCGGCCTTTCTATAGAGCTTCGTTACTCTGGCTTAGCCGACGTCATACGTCTGACTGCATCCTTGGCCTCCGACAGGCCCGCGAGGACAAGGACCAAGACTGGCCAGCGGTTAGCCAAGCTGGTCGCCTCCTTCGGTCTCATCAACCGCTTTTTTAATCGCAGCCTTGAGCTTTTCGCCGGCATCTGCCTCGACCAAGACGACCCGCCGTTCGCCGGTTTGCGGGTCAGTGCGATGCAGCTTGAACGCCTGGCCCCTGAGGGGACCGGCAATCAGGTCGGCCATCATGATCTCGCGGTGGCGGTTCTCGGCCGTTGCAAAGGGGGCCACCAGGTCGATGAGCCAGACCTGATCGCCAGACACCCACTCCAGTGGTGTAAGCCGGTTCTCGGGCTCCGTGATCCCTTTTTCCAGTTTGCGTTCAGCCTGCGGCGTGCACTTGGCCCACAGCGCCAGGCCGACCGGCTGGCCCCTGTCCCGGAAGATGTAGAATTGCTGATGCATAAGTGCCGGCATGACCAGCCACTCAAGGTCCGCAAGGGAGAAGCCCCGGTGCAGAGGAGAGCGGGTCAGCAGCCAGACCATTTCGCCAAGGGCATGGCTGACCGTGATCGCGTCTCTCGACGGGGCCGCAACTGCGGCCCCGTCCGTGCTGTTGCCATTGAGGGCAGATGTCGTCATGTCTCGGATCCTCTTAGAACTGATGCGCCGTGGCGAGCCGGATGGGCTCAACGGATGGCGCGAGCGACCGATACCGCTCTAGGTCGCTGCTATTATCGCCACCAAACTGAGCCATGGCCTGGATCATACGGGAGACCTGTGCATCCGCAACCAGGGTCTCGACAGATGCCAGTCCGGCTGCCGACGGCGCGGCCCCGGTATCAAAGACATCGTCAGCGTTGGCCGCCGCGCCGATACCCGTGGCAACGGCCCGCAGAAGCTCAAGGCTTCCCTCCTCCGGCTCGACGAGCGCTGCCAGCAGGCTGGCGGCATTGCCCTCGTCCGGCGCAGCCGCACCCGGTTGGTAGCCGAGGGCAACATCGCCGAGCGAGCTGATGTGCCCGTTCGTCCGAGTGAAAGTGCCGAGGCTGGCAACGACGTTATAGTCCAGCTTCCAGCGCGCCTCATAGGCCTGCGACTGCAAACCGATGCTCTCGATACCGGCGTCTGCGAGCCTGACAAGCTCGCCGTTCTCGCTCACCCCGTTGCCGTTGGCATCGCTCCACACCATGAACTCGGCAAACCGCGCGTCCTTTTGATCCAGAAGGCCGTCGCGGTTGCTGTCGTAGGCGCTAAGGCCATCAAGGCTGGACCGGGCACCGGCCTTGTCCCCGACAAAGGAGATCTCGGACAGATCATCAATCCGGCCGTTGCCGTTGCGATCCAGAGCGAGGAAGGCATCGCCCGTGCCGACCCAGCCAGCATCGTCTGCGGCCCCGTCGCCGTTCATGTCGAATGCAGCCCTGGCCTTCTTGCGACGCTTCATCTCAAGGCCGTCGCTGTCCATGTCGAGCACCACCGTGCTGCCATAGCCCAGCACCGTGTCCTTGAAGCCAAGCTCGACATAGCCGCCGACCGACCCCGCCAGAGGTGAGACGATGCCGTCGGTCTTGCGCAGGCGCACCGAGATCTGGCCGCTGGTGGTCTCGAGCAGGTAGCTCTTCGCCTTCTGGTCGAAGGTAAGCGACTTTGGTGCCCGGATCTGGCCATCGTCTTCGCCCGCATTGACAACTTCCGTCCGGCCTGTCCCTGCTTGCGTATAGGCAAGTCCCACGTCACCGACCGAGCCGATCGAGCCATTCTCCCGGGTGAACGTCGTGGTGTTGTAGAGAATGTTCTGGCCCGGCTGCTGGGCCGCGCCGGTCGCCTTGCCGGCAAGGTCGATCGAGGCGATCTTCACATCCGAGAGCAGCTTCAGCTCGCCTTCGTCCGTCAGACCGTTCTGGTTGGCGTCGGTCCACACCTTGAAGACATGGAACAGGTCATCCTGAGACGAGAAGACACCATCGCCATTGCTGTCGTAGGCTCTGAGTCCTTCTAGGTCAGTCTTGGCTCCCGCCAAGTCCTGAACGAAGGAGATCTCGGAGATGTCATCAACAATGCCGTTGGCGTTGCGATCCATCACCAGGAAGGCATCGCCCGGCCCCGTCCAGCCGGTGCGGTCCTTCTGTCCGTCACCGTCCATGTCGAACAGTACAGGGCTTGCCGCCAGCGAGACGAGGTTCAGACCATTGCCGTCCAGATCGAGAACGATCGGAGGCGCGACTTGGGTTTCGGCAGGCTGATAGGAGAGGAGCACGTCCCCGACCGTGCCGATGGAACCATCAGCCCGGAAGTAGCTGGAGTAGGCGTAGATCTGGTTACCAAGATGATCGTTCGCATAGTCCTCGCCTGGGCTGAGCATCAGGTTGATGGCGGTAATGCCGTAGTCCGACAGACTTCTGAGCTCTTCAGCCTGGCTCACACCATCCTGATTTTCATCGCGCCAGATCCGGAACACGCCGAAGGTTGCATCTTCCTGATCGAACAGACCATTGCCGTTGGTATCAAAGGCACGCAGGCCTTCTAGATCCGATTGCGCCCCCTCGAGGTCAGTCGCGAAGGAAATCTCCGAGCCATCGTCAATGTTCCCGTTGCCGTTGCGATCCAGGACGAGCAGGCCATCGTCCGCGGAGGCCCATCCCGTGCGATCCCGTACGCCATCGCCGTTCATATCAAAATCAATGCCGGAGACGTCCCATTCGGCCAGCTCGACACCATCGCCATCCAAGTCAAGAACGATTGGATGCAAATCTTCGCCAGGTCTCAGATCGCGGCCGCTAATCGTGAAATGATGAGTATACGTCGTGCTCGCCCCGCCCGGATCCGTAACAACGAAGGTTGCTACATAAGGCATGGACATACCGGGGTCGACACTACCGCGGAAGGTCAGTTTGAGAGTTGTCGAACTCAGCCACTCGTGGTCCTGTGACATAAGGTGGCTCGAGGATCGACTCTGGTCGAAGTAATACGCAAACCCAGATGCATTATCCTGGTCATGAATCGTTACAACGAATTCCGAAACATTCGGGGCATATCGATACACCGACATTGTGAGATCCGGCGGATCATTCTGGTTTAAGACGTTGATCCGGACCGTACCTGTGCCGGTTTCCCCCTGCGGATCACGCACCTGGACCCCAAGATCGAAGTACTTGATGGTTCCCATGGCCTCGTAGTCGAGAGCCTTGTGTAAGAAAAAGCTGCCGTCACTGCGGATTCCCCAGAAACCATTGGGATCGCCGGAAATAATCGAGAATTGGTGGCTCTTCGTCGTAGAGCCCTCGGGGTCGCGCCAGGCAAGCGCAGTAGTAACCGGGGCACCTGAATTACTTGCCCCTTCATTCACCGAGAAGGCTTGGTTTGCATCGATGGTCGGAGCCTCATTCACATTTGTAATACTAATGGTAACTTGGCTCTGCGCTTGGCGGAACGCACCGGCACCTGCATTGTCCCGAGCGACAACCGTATAGGATCTCGATGATTCAACGGCTTCGTAATCCAGGTGATCATTAACACGGATCTGGCCCGTTACGGCATCAATTACGTAGCGGTTATCAAAAGATTTACTGCTAATCTGGTTGTTGTAGAGGAAATAGTAGCGCTGGGTATCGTAGGGTGCCGTCTTATCCGCATCCGTTGCCTGAACCTGGCCGACCACCGTCTGGACGGGTTTGTTCTCGGCAACAGAGAAGGGATACGAACCCGGCATGCTATTCGCTTCATTCACGTCAACAACCGGGATTGTGAGGATAACGTCCTTATAGGTATTGAATTCATCCTTCACGCGAACTTTAACTGTGTGGGAGGTAGCATTCTCGTAGTTGAGCAGGCTACCGCCGTTCAGGACCGTGACGACACCTGTGGTATAGTTAATTTGGAACCGCTCGCCGGCATTGTCCAAGAGCGTGTAGGTCAGGCCCTGGCTGCCGTCCGGATCGACGCCAGTAACGGTACCGACCACCGTCCCATTGCCTGAACCTTCGGCCACGCTCCCATTCCACTGAGCGCCGGTCGGCGGCGCATTGATGACCACGCTGATATTCTGGCGCGCCGTATCGATGGACTGACCCGTCGATGTCTCAGTTGACCGGGCAAACACCGATAAGGTCAGGTCTTGAGACCAGCCGGCCGGAGCGTTCAGTTTCAGGCCAGAGAGTTGTGCCGGCGTCAGGCGCCACAGATTGCTGGCGCTCTCGAAAACACCGGCGCTAAGAGTAACCCCTTGCGGCACGCCGCCGACATAAACCGTATGGATTTCGGAGCCGTCCATATCCGGAAAAGCCGCTTCAATGTAGAGCGGTATGCCCGCACCCGAAGTGCCCGACGCGTTCTGCAGCCACGGGAAGGTCCCCGCGTCCGGCACAGCGCTCACCTGCAGGTGAAATACCCGGCTTTCACTGGTGACGCCCCCTGCGTCAGTCGCGGTCACGCGGACCGCAGCCAGACCATGAAGGTTGCCTCTCGGGCGCACGGTCAGGATACGGTACCCATTCGAGTCCGCCGGTCCGACCGAGATGACCTCTATCAGGCTGCTGTCTGGCGTAACGCCGTCGGATGGATTGACTGCGACGGCAGTGACCTGAAGGCCGGCATGGGGCGTGATGTCGTCTGTTGCTCGGATGGTCAGGGTCAGTGTCCCATCCTCATTGATGGCCTGATCAGGAATCGCATCAACAACGGGTGGCAGATTGTATCCCCAGAAGCTGTTCCAGTCCGCAAGGAAAGCCTGGTTAGCGAACAGGGTATCTCGGGCAGCAGCATTTGCCGGCCTGGTATACTGGGCCATCAGATTGACAAGGCCCTCAACGTCGATCGTTTTGCTGTACCGCTCGCCCGCGATGATGAAATCGATCTTATAGTTGGCTCGGCTGTCCGGATCGGCGATCTGGTACCAATTGGCGATCCGGGTAGTCGTCGACGTGCCGATGATGGAAATCAGCATATCGTCGCCATCGCGGGAGAACCACAGGTCCCGGTCGTTGATCGCGCCCTCGGCATCCTGATAACCGATGACATCGATGTCCGTGCCGGAGGGGTCATAATTGTAGATGGTATCGGCACCGGACGAACGACGGATCAGATAAGTATCATTGTCGAGGCCGCCATACAGAACATCGCCTCCGACACCGCCGTCCAGCAGATCATCACCGCTCTCTGCATAGAGAGTATCGTTGCCCTCTCCGCCCAGCAGAGTGTCGTTACCTTCACCGCCATAGATGATGTCATCTCCGGCTTCGCCTTCGAGCCGGTCTGCCCCCAGGCCGCCAGTCAGCATGTCGTGCCCTGCGCCCCCTAGAAGCGTATCGTCGCCGGCACGTCCGTCGAGCTCATCATCACCCTCATGACCCCGAAGCTGGTTGGCCGCTGCATCGCCGCGCAGCATGTCAACATAAGTGGTGCCGCTAATGTTCTCGATGCCCGCATGGGTCTCGCCCGCAGCACCGCCAGTGTTCAGGCCATTATCCTGCAGGTCGACGCCAATGCCCTGGGCAGCCTGGATGGTCTCGTCGGCCCAATAATAGTCGACCTCGTCAACGCCGTCGCCGCCATCAAACTGATCGACGCCTGCACCGCCCACGAGTCGATCGTTGCCGACGCCACCCTGGAGGATATCGTTGCCGTCGCCACCGAACAACTGGTCGTTGCCCGCGTCGCCAGACAGGATATCAGCCCCGGCCTCTCCATAGAGATGATCGGCCCCGTCGCCGCCGTTGAGTTGATCGGTACCAATCCCGCCGTTGAGCCTGTCATCTCCAACATCGCCATCAAGAAGATCGTCACCTTCCTCGCCGTAAGCGAAATCATTGCCGTTGCCGCCATCGATTACGTCATTGCCGGCGCGGCCATTGATTGTGTCGTTACCGCCATGGCCGTAAATGTAATCAGCGCCCTGCGCCCCGGTCAGGATCTCCGGGTTTTCGGTGCCGTGAATAACGTCAATCAGATCCCGAACATTGATCGTAAGGGTTTTAGTAAAGGTGAGGCCAGCGCCGTTCTGGTCGATAGCAGTCACCGTCACCTGGACAACAGGTTCGGCTTCATAATCGAGGCTAACGTCATCCCGCAGTTTCAGGGTGCGGTTGCCCACAACTTCGAAGCGCGCGTCGGTTGTGGTGAAGATATGCTGGCCAAAGTCAGTGGCTGGGTCATCTACATCCGCTGCCGTCAAATCACCAATCACCATGCCTGGGGTGTTTTCATCCACCTCGGATGCGGACAAGGAAATGTCGTGCGGATGATCATTGACCGATTGGATGGTCACGCTGACCGGGACGTCCACAGCGTTTCCGTCAGCATCAACTACGCGGATTGTGAACCTATCCTCGCCATAGTAGTTCAGCGTCGGACTATACACGACCTGCCCCGTGGCAGAGTCCAGCGTGACCATGCCGTGCAGGGGCTCGGCAACGACCGAATAATCTACAATATTCTCGTCGTGATCGACGACACTGATTGGTAGGGCTGCTGTCGGAGTGTCCTCATTCGTCACGAGCGCCATAGGTTCTGCCGTCGGCTTTGCCTTACCCTGTGGATGCCAGTAACCGTCGAGCATATCACTGATCTGCTGTGGAAAAGCAGCAGGAAGCCCATTGTACGCCTCGCGCATTGCTGCAATCAACGGTTCGGCATAAGCAAGGTAAAGAACATGGGACGCGGTCGCGATCGACCGGACCCGTGTCGCCTGGCTGGCCGCATAGTAATCTTGAAGTGTGATGGCGGTCTCAGTGCCAATGACACAAATCTGCAGATCGTCGCCGGATCTAGTAAGCCAGATCTGATTGATTCCGACATTGCCGCTGAAAGCAATGGTATTGACGCCTGTATTGTCGAGAACCACATCCTGCCCGGACAATGCATCGAACAGGTAGGTATCGTTACCCAACCCGCCCTCAAGCTGATCGTTTCCGATATCGCCGGTCAGTTGATCATCACCGTCGCCACCCCACAGCGTATCGTTACCGGCGCCGCCAACAAGCACATCGTTGCCGACACCGCCATCGAGCAGGTCCACATCGCCGCCGCCGATAAGCTGGTCATCGCTGGCATCGCCGTAGAGTTGATCCGCCCCAAGACCACCGTCGATCAGGTCCTTACCGTCGCCCCCGCGCGCAATATCATTGCCATCCTCGCCGGCGATGTTGTCATCACCAAGGCCGCCAGTCAGGGTGTCATCGCCGGCGCCGCCGACGAGGACGTCATTGCCCTCCCGACCGTCGATGATATCGTTTCCGCCAAGCCCCAGAAGCGTATTGTTGTTCATACTACCATAGAGAGTGTCGCCATGGGCCGAGGATCCGGTAATGTTCTCGATACTGATGAGGGTGTCGCCGTCCGCTTCTCCGCCTGAAGCAGTGGCTGCGCTCAGATCGATGGCTACGGCCACCGTTGAGGCCACGTAGCGAATAGTGTCGGACCCGCTGCCGCCATCGAGTATATCGGCTCCCGCGCCCCCCTCGAAGGTGTCGTTTCCGCTCCCGCCATACAGTCGGTCGTTACCAGTATAGCCTGCCAGGGCGTCATCTCCGTCGTGGCCGGAGTAGACCTCATTGCCACTGCCTCCCAAGAAGGTGTCATCTCCCGCCGTACCGGCAAGTGTCACGTTCCATCCGAAGAGAAGGTTGGTCAGGCCGATGCTGAAGCCATCCGCGAACTGAATTTCCTCTACACGTTGATTGATATCTCTTTGATTAGTGATCTTGATGGCCCGACTAACGCCACGGAAGCTCAGGGTCAGTTCATCTCCGGCCCATGCGCCGTTCAGATCCGAGAAGCTGATATCAGTGTCGAGTTCAATAACATCGTGCCCGCCGTCTGCGGATAAATCGAATTTCTCGCGAGTTACCTGCTGGCCACTGGTGCGCAAAAAGCCACCACACCAGCCGACCACGTTACTACCTTCATTAACAATAAAGCCTGACGGTGAAGGTGGCTGTGTGCCGTTCTCCTCGACCACGGTATATTTGTCGTAGTCATATACGATCTCGCCATCTGGCCCGGTAACCTGAAGACGCCAGTAGGACCGGCCGTCGGCGTAATTGATACCAGTTGGAGCCCAGTGCGTGATTGAATAGCCATCCTTGAGTTTGCCATCCCGTCCGACGGCTTCCTCGACAACGAATTTACCTTCGGTAATCCTAAGCGTGCCCGTAGTGCCTTCAGTAATGAAGTAGGTGTCATCGCCAGCGTTGCCAAGCATGACATCCCAACCACCGCCGCCTGTGATGATGTTATCTCCATCATTGCCACCCAAGCGGTCTCCATTTTTACTTCCCGTAATGTTGTCTATCGATTCATAGGTGTCGTTGTATGCGTCGTAGGTGTTGGTGTGAGAGTAGCCTAGGTATACCCTTATTGAAGATGTATTGGTAACATAGCTGGCGGTATCTTCACCGTCACCGCCGACCAGAACATCGGCACCTTCACCTCCCTCGAGGATGTCATTGCCAGCCCCGCCATAAAGGATGTCCTGGCCGTCGCCGCCATCCAGAACATCGCTTCCAGCGTTGCCGGCCAGAATGTCCGCGCCAGAGCCGCCGCTGATGATATCATTACTGCCGTTGCCGGTAATCCAGTCGCTGCCTACACCGCCTGTCAGCGTATCCTCGCCATCCGTTCCACCAATCAGATTGGTTTCCTCCGCATCGAGCGTGCCGGTTGCGGTAAACACAAAGGTCTCGATAGGCCGGTTGTCCGTACGGTACCAGTCCTTAAGCGTGATACGGTCAGTCAGACTATCAAAGCTATGGCTCTCGCTGTTTTCCGTTGAAATACCCAGAACGAGATCGTGACCATCCTGGTGCAGCATTACGTCCTGGATGTTAATACCAAGACCAAACTCCAGGGCATCGGGATCGATATAACCATTTCCGTCCCGTCCGATGGCACCGCCAGGATCCGGAATCAAGCGCTCCAGAGTATCCGAGGTATAGTCGAAATTCAGACGATACAGCCACTCGAGCCCGTCGAAGATGACCTCATCGTCTTTAGTAATTTTGTTTGTTTCATAATCGACAGCGTAACCGTTAACGTAACTTCCGTCCTGGTAAATCACCTCCCATATTCCGGCAAATGCATCGATCACGGTATCCTGGCCATCGCCGCGGCTATATCGGAAGATATCAGCGCCAACACCCCCGGCGATAAAATCGTTGCCACGCCCGCCGGATAGAATATCCTGCCCCGCGCCGCCGTAGATATCGTCGTTACCGCTGTCACCGGAGACGACGTCGTCTCCGGTGCCGCCGGTCAGATGATCATCGTCGTCTCCGCCCACGATGAGATCGTTATGAGCATCGCCGGAGATAAAGTCCCGGCCTTTACCGCCGGTGCCCACATCAAAACCCGGGAGCAGTTCGATGATATCGTTGCCATCTCCTCCCACAACAAAATCGTTGCCGTAGCTTCCGATAATCACGTCGTCGCCCGCCGTGCCTACGATAAACGACGTGAAGTCACCGATGCGGATCGCCTGCCCGTCGCTCAGCACCAACCATTCGACTCGCTTCAAGCTATTGAACCAGTCGCGCATGACCATCTGGTTGCCCGAGAAAACGCGGGCGCCACTGGCATCGGTCGTCATCACCTGGAGGATCAGATCCTTGTCGGTCGTGCCGGCAACCGCGCCGCCGCGCATCAGCCGGATATCGCCGAGCCCGATACCAGCGCCCAGCACCAGACTATCATCCCCTCCCATCGGCGCGCCGGAGCGAAAGACGTTATGATCCGCGAGCCAGTCGCGGCCAACAGTCCCGTTCTCGATCTGCTCAAGGCGCTCGGTGATCGGGTCGTCCGCCGCCGACCAGCCCTCACCTGGATCATCGGAGATCCAATCGGCACCATCGCCCATGCGGTAGATATATTGATCGCCACCCGCGCCACCGTAGAGCCAGTCATTGTCTCCAGCCCCGCCGGCAAGAATGTCGCCGCCCGCACCGCCAGTCAGGGTATCCGCGCCCTCTCCGCCCTCCAGCCAATCCGAGCCTTCCCGGCCGCGCAGAGTATCATTGCCTGCGCCGCCGTTGAGGTAGTTGCCGTCGCCGCCAAGCGATACGCCGCTGCTCGAACCGGCATTGAGGACATCGTCCCCGTCGCCGCCGAACAGCCAGTCAGCCAACTTACCACCAAGAATGGTATCATTGCCGGCTCCGCCTAGCACCGTATCGCCACGATCAGAAGATTCAATGTAATCGTCACCGTCGCCAGACTGGATAATGCTGGCAACATCGACAGCCGTCATCTGGCCACCAAATACCTTGCCATTAACTTTTATAGAATTATTTATATTGCCTTGGGTCTCTAGGATGTTTTCACCTGAAAGTTTGATTACATCCGAGCCAGAAGAACCCTCGATAATATCTTGACCAGCCGTGTCAATGTTGTCCTGGTAGACGTAGCCTCCGATTATGTTCTGCCGTGCCAATCGCCCCGAAAATTGATCATAAACCAGCTGAAATTCAACATCGCTGGCAAGCGCCCCTGCCTCCTTCAATATAAATGCAAACCCTCCATACCAGTCTGATATGTGACGACGCTGCAAGCCGAGCTCTACCGCACGGGAAAGAACAAGTGCCCACTCTGCCGCAAAAACCGAATCTGGCTCAGCCGTGATCAAGGCTCCAATCGATACAGAATTCTGTAAATATATATCAAACTGCTGTGCCGTCTTGAGGTCCCCCATAAGGGCGGCAATCTCAAACCGCTCCGCATTGCCATGTGCCAACTCCAAACTATTGTAAAGCGCACGCTTAAGATACAGATCGCCGCCTGCTATCTTAAAATCCGTATCGCTAAGCCCAAGGTATGCGCCGTAATTAATAAGTTTGTCAGCTGCATCTTCGCCCTTGAACGATGCCGTAATGTTTACCTTATCCCGACTAGAAACCGGCCTATAGACAAATTTTTTGCCCCGCATGCCATAATTTCCAGCCTGGACAGCCTGCGGATTAAGTATGACCCCACCAACAAGTCCCATTATGCCATTGTAGGTGCCAGCAACTGAAAGAGCCACGTTCTGGGCTGCTTCCTTTGAGCCGCCCTTCTTTGACCACAAGTTGCCAACTGTGAAAGCCCCACTGCGCTCATCCCAAATAACATCGGCCCCAGATCGCGGCGTGCCTCCAAATAGGGAGCCAATAAGCCCTCCCGCAATAAATCCGACAAAGGCGCCAATGGCAGCTCCAACCGGACCCGCGAATCCGCTGAAAACAACTGCCAGACCCTTGGCCAACATTGGCCCTAGCGCGGCACTGCCAAGCATACTGCCAATTGCTGCCCCGAGTTGACCTCCAACTGTGTCGAAGGACACAAGCTCTCCGGCCAGCTTCGCACCGAGGAACGAGCCGACGGCCTGACCCATAGCAGCAAGGGATTTTACGCCTTCTAGGCCAGTAAAAATATCCGCCCCATTGGCAAGGTTGGCAGCCATTTGCCCAATGACTCCCCCCCCGGCTGAGTTTGCGAGCTCCGCCGCGAATCCATCCAGACCTATAGCGTTAATGAGTTCTGCTGTTAAATAAGAACTGATTGCGCCGGTAGCGGCACCCTTCAAATTTTGATAAAATTCTTCTCCAAATCCGTCAAATGCCTTCTCAATATTTTTACTAGTAGCATTACTCTGAGAGAAGAATGACGAATTTAAAATATCACCAAGATTGGATCCAATCGTCCTTAATGCCGCCGAAGCAACGATGCCGGTAATTTTATCACCCTTGGCTAAATAGCTCCCAAGAACGCTACCAATGGCTTCCCCCGCATCAACAAAATCAATGTTCACCGGACTATCGCGAAATCTAATTTGCGTTGGTCCGTCCGCGTTTTCGATGATAATCAGATCATTCTCAAATGTATGCCGAACCTTCTCGGTCAGCTTTCCGTTGATAGAGTCGAGGGTAATCACGACTTTCCGGCTTAGGCTATCAGTGGTTAAATTGACCCCACTCTCGTAATTAGGAAATGATATTGCAACGGTGTGCTTGCCCTCCTCTTGTGTTGTGGCAAGGGAAATCTCTTCGCCAGTCGGAAGAATGATGTTTCCGTCACCGGCAGCTTGAGTCGGATTTTCAATCGCACCTTTCAAACCGCTTGCAACAGCTACAATCAGGCTTGCCGTGCCAGCGTCAAGACCATCGAGAAAGTCAACACCGTCGATGACAAAGGAAAGCGGACGACCCGTTTCCGGATCGTAGTAAGCAGAGAAGCCTTGGGACCGCACGATACCGCCAAGGCCGATTTGGACAAAGTTTCCTTTTAGAGTTTGACGTTCCGTTGTAGTCTCAACCGTATCAATTAAACTGAAGGCGTTGCCTAAAGGCGCTTGCTTTGTCTTGATCCAAAGAGCTGCAAGGGCATTCTGCCCGGTTTGGAACTCTGTATCAAAATCAAGAGGCCTGAAAACAATCTGCTCCTGACCGTTAACAGTCTTTTTTACAACAGCGCCATTCTTGTCTCTTACGGCCGCGATTATACCCTGCTCAGCTAAAGCCAGCTGTTTTTCATAAGACAGGCTGTTGACCTCAGCAATCGTATCAATTCTATCGACCAATAGCCCTTTGCGGAACATTTCATACTGTCTTTGGATTACCTGCAAGCGCTTCTGGTCGTGCTTTAGAAGATCCTGCTCGATGGTGGCTTTGCTTATACCATCAGGCGGCTGTATTTTGCCGGCCTGTACTAAACGAGCCATAACTTCGCGCGTCTTCGTGTAAGTTTCGTCGTTAATAATTTCATCAAGATTAAGTGGTTTCATCAGCGCATCAAGGGATGCGCCATAGCCAATTCGAGTGTAAGGATGATTCTTTGTCAACCTGTGTATCAACTCATGGACGGCAGTCCGGACTGCCTCATACTGTAGCGAGGCTAGGTCTTTATCGCTCGAATCTATTTTAATTGCAAAACTATCGACATAGGTGGGCGCCCAATTCAAAAATTTATATTCGTCGCGATAGAAGTTTTTATTGTCTCCATCAACGTAGAGGCCGGCCGCGTCTATCGATTTCGGCGCACTTCTATCTCCCGCTCGAATTTGAGACGCCGTTAGGTGAAAAACCAGTGTATCATCGGAGTCACCATGACCTGTTCCTAGAATTGCTTCCGTTAATCCTAGATCTTTGTGATTTAACAAGATATACTCGATAGATCCGGTGACAAAACCTGTAACAGGATTGTTGGATAGTTCCCCGTCGTAGGTCACCATGACTGTGGGCATTCTGCCGCCGTCGGCGGTATCAAAACGGAGAACGGTTCCCATTGCCTCTTTAGTTTTAGAAAATGCTAAAAACCGTGGATGGAGGCTGATCTTATCGGGAACCTCTTCTGCCGAAGACCATTCGTAGGGGTTGTCCCACGGCAGGAGATGCCACTTCTGGTCTGGGCTGATTTTCACATTTTCTTTTTTCCAGAGAACGGTCATTTCTTGCCTCCTTGCCCGCAGCGCATGTAATCAAGGTTGCACAACGCGTACCAGATGACAGAATTATTCTGGGCAATCCCCGTAGCCCAAAGCTGATCGAGCAGTTGCTTTTGCTCACTTCGTAAGATTGACTTTTGCGCCAGGCGCAGACGAAGTTGCCAGTACAATGCGGCGGCATGCTGCCTCCAGAATGCCGCACTGTTTCCTGTTGCGTCAGCGAGGATGTTAGTGGCTGCAAGTGCAGCAGATATGTCGGACACGCCATTCAACGCCAGGGCGCGTTTAGCCGTAAATGCCGTTTCATATTCGACTTGGATTATTTCCGCTTCGCAGTTCTGGACAGCGGAATCCAACTTTGCGCGCGCTCGCGGTTTTAAAACGAAATTGTGATTTACGTCTAAGCTCTTGCGTGCGGAACCAGCAAAGTTGCCAAACAGTGCGTCAACAAACAGACGATCGATCTCCGGCGCTCGCTTGCCATTAACCAGTTCGAGTTCGAGCCGCAGGATTGAAAACGAAGAAGCATCCGCTGCCTTCTTGTATCTCCGCTTCAGAGCGTGCCGCCCCCTGGGATAAGGAGGCATATTGTCAAGCGTATATGCAACTGGGCGGCCGCGCTCATCCCGCACTCCGGGGCGTACGTGAGGTGGCAAGTTAATCAGTTCTGCACCATCACTAAATAGCAGCCGATCTGTATCTTCCAGTATAGACTCTTGGCTGGTTATATCGAATGTGACGACTGCATAATCAGCGATGTTACTTTTCGCAGCTTGATATAGATCAAGAAACCAGCTTTCTAAGAAGACAAAATCAGTCACGCTGATGCTGGGATTATCCAATGTAGCGACGACGTCAGCCTGCAGTTTGGCAAAGCTATTCAGGAGCGATCGATACTTGTCCGCGACGCCTGATGGCGGAACGCGGTTCGCAACTGCGGATTCGAACTGCCTGCCTGCGCTTACTACGGCCTGGTACTGGTCTACAATTCGGCTGGCTGTCGATGAAGCGCGGATGCTGCGCGCTTGCATGAGCAAAACCTCTCTTTCACTGGTTGGTAGCTCACTTTTATTCCGAGGCGCGGGCAGTGTTGGAGCGGACAATAAAGTGGGAACATCAGGCCACCGCAGCGGGAGGCGCTGCCGGTTCAGAGAAAAGTTTGTGCCAGCCTCCCTCGCCCATATCTTGCATCTTTGAGCTGCTAGCTCGCTGACTGCCAGAACGGGAGATGTGGCACTAACAAACAGGAAAACGGCAAGCAGAATTCGCGAATAACGTAATTTTCTACGCATTATCGTTCCCTCCCCGCTTCCTCAATCGTCTTCATGATCGGGCTCAGCAAGTACTGGATAATACGGCGCTCTCCGGTCTTGATGTCCGCCTGAACCGCCATGCCGGGCGTGAGCGGGATGGTGCGGCCGTTGGCGGTGATGGTCTTCTGCTTGAGCCGCACGCGTGCAGTATAGACGAGGCCCTTCTTTTCATCCTGCAGGGCATCGGGGCTGATGTGCTCGAGCACGCCTTCGATGTAGCCGTATTCCGTGAAGGAGAACGCCTCGAGCTTGACCGCAACCGGCTGGCCCTCCCGCACAAAGCCCATATCCTTGTTAAGGATCTGCGCCTCAACGATGAGGTTGCCGCCGTCCGGCACGATCATCATGAGCGGCTGGGCCTGCTGGACGACGCCGCCGATAGTGTGGACGGCCAGCTGCTGCACCGTTCCGGCAACCGGCGCACGCAGCTCCTGCAGCACCCGGCGCTGGTCCGCCTTTTTGATTTCCTCGGCACTGAGGCTCGCCTGATCCTGCGCCTCGACCAGCCCACCCAAGGTCTGCCGCGCGAACTCCTGGCGCAGCTGCGCCAGTTGCTCGTTAATGCTGGCAATCGCCGCGCGGGCCTTGGCGGCCGCCTTTTCCTGCACCTCGACGCTGCGCTTGCGGTCGATGAACTGCTCCTCCAGCTCCCAAAGGAGGAGCTTGGAGGACAGCCCCTTCTCCGCCAGCTGTCGGCGGGCCAGCACCTGCTTTTCCAGAAACGGCAGGGTCTCTTCAAGCTTGGTGCGCTCCAGCTCCGCGCCGGCCAGTTCCGACTGATGTTCCTCCCGTGTTTGCAGGAGGCTTGCGCGCTTGGCCTCATATTCGGCAATCAGCGCCGAGATGAGGGTGCGCTGGGTGGCAATCGTCTCAACAGGCGCGCCTTCGGGCGGGTTAAAGACCGGCGGCTTGCCGTTGAGGTAAGCGACGATGGCAGCCGCCCGGGCCTTCTCAACCTCGGCCGAGAGGAGGCTGCGCTCGGCCTGGGCAGCATCCGCTCCGGCGACAGTCGGGTCAAGCTCAATGAGAAGCTGGCCCTTCTCGACCCTTTGTCCTTCCCTCACGTGGATGGCACGCACGATGCCGGTCGAACCCATCTCACTGCCAACACCGCCCCAGGAGATCACCTTCACATAGCCCTCAGGGATGGTCCGGCCTGCCGCAACGGCAACGGTGTCCAGCTTGCCGATGATCGACCAGAGCAGCGCCAGCACAACGAGACCGCACAGCGCCAGCAGCAGCGCGCGCAGCATCGGGCTCGGCGGGGTTTCGATAATCTCAAGAGCCGCCGGCAGGAACTGGGTCTCCTCTTGGGGCTTCTCATGCGCGCTGCGCTCATTTTCCTGCGCCCAGGCGGCCCTCAGTACCCGCCAGTGATGGGCAAAGCCGGGAAGCTTCTCGGAGAGCGTCGCGAACGTCATTCGGCGGGCACTCCCATCTGCCGCCGGTAAAGCTCGGCATAGCGGCCGCCGGCCCGCAGCAGGCTGTCGTGGTTGCCCATCTCGGTGATGCGGCCCTTCTCGATCGTGATGATGCGGTCGCACGGCCGCACGGCACTGAGCCGGTGGGCGATGATAATGACGGTGCGTCCCTGCGCGATCATGCGCAGGTTCTTCTGGACGATCTCCTCGGATTCCGCGTCGAGCGCCGAGGTCGCCTCGTCAAAAATCAGAATGCGCGGATTGGTGATAAGCGCCCGGGCTATGGCGATGCGCTGGCGCTGCCCGCCAGAGAGGTTCGCGCCGCGCTCGTCTATGATCGTATCATAGCCGTGGGGCAACTGCAGGATGAACTCATGGGCCCCGGACAGCTTGGCCGCCGCCATCACCGCCTGCATGGGACGCGTCGGATCGGACAGGGCAATGTTGTCGCGGACCGTGCGGTTGAAGAGGATGTTTTCCTGTAGGACGACGCCGACCTGACGGCGCAGCCAGGCCGGATCGACCAGCGCCAGATCGACACCGTCAACCAGCACGCGGCCCGATTCAGGCACGTAGAGACGCTGGATCAGCTTGGTCAGGGTCGACTTGCCTGAGCCAGACGGTCCGACGATGCCGAGCATTTCGCCGGGCTCGATAGTGAGGCTGACCTCACTCAGCACCTCGGGCGTATCCGGGCGGTAGCGGAATCGCACCCGCTCGAACTCGATCTTGCCCTTGATCGGCGGCAGGCTGGCTCGGTTCGGGTTGTGCTCCGGTTCAGCCGGGGCATTCAGCACGTCGCCCAAACGCTCGACTGAAATTCGGACCTGCTGGAAATCCTGCCAGAGCTGCGACAAGCGCAGGATTGGCGCCGATACGCGCCCGGCAAACATGTTGAAGGCGACGAGCGCCCCGACGGTGAGTGCGCCTTCGATCACCTGGCTCGCGCCGAAGTAGAGGATGGCAACGGTTGTCAGCTTCGAGACCAGCTGCACCAGCTGGCTGCCCCAGTTGGCAAGGCGGGTGACGGCAAAGCCGGTCTGGGTATAGCCCGCCAACTGGCGCTCTCACTTGTCACGCATGTGCGGCTCGACGGCCATGGCCTTGAGCGTGCCGACGGCCGTCACCGTCTCGACCAGAAAGGCCTGGTTCTCAGCCCCCGTTTAAACTTCTCGTCAAGCCGGGCTCTCAGCGGCGGCGTGATCAGCACCGAGATCACAATGTAAAGCGGAATGGAGAAGACCACGACGAGCGTCAGCAGCGGCGAGTAGGCGTACATCACCGCGAAGAAGACGATGGTGAAGACAAGGTCGATCACCAGCGTCAGGGTATTCGAGGTCAGGAACTCGCGGATGGTCTCCAGCTCCCGCACGCGGGCTACGCTGTCACCGACCCGGCGCGCCTCGAAATAGCTGAGCGGCAGGTTGAGCAAATGACGGAACAGTTGGGCTCCCAGTTCCGCATCGATCCGGTTCGTCGTATGGGCGAACAGCCAGGTTCGCAGGCCTGAGAGCAGAATTTCCCAAATGCTGACGACCGCCAGCCCAACCGCCAGCACGTGCAAGGTGGTCAGGGCATGGTGCACCAGTACCTTATCGATCACCAGCTGGAAGAAGATTGGTGAAACCAGGGCGATGATTTGAATGAAGAAAGAAGCGAGCAGCACATCGCGCAGCGGCTTGCGGTACTTGACCAGCGCCGGGATAAACCATGACACGTCGAATGTGCGGGTCTGACCAGCAAGACGCTCCCGCGTGGTCAGCAGCAGAATATCGCCAGTGAACAGCGCCTTCGCCTGCCGGGCGTCAAGAACCTCGGGACCATCGGCATAGGGACGCTGAATGAGCAGTCTAACGCTGTCATTTTCGCGCTCCGCGCGCAACAGGAGGACGGCCTCGCCATCCGCCTCACCTGCCCCTCTGAGCTTGGCGATGGCCGGCAGCGGCAGCCGCTCCAAGCGGTCAATTGCTGCACGCTTATGCTTCGCCTCAACGCTAAGGCGCTTGGCAGCGCGCAGGAGATCCT
This sequence comes from Pedomonas mirosovicensis, assembly GCF_022569295.1. NCBI lineage: Bacteria > Pseudomonadati > Pseudomonadota > Alphaproteobacteria > Sphingomonadales > Pedomonadaceae > Pedomonas > Pedomonas mirosovicensis. The sequence goes on along the minus strand of NZ_JAKFIA010000002.1, from coordinate 582,141 downwards.
GAAAGGTGAAAGGCTCTGTGCCGCGTCCGCGTTCGTGCTGGAGCTGCTCCGGATCGGCGGGAACACGCAGGAACTTGAGCATCAGAATGAAGCAAGCCAGTGCCGCATCGCCAGCCTTTGGGGCGTCAGCGGCCATTTCACGGGCTGCAACTTCATTCTCGTCCGTTAAATTTCCTTTCATGCCGCCGAGCAACCTCGGCTGCCATAAAATACCGTAATCACTGTCCCCTCACTAAGCGATACGGACTGGGCCTAACCTCTGTTAATAACACCCGTGCAACAACTTTTATAAGCCTTTGGCATTAATAAGTGCCGCGTACAAGCTAGTTTGTTTCTTACTTATACATATCTGGACCTATCTCAGGCTCCGACCCACTCGTTCAGGTAGCCTGATAGATAATTAGCTGGCCAGAACACTGCTGAAGACGTGGAAAAGTGAGTAATAGGATTTCTGTTGGCAGACCACACAGCGGACGCCATGCACATCATTCTCTCTTCAATAGACGGCGTCCGTCGTCCAGCCATTGGCCAGATTATTTCCTGACACTTAGAGTCTGTTTGCGAATATCTTGCGCGTGAAATTCTGCTGTGATTTACACTTTGAATGTGAACAGCAGAGAGCCGCGGCCGGATGGCCAAGATCACCAACGAGACGAAGCGTTATCCAACGGATCTGACGGACGAGGAATGGACGCTGATCCAGCCCTTTCTGCCGAAGGTGGCCCGGCGTGGCTGCAGGCCACAGGCAGATCTGCGGGAAGTGCTGAATGCGCTGCGCTATCTAGCCCGCTCGGGCGGGGGCTGGCGGATGTTGCCGCATGATTTCCCGCCCTGGCAAACGGTGTACTGGTGATTTCATTGTTTCGTTTGGCTGTTTCTATTCTGCACGATCCATGACGTTGTCCTTATGCTCGATCAGGAACGAGAAGGTCGGGAGCACAGTCCATTCGCAGCGATCGTGAACAGCCGGTCGGTCAAGGTTCCCGCGGCCGAAGGCGATGCATTTGCTCCGCCTCGATTCCGCGCAGCCGGATATAGAGATTGGCAACCGCCGCCTGAAGACTGAGGCGGGCTGACTATAAATTGGCGGCTTCCGCATCGGCGTCCGCTTGCGCGGCATGCACAGCGCTACGGATACGGCCCCAAAGATCGATCTCATAGGACAGCGCGCCGCCTAATACGAACTGGTTGACCGTTACCGGTTCACCAGGGCCAACCGGACGCCCGGCCGACAGCCTCTCACGCGAGGCGGACGCAGAGCTCGCTCGGTTGCAGCAACTGGCCTCCAACTCGTGCCCGGCACCGCAGCTCTCCATCCCGGACAGCGGCGCGCTTGCGCGCCTCTATCGGGAGAAGGTTGTCAACCTTACCCGGTCCCTCGAGGACGAAGCAATCCGTCCGCAAGCCTCCAGCATCATCCGCCAGATCATCTACAGCGTGACAATCTATGCCAATGACCAGCCGGAAGTTTCGATCCACGCCTCCGCGCGGGAGGCGACTTGGCGGTGTGGTGGTGTTCCGCGGGATGCCAGGGTTTCGATCCACGCCTCCGTGCGGGAGGCGACCAGCACGGAGCAGGCCCGCGCCGCTGCCGTGGCTGTTTCGATCCACGCCTCCGTGCGGGAGGCGACGATGTACCGTGGTCGACATACTTGCCCGCGACCCGTTTCGATCCACGCCTCCGTGCGGGAGGCGACGAGCCGGAGATGACGAAGAAGACATCGACGCCAAGTTTCGATCCACGCCTCCGCGCGGGAGGCGACGCGCGCCCTGCACATTCACCGGCACCTGGCCCGAGTTTCGATCCACGCCTCCGCGCGGGAGGCGACCCGGACGGTCAGCAACTGGCCTCGATTCTTAAGCTGTTTCGATCCACGCCTCCACCAGCGGCGCGACGTGGCGGGTGTGGTGTTTCGATCCACGCCTCCGCGCGGGAGGCGACTGCCGATGTGGACAAGTCAATTCCCATAGACGTGTTTCGATCCACGCCTCCGCGCGGGAGGCGACCCCTCACCGAACAGCGCCACGTTCGAAATGCCCTGTTTCGATCCACGCCTCCGCGCGGGAGGCGACCACCATTCTGGCCGTCACGGTCGGGCGGCTGCGGGTTTCGATCCACGCCTCCGCGCGGGAGGCGACATGAGAGCTTCCGGTCGTTAGCCGTCGCCAGCCGAGTTTCGATCCACGCCTCCGCGCGGGAGGCGACTCCGATGACCCCGCCGACGGCGGCCAATGCCGGGAGTTTCGATCCACGCCTCCGCGCGGGAGGCGACGGTTTTCTTGACGGTTTTGCCGATCATCTTTGGTGTTTCGATCCACGCCTCCGCGCGGGAGGCGACCGCCCGTCCGTCGCCCAAACACCACCACGTCGGTGTTTCGATCCACGCCTCCGCGCGGGAGGCGACTTGCGGCAGACCCGGCGAGCCTCGCCAACAACGTGTTTCGATCCACGCCTCCGCGCGGGAGGCGACGGGGGTCCGCCGCCCCGGGCTACGCGCGCGCTACGTTTCGATCCACGCCTCCGCGCGGGAGGCGACGGTAAAAGCGTTGCAGTCTGTGCAAGCCGCAAAGTTTCGATCCACGCCTCCGCGCGGGAGGCGACCCGTGCTTCTGCGCTGTCACCCATGCCCCGATCGCGAGTTTCGATCCACGCCTCCGCGCGGGAGGCGACGCAAGCCTGGTCACGGCCGTGCCGCGGATGTCATGGTTTCGATCCACGCCTCCGCGCGGGAGGCGACAGTTGTAGCGCGTGGTGCCCTGCGACCCTGCCGTGTTTCGATCCACGCCTCCGCGCGGGAGGCGACCGACATGCTGCGCCGCCACGACGCAGGCGAGCAGGTGTTTCGATCCACGCCTCCGCGCGGGAGGCGACAGGCCAGCAAGCGCGATCCGAAATGACCGAATCCGAGTTTCGATCCACGCCTCCGCGCGGGAGGCGACGGCGCGCGCGCCGCAATGGATCGCATCCGCGCCGTGTTTCGATCCACGCCTCCGCGCGGGAGGCGACCCTCCGGCGCGCGCCGGCCCTTGCTGTGGTGCGTGTTTCGATCCACGCCTCCGCGCGGGAGGCGACTTCTCGATCCGGGCGCGCAGCAGGCAGGCTACGTGTTTCGATCCACGCCTCCGCGCGGGAGGCGACCCCCGCGCCTGGTCGCGGGGCAGGCCTCGATCAAGTTTCGATCCACGCCTCCGCGCGGGAGGCGACGCGGTGATTGCCTCGTTGGTGTTGGCCCCAGGTTGGTTTCGATCCACGCCTCCGCGCGGGAGGCGACGGTATGATGATTAATACGATGAGAAAGAACAGTAAATGGCCCTCGCTCCGCGAACCTCTCGACCTCAAAGGAGCCATACCCAAAGAATAAATGCCTACGATGAGATAACCAATTAACTTTTAATGACTTTTCCTGATCGCGAATCTCCCGGGAGGAGGTCTACCGCTTCCGGTTCGCGCGGCAACGGTCTTACCAGCTTCAGAACACCAGGGGGCCATCAAGGTCTATCGCTGGTTTCGCGCCTACATGCTCTACCCGGCGCTTGCCGTCTGCACCCAGGCGATAGAAGCGTAGCGAGTCCTTTTCTGCGTCGATCTCTTCAAGAAGACGCGCGCGCAGTTTCGCCCATTGCGCCGGATCGACCTCGCATTCGAACACCGAGTTCTGCACACGCTGTCCGAGATCCTGGCAAGCCTTGGCGACGCGACGTAGGCGACGCCTGCCGGCAGGGTCCTGTGTATTCACGTCATAGGTCACCAGCATGAGCATCTCTCATCTCCACAGAAAGGGAGGATAGCCGTCGAGATCACCGCGCAGATGACGGGACAGCAGCAGTGCCTGAACATGAGGGACGAGGCCCATCGGCATCGTCTCGCCCAGGAAGGGATGGCGTAGCTCACGCTTCTTACGCTCCTGCCAGGCCACCAGAATTGCCTTGCGCCCGTCATCGGTCAGCGATACTGCGCCTCCCTCGTCGATGTGGAAATCGCGCGCTTTCACCTGCCCCCGGTTGACAAGCGTGAGCGCCAGGCGATCGGCAAGCACCGGGCGCAATTCCTCCATCAGATCAAGCGCCAGGCTGGCGCGGCCCGGTCGGTCGGCATGCAGCAGCCCCACCTGAGGGTCGAGTCCGACACTTTCCAGCGCCGAGCGACAGTCATGGCCGAGCATCGCGTAGAGGAACGAGAGCAGACAGTTGATCCGGTCGAGCGGAGGGCGGCGGGAGCGGCAGCGAAAGGTGAAAGCCTCGCGATCACCCTGCACCATGGCGTCAAAAGCCCCGAAATAGACTTGGGCTGCTTCCCCCTCGTAACCGCGCAGCGTGGCTACGTCCGCGGCGGTGGCGGCCAGTCGGGCAACGTGCGAGAGACGCTGCTCGGCGCGCTCGATCGCGGCGCGGGCGTCCGGCACCATGGCAGCCCCATGATCGCGCAAGGCGCGGCGAAGCACAGTGCGCTGGTTTGCCGCCTTGGCGGTGACGATGCCGCGCACGATCGGCACCGCCCGGCCCGGATCGTCAGCAACGCGGTACTGCGTGCGACGCAGCAGGACGTTTCCCGTCCGCGGACCCTCCACGCGTGCGAGGAACTTGCCCTGGGGTGTCAGGAACGACAGCGCGATCCCTTCCTCGGCGCAGGCCGCCATCAGCGCGGGCGAAGCGCCCGGGCGCGCGAAGCTGACCACGCCGTCGACCAGGTGCATCGGCACGCGGCCGCGCTCGACCCCGTCGACATCGACAACAATGTTGGCGCCATCCTTGCGCAGCCAGCTGTTTTCGGTGGTGACGTAGATCGTGTTGAGGTGACGACGCATCCTGAATGTTCCCTGCGGCTGGCGCTCAATCGTCCTCCAGAGCCATAAGCTGGCGTTGCAGCCAGCGCCCAACTTCCGGCGGCCTTTCAAGTTTTTGCGGGCGGCACATACCGGCGAGTGAGCAGCGTCGGCAAGCGGGTGTCGCCCGAGGCGGCGGCGTGTGTCCCGCTGTGATCATGCCGCGCGTTTCCGTGGCGATCCGCGCGGTCAAAGCGCGCAGCTCCTCGTCAAAGGCGACGACCTGCCGCCTGTGCGTCTGGCCGTAGAACAGCGCGCCTTCGGACACCGTCACGCCGAACATCTCCTCCAGGCACAGCGCCTGCGCGCAAAGCTGGACCTCATCGGCGCGGTGCGACTTTGGGCGGCCGCGCTTGTATTCGACCGGATAAGGCATCGTCCCGTGGAACTCGACCGCGTCAGCCTTGCCCGAGAGGCCCAGCGCGAATGAGCGAAGGGTCAGCCCACGCACCGTTCGGATGCCGGCTCGACGGTCAGGCCGGCCGCTGTCCACCCGGGCATGCAACAATTGTCCCTCCGCCGTGGCACCGTCCTCCGCCCAGATGCGCTCGACATGGATGAGTGCGCACTGGCGCGGACAGAAGAGGTAGTGCTGCAGCGCAGACACAGGCACCAGTGCCTCTTCGGCTTCCGGGTCCGGCGGTGGCTGCAGCATCACTCAAATCCGCTCGATCACCTCAACACCAGCGGGCAGCCCTTCGCGGTCGATGGTCACGGCATAATCGGACCAGTGACGCGCTGGCGGCCAGTTATCGGTGGCACGGCTGCCGACGTGCTGACGCGCGCCTTCGTGGACACGCCAGGTCTTCACCCGGTCGAACAGCGATTGCGCCTGGGCATTGCCCAGCGCGCTATCGTGGCGAAACAGGATGAGCTTGCGCGTCGCCATCTCGCCGCGAGCGGCTGACCGGTCATGATCGAACATGTTGCCGAGCGCCTCCCAGAGCAGCTCGAGGTCGTCCTCGGAAAAGCCTGTTCCCTTGGTCGAATGGCTGGCCAGCGGGGCAGAGACGAACCCGTGCGCGCGGTAAAGGCCATAGGGTACGATATGCTTGCGCCCCATGGTGCGCCCCCTTTGTCTTCGGCGTCCTTCTCGGTGGTCGCGGCCATGCGGGTGATCGACACTTCCAGCGGCAGGATTGGCTCGACCGAGCGGGCGAAGGTGAACTGCACTGGCCCGCGTACCTGTCCAGCGTTCACGCCGGTCGACATTACAGCCCCGAAAGCACGGATGTCCCAAAAGTTGGCGCACATCCACTTCGTTAGTTCTCGCGCCTTCTGCTGGTCCTTAGGCAGCTTCTTGAGCTCCTCATCCTTGGTGACTTCCGGCATCACCGCCGCCCAGGCCTTCCTGTGCTGATTGTTGAGGGTCGCGCCCTCGGACATGTAGATATCACAACCGGGGCCATCTCCCTTCGCCAGCGCAACGTAGTTGCGCACCTTCCGCTTCAGCGCGACGTCGGAGACGAGGCCCTGGTTCGTTTCCGGGTCGAGCCGGGGCATGTTGCCGGCGTCTGGATCGCCATTGGGATTTCCGTTCGTCACGTCGAAATAGAGGACGAACTCGTAGCGGTTGGTAACGGGATTGCTCATTTTTCGTCCCCTTCGCCTTGCAGGTCTTCCAGCTCTTTCGGATCGATGTTTTCATTCTTGCCGTTGGACAGGCTCGCCGCGCGCTGGTGGTAGTAGCCGATAGCGAACTCCCCCTGGTCCTGCAGGGACAGCGAGCGCGGCAGCGAGCGGGGTGCTGCCGGTTCGATATGGCTGTGGATTTCCTCCAGCTCGCGCTCGATCAGGCTGGCCCAGCCGGGCTTTTCCTTGCGCACCTTGGCAAGGTGATTTTGCCCGCCCCGCACGATCAATGGAAAGACGCTGGCCGGCGTTGCAGAAGCTGCGCCGAAGTACTTGTCTCGGATCGTGGCATTGACGCGGCCCAGTGCCGCTCGCTGCGCCAATTCATAAACGGCAAACAGCCGGCCGAGTTGGTAGCCCACGTTGTCGTGGTCCCTCTTCAGGCTCATTGGAGTCTCTCCTTCCTCAGGAAATTCAGAATGGCGGCGCTTGAGGCGCACGAGCACCGCGCGAATGACGGCAGCGTGCCAGCCCGTTGCCGGGCTGTCGCCTGCGCGCAGGCGTATCAAGGCGGCGGACAGGAGGCTCAGCGGATAGCGTGTGCCGCCAAGCACCGCGCGCATCACCTCCCCGGCGAGTAGCGGCGGAATATTCTTGAAATCGCGCTGCAACGCTGTTGTGTTGACGAGGAGGCAATTGACGGAAGGTGCCGCGCCCCAGTTCAACGGCGTCGGCTCGATGCGCAGATCCTCGTGGTGCCGGGCAAGCCGGTGCGCGAAGGCGTCGATCGTGTCGCTGAGCCAGAAACGCACGGAAAGCCGCGCAGCGTTGGGCGACAGGCCGAGGACGTGAAAGCGGGTGTCGGGATCGATCTGCGGCAGAACATCGGAAATTCGCTTGCCGCTGGCGACCGCCTGCATCTGCTCGCGCAGCTTGCGCGTTTCGCTGGCGTCGTCATCGGCCGTATCCCCGCCAAGCCAGTTGGCAAACAACGCATCGGCCTGGTCATCGCCAGCCTCGGCCCAGAACACAACGGTGGCGTCGCCGATCGGATGTGGCAGTCGATTCGGCCCGCCGCGCGTCAGCAGGTGGTTGAGCGTCGTTCCGTAGCGGAATGCCGCTCCCTTCGAAGTTGGCGCATTGGCGCCCTGCGTCTTGCACAGTGACGTAAAGGCGTCGAGATTGAACGAGACTAATGAATGACCGCCGCCAGGAGGAGGATTGTTGGCTGCCACGCCCTTGATCGCCGGATGCAACTTTTCGATAGGAGCTTGCTCTCCGGTGATTAAGCACCAGCCGACCTGCTGGTCTTGGTCCGTCTCGTTGTCGTTTCCAGCCTCAACCAATCTCCGTGCGGCCGCGCGTTCATGCAGGTATTCCCTGTCACCATCCAGGCGGAACATGATATTGGCGTCGGGGACAATCTCCTTGAGACAGCTTTCCCGGAATGCGGATGGCTCCCAGGTCTGCAGGAACCTGACCAGTGCAAGCAGCCCAGGGTCTTCCTCCCTTGATAGCCGATTCAAGTGGTATTCCTTGAACAAGCCATGCTGGAAAGGCGTTTCCTTCCACCCCTTTCCTTCAGCGCCAACACCCAGCGAATAGGAAGTCTTGTCCCACAGAAAGAAGGGAGGCGGCCGCTTTCCTGACCGCTTGAAGGATGCAGGAACGGTAAATTCCCGATTGACCGGCTTCTTGCCCAGAAGGTCTCGTAAATCTTCCATTGCCACCGGTTCGCCATCGCGGCTCAAGACGACGCAAAAGCCGAACTTCTCCCGGCTCCACCCCGGTGAGGAGATCTCACCGCGCTCGGCCAGGCGATGATAGTGGCGTTCCAGCGCTTGCAGAATGGTCACTGCACCACCTCCTTCGCATGGAAGGGGGGACCTCAATTACGCCGTCCATCATTTGCGCGCGAAAAAAGCGCGATTCATTACCGCGAGCGAAGTCGATATCGTGCAGCATCCAGCCAAAATCACGATCGCGCTCGGTCAGCGGCGGGTCGTAGACCGGAAGCGGATCGTCCGGCCCCAGCAGTTCGAACTCGGCAGCGAATTCACGCGTGCCGAGGCAGGGACGGTGGAAGCACTGGCCCTGCTGGGCGCGGCGGTTGAACATGGAAATGTGCTTGGCAGGCGTGTCCTCCGGTCCAGCCTTGTCAGTCATTGAGAAGTGCGCCTCGATCACATATGCGACATCGACCAGCACCAGCGCCGCGCGCTGCTGGCGGTTCTCGTCGACGAGAATGCCCAGACCCTCGGTCGTGCCGCGCTTCATGGCGCTGCGGGCATTGGCCTCGCTCGCCTTGGCCCCTACCTCGTTGCGCCGCAACGACTGGAAGCAGATCGGGCGCAGCACGTGGATGCGATCAACATGCCAGCGGATCGCCGGCTTCCAGTGAATGGCCTCAAGAATGCCGCGCGCCGCCGATGGCGTCATGACGTCGTAGCTGACGCGCTCGACCTTCATCTCCGGGCGCGTGAAGCAGGCACGCTCCCCCAGACGTGCAGCCTGACAGTCATTACTCCCCCGATATCAACGCCTCACCATCCAAAGGCGACTCAATAGTATGATAGTGTTATGATTTTTGGCAATGCCTCGCGTTGCATGCGCGACATCATTGTGCAGGGAACCACATTGAACAGGCGCTCGATCAGTCCCTGAACCATAAGAACATTGACCCTAGAAAATGTTGTTTTCCGCTGACCTGATCGCAGGATCACCATCGATCTGCAGACCGGCATTGAGGTCATACAGTGGCGGAAGCTCACCCGGCCGCTCCTCGGCCAAAACGATGAAGCGATCGCCGTAATCGTCAGGCCTGATCGCCTCCACCACGCCCTTCGCCAGCCAGTCCGCCCGCAGCTTCGCCGGCACAGGCACGACATATTGTTGCAGCCTGCGCTGCACGCCTGCTGGCGGGAGTTCGGCAAATCGCAGCTCATTGATGGCCTTGTGAGCATCGTCATCGAAAGGCACGATGATCGGGTCCATAACCTCGTCGATGAGGCGGAAGGCACGGGCAATCTTGGCGAAGGGGAAGTCCAAGCTCTCTGTCGTCTCCTTGATCGCGCGCATGATCTCCAGCGTTTCTCCGGGTGCCAGATGTGCGCGGTCGAGCGCTTTATAGCCCTGCGCCCAGTAGAGCCAGCGATAGTATTCCCGCACCGCCTCCAGAGCAAGTGGGTCATCGTTGCGCTTCAAGACTTCTCGCGCAGCCTGGTAGAATGGTTTGATCGCATCGGGCATCCTGTGTCCCGCGGGTTCGAACACGACGGTTCTGCCCAGCGCCTCGCCCAGCGGTCCCAGTTCGCCATTGCGGTTGCAGCGACCCGCCGCCTGCGCGATGCTTGAAAGCCCGCTTACGGCGCGCCAGACTTCTGGGAAGGAGATGTCCACGCCGGCCTCGATCAGGCTGGTGGCGACGAGCCGGACCGGCCGGCCCTTCTTCAGATCATCACACAATCGCGCCAGCACTTGCCGTCGATGCCGCGCGCACATCAATGTCGTCAGGTGCGCTGCGCCTTCCTGGCCTTGCTCACGCAACAGCCCAAACAGCTCGCGCGCATGGGCGCGGCTGTTGACGATGCACAGCATCTGCGGCTGGTTGGCGAAGCGTGCACTCACGGCCTCATCGCACACCGGTTCGCGCAGCCATTCCACCCGCACGCGCCTGAGCTTCGAATAAAGCGCTGCCGGATGCGGCGCGAGTTCCCGGTGATCGGGAATGTCCAGCCCCTCACACTTCCCATTCGACGCCTGCGGCAGCGCCTCATCCAGCACACGCAGCGCGGGCTGTGTCGCTGTGCAGAGAACCACGCTTGCGCCGTAATTGCGCGCGAGTTCGTCGATTGCGGCCATGCAGGGGCGCAGCAGGTGAACAGGGATCGACTGCGCCTCGTCGAGCACGATCACGCTGCGGGCAAGGTTGTGCAGTTTGCGCGCCTTGCTTGTGCGCGCCGCGAACAGGCTTTCGAAGAACTGCACTGCGGTGGTGACCACGATCGGCGCGTCCCAGTTCTCGGTGTCCCGGCGCATTTTAGCGAGTCCTGCTGCACCCTCCCTTTCGGTGTCATTGCCGCTGGCTGGCTCACGTCCCTCGGGATCAAAGCTTGAATGATGCTCAAGCACGGCGTCCACGAGCCCCACGTCGTCGCGAAACACCGCTGCCGTCTGCTCGATGATTGACGTGAAGGGGATCACATAGACGATGCGGCGGAGCCCATGCGCCAGCGCGTGTTCGGCAGCGAAGCTCAGCGATGTCAGCGTCTTGCCCCCTCCCGTCGGCACAGTGAGCGTGAACAGGCCAGGCGACTGCGCGGCCTGCACATTGGCATGGTCCAGGATTTGCGAACGCAAGACATTGACCGGCGTGTCTTCGCGCCGATGGCTGGCCAGAAAATTTCGGATCGTATCGAGATGCTCTTGTCTTAGTACACCGCCGCGCGCCCGTGGAGCCTTGCCGTGCGCACGATCATAGAAGCGCTCTGTCGCGATGAAATCTGCGTCGACCAGGCAAGAAAAGAGCATGCGCACGAAGAAGGCGCCAGAAAAGGTCGGGTGAATGCCATTACCCCTGATCCGGCGCTGCTCATTGGCTAACGCGGCAAGATCTGGAAGGGATCCTGCTTCTGCAGGCCAGCCCGAATAATCCTCCACCGTCTTGACCAGTCGCTCATTGAGCTTGATGCCATCTATCAGCCCTGAATGATGTCCAGCAATCCCGAACGCCAGCAACCGGCCCAACTTGCCATAGGCCGCACAGGCCTCCTGTGCGCCGGCGGTGCTGTGATCCGGACCTTTCAATGCCCCATCTTGGGGGTGGCGGATGTAGCGTTGGTAGGCTTGAGAACATTTCCCGATGTCGTGCAGGAGTCCCATTGCTCGTGCGAACTGCCCTGCGCCGAAATGGGAGGCAAATTCAGCGGCCATCGTTCCAACAGCTTTGAGGTGTTCACCGAGGGGCTCCCAGCAGCACTCGGGTTGATCACTCACGGAATGAGCAAAAAATATGGAGAATGACATACTCAAACCTCCGCCTAAATGTCCAAGAGGCATGGGGGTTCTCTTAGATGAGCAGGCGACACCATATCGAAACGGCCCAATCAAAAAAACAAAATAACAATAACCAACAAAATAAAACACCTAATATTACATATTTTTCATGACCTGCTCCCCAGATTTCAGCCGACCTGAAGTAGAGCCTTTTTCTGTTGATGCCCTGATTGGGCTATGATGGCAACTGCCTCCGGGGCGCGCCCCGGAGGCAGTTGCCGGAAGTTATTTCCAGCGATGTCGGCTGGCGTTGCACCTCCCAAACTCGAGTGAGGCCTGACATGGTTGTAGTCATGCTGCCAATCGGCAAGGATCCGGCGGGCATGGCTCAGAGATGCGAACAGCGTCTCGTTGAGGCACTCATCGCGAAGGCGGCCATTGAAGCTTTCGACAAAAGCGTTCTGGGTGGGTTTGCCGGGGGCGATGTAATGCCAGTCGATCATGCGATCCTGAGTCCATTTGAGGAGGGCGGCACTGGTGAACTCAGTGCCGTTGTCGCTGACACACAGCCGTGGCTTGCCTCGCCGGGCAATGATCGCGTCCAATTCTCTGCAGACCCTGGCGCCGGACAGGGACGTATCGGCGATCAGGGCAAGACATTCGCGCGTGAAGTTATCCACGACCGTCAGGATCCGGAACCGGCGGCCATCACTGAGAGCATCGCTGACAAAATCCATTGACCAGCATTGAT